>NZ_JBMHFC010000003.1:0-235090 GCF_049166725.1 Streptococcus atopicus
TCTCCTACCGATAACAATTTATTATCACTATACAAAGTGTATAAATCAGTCTATAATAGCGTCATTATCGTTAAAGGAGACTATCATGGATTATACTATTATTTCTAATTACCTAGATTATTGCAAAACTCATAAACGTTTGAGTGCACATACCCTTCGTGCTTATAAAAACGATTTAATGCAATTTTACAATTCAAATAAAGAATGTGTGGTAAGTTATATTGAAGGTTTGACACATTCAAACTTAAAAACAAGTACTTTACGACGAAAAATCGCAAGTTTAAAAGTGTTCTATGGCTATCTACAGTCACAAAACATCATTGCAGACAATCCTTTTAATCAGTTACGTTTTCAATTTCGAGCAGAAAAAACATTGCCTAAGACAATACCTCATGATAGTTTAAAAATCCTATATACCTATCTAAAACAAAAAGTTGTCTCTTCCAAAACTGTTTATCAAAAACAAAAAGCTGAAAGAAATTTGTTAATTATTTCATTATTACTTTCAACTGGTATTCGGATTTCTGAGCTTTGTCATATTCAAATCAAAGATATTAACCTAACTGAACAAACGCTTCAAATTCTAGGAAAAGGAAAAAAAGAACGCATTATTTTTTTAGGGGATGAACGGACTTTTCAGTTGCTAAAAGCTTATATCTCTTGCTATTGTAGCTATTTAGACGATTATCTATTTCCTGGAAAATCCCCACAAAAACCACTGACAGAACAAAGTGTTCGCTTACTTCTGAAAACGACAAAAGACCAAACTAGACTAACTACAACGATCACACCTCATATGTTTCGTCATAGCTTTGCTACGATGTTATTAGATAACGATGTCGATATTCGTTACATCCAGCAGATACTTGGTCATAGTTCTATTTCTATAACTCAGATATATACCCATGTGTCACAATCTAAACAAAAAGAAATACTAAGTTCTTATAACCCTATTGCATCTATTTACTTCTAAAAAATATAAGACTACCTCATTAAGGTAGCCCTATTTTCATGCCATTCTACTTCTCACAACTTTTGTCACAATACCAAGCGCCAGCAGAATATTAAAGACAATATAGAATCCTGTAAAGCTCCAAATACCATTGGTTGCTAAATCTTCTGTATAGAGATTTCGTTCTGTGAGGAAGAGGTAAATCCCATAGATTTCTATAAAGACTAATCCACTGATGAGTCCGATAAGAAACAAAGCACCTGAAACTTTCACAATCTGATAAAGAACAAGTAAAATCAGTCCTATTGCGGCAATAATCAAAAGGCTTTGTACAATTTGTTCCAACATTTTACACCTCTTTCTAGGACAACTGCTTACGGTAATAGTTAGCTTGTTCCTTGTCGAGTTCATCTAGTTGGGCAACCAAATCAAGGTATTCTGCTTTCGTCACTTCATCTAAGTCCGGAAAGTCATTCTCACGGGTCGTGATGATGACCTCTAATTGACTGATGATTTCTTGTTTTGAAAAGCTAACATCAAGGGTTTCATCTTCATACTGTTCCTTTAAAGCTTGGTAGTCAGCTCTATCCTCTGGACTTGTGAAACCTTGTACCAACCATTCTTCTAGTTGATAACGCATTTCTTCTATCGTTTGGGCCATGGTCTGTTCTCCTTTTGTGATTTCTTGACTTCATTTTACCGCGTTCAAAAATTTTTGTCAGCCTTTTTCTTAAATCTCGAGTGCTATTTGTTGCTGTTTTTGAGGCTGTGTATCTTCACTAAACTTGGCCAGTGCTGCATCAATCTCCTCAATCTCTGCTTCTTTTTCTACCAAGGGGGCCAAAACATCATACTTAGCCTTTACAAGCTGATAATCCTCTTCCTTTGGAAAGACTTTCTCAACTTCTACTTTGGCTACTTGTAGCTTATCTTTTAAATCCTTTACCAGCTCTTCCGTCTTTTCTTGCTCATCTAGGATATGGTCAATGGTATTGGTAATGCGCTGAATAGTTCCCACGTCTGATTTCAAATCAAGGGCAACAGTATACTGGTTATCACCTACAATCATTAAAGAGACGGTCTCTGGCAAGGGCTCACTAGAGCCTCGTGTAGCCATTTTTAAGTCAAAACCTCTAAAGCTGGCAAGTGTTCTGACTTCCTTGGTCTCTGAACGGTTATAGGTAATGAGTTTTCGGAGATAGTCCCCTGCTTCAGCACGATTGTCCATTGCTTGATTGTCAAATCGCATGACAAAGTCTAAGTGCTTAGTTGCGAGGGATTGAGCAATATCCTTATCATATTGACTCAATCGTTTTTCCATGATAGGGAGGTACTTCTCGCAATAGGAAACGGTATGGCGGTATTCATCTTTGGAGCGGTTAAAGGCTCGTTTTTGATTTTCTAACACCGTTAGTTCATTTTCCAACTCCATTTTGAGTTTGAGATAGGGATTACCAGTCGCTAAAGCCTTAAAGTCAGAAGCCGTCATGGTTTGTTCGTCTATATCTTCTGCTGCTCGAATAGGTTCTTTAGATGTCATAATTTGTTTAATATAACGCAACTTATTTTCCTGTGTTGCCCACAAATAATTATCAAAAGAACCTTTCGTAATATAATGATAAATCTCTACATTTTGGTGCAGATTACCTTGTCTAATCAAACGTCCATTGCGTTGCTGGATGTCCGAGGGACGCCAAGGAACATCCAAATGGTGGACAGCTTTCATTCGTGATTGCACGTTTAAACCAGTTCCGCCCTTTTCCGTTGAAGCCATGAGAATCCGTACTTCTCCGCTATTGACCTTTCTAGACAGTGAGTTTTTCTTCTCATCGGTATTGGCATCATGCACAAAAGCAATCTGGTCTTTTGGAATCCCTCGATCCACAAGAAGATCTTTGAGTTCATTGTAAACATCAAAACCTTCTTCTTTACTTCTAGGCGTTCCAATATCAGAGAAAATCATCTGAGTGGCTTTATCACCTTCGCCCTCACGGTAAATCCGCTCGACATTATCAACGACTTGAAGGATTTTCTGATTGTCCGCTAACGTATAAGCAGGGTCAATCAACCGCATATCAATAGCTAGTTTTCTGGCTTCCCCAGTTATTTTTAACATGTTATCGACACTAGGATCAACACTACCTGACTTGATAGCGTCTGAACGCTCGACCAACTCTTCTAAATAGTATTTCTGAGCTTGCGTTAACTCACTTTCCACCGCAATTATCTTAGCTTCTGGTACAGGTAAATCAAGCATATCTGAAGTCTGAATGTCTGCTGTTTCCTTGTAAATTCGCATGAGCTCAGGCAAGTTGACAAATTTCTTGAACCGTTTCTTAGGTTGGTACTTATCACCTGTCGGGGCTAGTTCCATAGAGTTCTCGATATTCCCAAAAGCCCCAACCCACGAATCAAAATTAGATACCTGATATCGTTCCAAGACATCGGGTTGAATGTAATTCATCATAGTGAAAAGTTCACTAATGGAGTTTGAGACTGGCGTTCCTGTCGCAAAAACAACATTTCTATCTCCATGCTCTGCCTGAACCTGTCTCACCTTCATCTCCATGTCTACGTTCTTTTTTGAAGTGGTATTGGTGATTCCCGCGACATTCCCAAGTCCAGTGATTGGACGGATATTCTTGAAGTGATGAGCCTCATCCACAAAGAGAAAATCTATACCTAGATTTTCAAATTCAATAAAGGTATCTCGCTCCAGTTTTTGGAGTTCTTCCAATTGATGTTCCAATCCCTTGATGGAGCGCTCTGCTTCTTTAACCGTATAGTCGCTATCACTTCCTAGCTTGATTTCTCGGAGTTGCTCTAGCCTATCGTGAATATAAGTGACCTGTTTCTCACGACTCATCGGTATTTTTTCAAACTGGGAATCCCCAATGACAATAGCATCGTAGTCCCCTGTGATAATGCGTGATACAAACTGCTTGCGTTTGGCTTTGGCAAAGTCTTTCTTGGTCGTCACATAGATCTTTTTCGTTGGAAAGAACTTCATGATTTCTTGACCAAACTGGGCGGTCAAACTAGAAGGAACCACATAGAGAGGTTTATGCACCATACCAAGTTCTTTCAGTTTAAAGCCTGCTCCAAGCATGGTTAAGGTCTTTCCAGAACCGACTTCATGGGCAAGAAGTGCTCTTTTTTCTTCCACAATCCGTTGAATGGCATTCTTCTGGTGGGGTCGTAGGGAAATATTCTGAGCAAGCCCATCAATGGCTAAATGACTGCCATCATAGACCTTGGACACTGTTCGATTATAGAGGCTGTTATAGGTGTCTTCAATCATTTGTTGGACTTCTGGATACCTTGCCACAAAGTCTTGAAACAACTCTTGAATTTGGGTTTCCTTAGCACGAAGAACTGTTGTTTTCTCCACATCTGTCACATTCTTTTTCTTGTCTCCTTCGACAATTTGTTTTGTGATGGTCGGTTGATTGGAATTAAGGAGGTTTTCAAAGATTTTTCGGCCACTATCATAACGAGAACCTGAAACACCCAGACTTCTATCCGTTGCCGTAGAGTAGGTATAGGCAAACTTAGACTGGTAGGAAATTGTTCCATCAAGGGGACTAATTTCAAGGACTGTCGCTACTTCTTGATCTGTGAGGTCAAAGGCTTTTCCCATAAAAGTTTCTTGGGCAAATTTTCCATAAACGGCTAGAGGAATCCAACGTGAGCCAATCCGATAATCAATATCAGCTAGAGTGACACGTTGTGGTCTAACCTCTTCTAAGAGATCTTGATAGTGTTGCCAAGGAAAATCAGAATTTTCTTGCTTAATGAGTAAGTCCACAATTTCTAACTTGGTCACCACATCCCCTGATAAGAAATCCTGACGAGACACATAGACCACTTCTCCGTTTTGGAGATAGCGTTCTGGGTCAGGAATAATGGCATCTCCCAGTTCTTCAATCAAAGTAGCTTTGGAATCTGTGTGATAAATAGACATCATGTAATCCAAATCCACTCCACGCCCATCTGCTAGACTGGAATTGAGAGCATCAAGTGCTGAGCTAACTTCTGTCACTTCTTTTTCAGGACGAACCAAAGCTTTTTCAAAAGCAAGCGACTTGGTATAGATAATCGTTTTTTCATTTGGGTCAAGACTTTCATCTTCTAAACTAGCAAGGAGCGAATACTTATCATCACTATCGAAAAGATTGCGGTTAACTGCACTATTCAAATAACCATAGCGTTTGACAAAGCTATCATAAGCATGATTGAGTTTGCCTAACAATTGATTAAATTTCTCCTTATCGTAGTCATAATAGCGTTGGATGGCAATGACCTCTTGATAAGCATTTCGAATGTCTACCATTCCCTTAATCCGTGCCACTTCCTTATCTGATAGCGGTGCTTCATAAAAGACCGTTTTTTTGAAATATCCCTTAAATTGTCCTCGTTTTGCTGTTTCCTCGGTCACATAGACATCAAGAGCCGTACTATCCGTCACCTCTAAAGCATTAAAGCGGTCAATCTGCTTTTGGGAATGCTTGCTGTCCCAGGCTTTAAAGTTTCCATCTTCATCGACATAATAGCTGATTTCTTCCGTCTTGGTTCCCACTCGAATACCTTTGTTATCTCGATAGTAAACCGTAGAATCCTGATAGCCAAAACTGTATTGACCAAGATTCTCTCTCATTTCAGGTGGAATGGAGGTATCAATGATTTGTTTGGTCAGCACATTTGGGTTAATGATCATTTCATTTCTATCAATCTCCCTTGGGGCTTTTACATGATTCAAAGCAGTTTGAACACTTGCGATGAGGTTGTCACTAGTCCCCTTAACAGAAAGTGTTCCGCCATTAAAATTTCTAACTTCATAGGTTCCTAGCACCTGGCTATTGTATTCTCCATCAAAGTAAGGATTGAGCCAAATGCGGTCATCCTTGTCATAACGAATGGAACCTGAAAAGGCTAGATCATCTGCCACATATCCTTTATCCAAGTGCTTCTGGAAGAACAACATATCTGTTGTAACATTGGTTCCTGCAATGGCCTTAAAAGAAGTATCTGGTAAACGCACACCACCAAGAAACTCGGTTGTCTCACGAATATCTTGAAGAATATTCTCCGTCCGTTTATCCATGGTTCCTGTGGAGGAGATAATGGTCACTTGCCCACCATCATGCACCAAATCAAGCGACTTCTTCACAAAGTAGTCATGAATCATATAAGGCTTATCGTACTTGTTATCTGCAATCCGAATATTAGCAAACGGTACATTTGAAATTACTAAATCAAAGCTATTGTCATTAAAAGCAACTGTCTCAAAGCCTTTGACTTCAATATGCGCATTTGGATGAAGGTGTTTGGCAATAGCTCCTGTAATGGTATCTAACTCCACACCATACAACCCACTTTTTTCTCTCAAATATTTGGGCATAGCCGCAAAGAAATTCCCTGTTCCCATAGAAGGGTCTAGAATTTTTCCGCCTTTAAAGCCATCTCTTTCTAGCTTATCCCATATCTGACGAATAAGGGCAGGATTAGTGTAATAAGCTGTTAGAGAGGACTGTTTCATATCCGAATATTCCTTATCGGATACTAAATTTTTTAGTTCTTCACGTTCTTTAGAGAACTTAGGATTATAGTCATCAAAGAAATCGTTAGCAAGTCCACCCCAACCCACATATTTGGCCAAAAGTTCTTGTTCACTCGGAGTCGCTTGTCGTTGTTCTGCTTCAAGTGTTTTCACAAGACGAATGGCAGCAATATTCGTCTCCACCTTATCTCTAGCTGTCTTAGGGTAAAAGTCTGTCAGATCTTCTGGAAAGTGAAAATCAACAGCAGGAATGGTTTCAACGACATCAGCTACCTCTGAATCAGTCTCCATCTCAATACTTTCTGGTACTTTCTCTTCTATATTCATAAAGGAGAAGAGGTCTAATTCCTGACTGGTCTGCTCCATCTCTTCTTTTTCTTCGACAGAAGGAACATGGAGAGCCTGAGTGATTTCCTCTAATGTTCGGAAGAAAAGAACTGGATTTTGTTCAATGAGATAGGAGAAATCATTTTGTAATTCAATCCGAATCAGGTTATTAACTCCTGACTCTTCTATAGCTATCACCTTAAAGTCTTGTCCCTTATAAGTTACCATAGAGTCAAGGGGAAAACGTTCAATAGCTTCTTGTATGATAGGATTGTTGGGGGTTGGCTGAGGAATGGACATTTCAGCCTCAGTTTGAATAAAGGTGTCCCTCCAGTCTTTAAAGATAAGGTCTGGAGTTTCCTGTTTTTCTGCTTCAAAAGTTCTAGCTTCTTCCAAAGATAAGTCTTCGTGTAAAAAGCCATAAGCAACTGGTCTTAAATCTTCCAAATCCAGCTGACTGGTCAAGAAAAATTCAACCTTTTCATGGCTAAGTCCCATCTGAAGCAATTCTGTCGCAAGAGCTAGTTGAGTTACTGTGGCTTTGGGATAGCCACCTAATAATGCAAGGTCCGCATTTTCCAAACGGAAGCGACCTGCTGCGTCCAATAAAACGCTGACTTGGTCTGGCTCAAACTGAAACAAATCAATCCCAACCTGATTCAATATCTCTTGATTTTCAGTCCTGATAGCTTGACCAATCTTTTCTAATTCCTTTTCTTCGATTTTAGTCAGTGTTCGTTTCAAATCATAGGCACTACCATCAGCCTCTAAGTAGGTGAGCAGTTGCTTTCCCTCATAGACTGGTATCATTTCCATCTCATGATCAAAATCCCCACGTCTAAGGTTCGGAAGTTTAGGAAGGTCGTTTCGTACCTGGTCAAAATGGCTCAGTATCTCAAATTTCTGAGTCAGATTCAATTTCTCATACGCTGGTAAGTGTTCTGTTTGACCCGTTCGAAAATCCAGTTGTGACAGGTCTTCGTCAAGGCTTGCAATCATGATAAAACCTTCTTCTCGAAAAGTAATCTCTTGAGGTGGTTCTGGTCCTATGATTTCTTTCTCTTCTTCAGTAGCTTTTGATTTCACTGCCTCTGCTTCTGGTTCGTAGCTTAAAAGAAACTGTTCAATATCACGGCTAATTCGATCAGACAGATTATTAGCCACACGGTACACATTCACCAAGTTTGCGGCTCTGCCTTTTTCCAACAGAGAGGGTACTGAAATGGACTGATAAGCTCCTTCTTGGTCTAAGAGTTGAAAGCGAGTCGCCAGGTTAAAGAGGGCAACCTCAATCACCAAGGCTTTCTCATTGGTTGATAATTGGGGCAACTTATTTAGTCCAGCCTGACCAAAGGTTTGCGTATAGGTACGTAAGTCATGAGCTGCTTCAAATGGACTAGCTGCCACAAAGGCAGAGACATCCGTCTCAAACTGAACCACTTGAACAGGTGGTTTGACCTCTCCCCTATGGGTCGTAAAGTGTTGGATCAGACTGTCCCAGTCCTCATCAAAATGGGCTGCCTGATAACGTAAAAAAGATTCTAAAAGGATGGAGTCACGTGGTAATCTTGCCCGCAACATCTCTAGTAAGTGTTCTTGATTCATGCTTCCCTCCAATCAAAAATGAGCTGAGAGGTATTCTCAGCCCACTGCTTTAATCTAGGACCAAGGCTCTTTGGTCTTTTTCTTGTGGCAACTTATCCATTAAAGTCGTCACATAGTGTTGTATGAAATCACTTTTCTGGTCTAACAAATCTTTCTGTAAAGCCATGTAGGTCACATCTCCAAAATAATCTTGGCTAGTTAGAGACAAGTCCTTTTGGATAATGTCTTGCAAGGTTTCTAAGGTGAGAGACGAATAATCGTCCTCATCCAAAATCTCATACCGAGCAAGGGTGTCCGAAATGTTGTTGGACGCTATCACTTCCATGATGAAACTAGCTCCCTCCCCTGTTCGATAAAGGTTATCCAACAAATCGGTCAGCTCTTCTTGAAGCTGTTCCTGATAGCCTTCTGCCTTTAGGCGTAACTCATCACTAACCAAAGGCAAGTCATCTATTGCCATAAAATCACGATAGAGGGTATCAAGTAGTGACTTATTGTCAACACTTAACTCCATGGCTAGAAAGGCTTTAACCATATCTTCATAGTTTTCTCGTGCCATCTCTGAAAATGTCTTAGAAATGGTTTCATAGTTCCAAGTCATAGCTTCTCTCCTTACGCTGATATTGAGTTGGCCATAAACCTTGTTGTACTTCTTCAAGATCCGTTAAGCCATCACTATCCGTGTCACTGCTCAAGGGATTGGTTCCTAGATCTAGTTCCACAGCGTCCATTAAGCCATCCTGGTCAGAATCCGTATTGTAAATTGTTTTTGATTTCATCTAGTTGTCCTCCATTTTCCGCTTTGAAAAGCCATAAGCTAGACCGAGAAGAAGTCCTCCACCAACAAGCGCCAAGAGAGACTGACTCTCCCCTGTATTTGGGAGAACACTAGCAAGAACTGGTGGCTCAGGAGTCTCAACTGGTGGTTGTGATGGTGTTGGCTGATTTGGAGTTGGTGGTTCTGGTTCAGGAGTGTGCGTCTTAACGGTGTTTGAACTGATGGTATAACCATTAACAGTATGAAGCACTGTATTTTCCACCTCACCTGAAGCGATTCGTTTCATCTGCAAGTAAACATCCGCCTGAAATTCAGATTTTTCTGCGAGACTTTCTAAAAAATCTTTATCAAAGCGAATGGTGACTGTGCCTTTTGAAGTATCCACCTCTTGTAGCGTGTACTTGGTCACTTCTGTACCTTTTGGTAGAACACTTCCATCTTTTAGGGTGACATCCACCAAAGTATAAGCCTTGTAGACACCATTATAGGCATCGTGACTTTCATCGTAATCATCGTTAAAACGATAGTCAATGAGCGGTGTCGCTCGATTAGCTGGAATATGTGCTCCTACCAAACGATAGTTGAAGACCTGATTCATAGCGATTTTCTTACCGTCTAAGCTCTTATCCTTTTGAGACAAATCAACCACCACATCTTTTTGTGGGTCTAGTTTTGGAACATTATTGACCACGGTTTCCGTCACGTAAGCCAAGCCAAAATCAATCTGATAAGCCGTATTTTCATACTTGCCACCAGTCTTTGTCAACTCATTATTAATGGTCATCGGCAGTGTCACGACTAAGGTTTGACCAGTTTTAACATAGGTCTCATAAAAGGCTTTAGGATTATCGGCACTTAAGACGTGAATGGCTCCTTTTGGTGTAAACTGGCGTTTGGCCATAGCTTCTTGAATGACTTTGGGGGCTTCTGATAGGTTAGCGTAGGTTTTAACAGAGACACCTTTGACAAGATTGCCAGACTTATCCATGATGTGAACACCATCTGGATTTAAAGTCAGAGCTTCTTCGGGATAGTCATCTACCATGTAGAAACCTTTAGCAAGGGTATCATCTGTCACTACCAAGTCCTTGTACTGACTGTAATCCAGAACCATTTTATAGTAATTGATGGTATTAGGAAGAATGGTCTTGCCATCAATTGTGCTGCCTGCTTTATTAGTATTAAACTTGTGTGGAGTAACTTTGGGTACATGATTAGTCACCGTGTTGGTCTTATAGGCTTGCCCAAAGTCCACTTGATAAGCCACATTATCATAAGACTTCCCTGAATGAAGCATGGACTCCCGAACGGTCATAGGCAGTGTAATAGTAATGTTTTGTCCCTTAGTCACATAAGTATCATAAAAGGCTTGAGGGTCTTCTGCCATAAAGACTTGGAAGGCTCCTTTAGGCTCAATCTTTCGTTTAGAAAGGGCTGCTTGTAGGTTTTTAGGCGCTTCTGATAAGCTAGAATAAGTTTTCACCGTAACACCTGATACTGCTTTACCATCAGATGTGGTTAGCTGAATCGCTGTTTCATCTGGTAATAGGGCTTCTTCGGGATAATCATCTACAAAGTAAAATCCTTGTGCAATTTGAGTCTTATCTGCTTTAATGCCTCGGTATTGGTCCAAGTCCCATGACAGCGTATAATGGTTTTGAGTTCCCACAAGCATGGGCTTCCCATTGATGTCCACCTTATCCTTATTCAGGTTTTGTTTCTTAGGCTCTGGAGAAACAAGGGTATTGGTCACTTCCTTGGTTTCGTAGCCATTGCCAAAATCGACTTGATAAGCCTTATTCTTGTAGTTAACAGTTTGACCATAAAGACTCTCTTTAACGGTCATTTTGGTTAGCAGTTCCAATGAAGTTCCTGTTTTAACGTACTGGTCATAGAAGGCTTGGTTATCGTGAGGCATGAAAACTTGAAAGGCCCCTTTTGGTGTGATCTTGTCACGAGCCAGTTTGTCTTGAAGGTCTTTAGGAGCATCCTTTATAGAAGCGTAAGCTTTGACAGAAATTCCTGACACAGACTTGCCATCACGAGTGGTGATGACTGTTCCCTGATCCACTAAATCCAGCACATCTTCAGGGTAGTCGTCCACAAAGAAGAAGCCACGTGCAATGGTCTCTTTAGAAGAGCTATCTCCCTTGTATTGGTCTAAATCCCAAGTCAAACGGTAGTGATTGGTGGTTCCTAAAGCAACCACGGTATCGTTAATGACGACACCGTCCTCATTTTCATTGCGTTTCTGAGGTACAATGTGGCTGGTCGTATCTCCATCACCTGGTGTCCGAATGGTTACAACATTTGAAGTGACGGTATAAGCATTTGGTGTTCCCTTGTTCATCAAGAGCTTATAGCTGTTGGAATAAGTTGCCCCATCATTTTGAACAGTTCCATAAAGTTTTGGGGCGGTCAGTTGATAAACCTTGGTTAAGTCTTTATTAACCTCCTGCAACAAGTTTTCCTTGGCAGTTAAGGTCACAAAGTTCTTTTCCTGATTAAAGGTCACCTCATAGTTTCCGTTCTCCACTTGTGTTTTTTCCTTATCAAATACATAGCCTGCTGGCAGGTAGTCTTCGAAAGTAAGGCTTGTTGTTTTGGCACGATTGGAAGAAAAAGCGTCTACTGTCAGTGAGTAAATAACAGTTGAAGCCTTTGCGACTGTTTTGCCATGAAGATTAGTTTGGTCTGTATTCACCACTTTTTTCATAATTTCGGGCGTTGTTGTCAGACGGTAGTCATGGTAGTGAACCATTGGCACTTGTGGTGCTTTGGGCAAGGGTTTTGAAGTAGGAATTTTCGGCAAAGTGACCTTTGTTAAGGTCAAGCTAGGTTGTGTCACTTTCTCTAGTGGTTTCTCTTTAAAAGTCACATGTGGTTCAGGCATAAACGTCTTTGGTGTGAAAGTTTTTGGCACCACCTTAATCGGATCAGGTACGGGATCCAGTTTTGGGGTCACATATGGTTTGGGACGATACGGTTTAACAGTCCGTGCGACGGGCAAAGTATTTAAAGCAAACCAATAGGTCTTTCCACCCACCTGCATCGGCATGTCTCCCTGCCCAAAAATCACTGTATAGGTATTCCCTGATGTGACGGTTGAGACAATCGCACCTTTATAGGCATAGCGACTAGACGTCGTATCCCATTCCTCTGACAACTTCAAATCACTGGCACGGTTGGAACCTAGTGAACGAGCCAAGCCTTCATTTGTCACTTGAATCGTCGAGCCATTGATAGAAACAAATTTACCAGATGAATTCTTCACATATTCCAGACCGATATCATTATGATTCAGTGAGGAGTGGGTAAAGACACCTGGTTTTTCCTTAGTGAAAGCTACTTGCGTTCCGTCTTCCAAAAAATACTTGGCTTTGACACGGAACTCCATCTTATCGGTTCGCCAATTCCCTGTTCCATCATTTCGGTAAGCAATAAAACCTTCTGTTGGATCGTTTGGTACGACTAACTGCACTGCATTGGTGCCCGTTGGCGAAACAAGATTAGTAATATCATATGTAATACGACTAATCCTCTTCCCATCAAATCGGGCATTTTGTAAGTTTTGATAAGTGAAGCTTAAAGTTTCACCTGTCTTAAAAGAGTCATATACAAAGAAGCCTGTGGAATCTAAGATATTAGAATAGCCTCCAAGCATAGCATTGCCTTTCGCAATAATACGGTCTGGATTGCGAGTAGTTGCGCCATGTCTTGCTTGTGGTTCTCCATTATTCAAATTTAGGGCTTGAGCAAGGGCTTCTGAAATATACCCCTCTTCGCCTTTGGAAATCTCTGCTAAATCACGCTTGTAGCGGTCCATTTCTTTTGCGTTATAAGCGTCAATGGCTTCTTTTTCTTTCTTTGCGGCTTCTTCTTTTTCCTTGTTGCGTTTGGTGATAGCTGCAATTTCATCCGCACGATCTGTGGCCAATTTCTGCTGGTTGTTATTGTACTCATCAACAGCAGCTTGACCCGCTTTGTTTTCATCATCAATCGCTTTTTGTCCAGCTTGATTACGTTTGTCAATCGCTTCATTATCAGCCTTTGCCTTAGCTAGACCTGTTTCATTTTCCTTTTGAGTAGCCAAGTTCTCCGCGACAAGGGCGTCTGCGGCTTTTTTCTTGGTCACATATTCTGCAAGATTATCCTTATTTTTCTGATCAATAGTAGCTACTGAAGACATGTAATCCTGATAGCCTGGAACAGTTGAGCCATCTCCTGACGATACCGTTTGAGTCGTTACGGTCACATCAGCAGACTTATCTTGACGCTTCAATTCCGAAATTGTGCTATCCACCGAACTGTTTAAGGTGTTTCCTGCTTGAGTCGCTTCTTTGTGACTGGTCTCTAACGTGGCATTCTGTGATTCAACACGTGTTTTATCTTGTTCATAGGTTGCTTTAGCAGATTTGTAGGTCTCTGTGACCGTAGAAATCTCCTCAGCTTGTTTGGTAGCATCGGCCTCTGCCTTGTTTAATTGTTGGTTAGTCTCACCAGCTGATGTCGTGTTGCCCAAATCCAGTGGTTGGTCTTGAACAGTCTTGACACCTTCTGCTTTTGCTTGATTGACAGCTTGGGTCACTGTATCATGTGGAACCGTTACAGTAATCGCACCATCTGATTTCCCAGTCGAAGCAAGGCTATTCGTCTGTTGGACAACTGGTGTGGGTTGAGCTTGAACTAAATTGGTCGCAGGATTTTCCGTTCGTTGAATGATGTTATCCTGTGGTGCCGTTACTTCGTCAGCCTGCGCCACTGCACCACTCCATGCGACAACAGCCGTGACCATGCTTCCAAGAACTACCGAACAAAGCGTACGATACTTCTTACTTTTACGAAAGACATGTTTCTCTGCTTTTTCCTGATTCACTAAAAAGTGATGATGACATTGTTTGGTCATAACTAATCCTTCTTTTCTTTTAATAAGTAGCAACAAACTGTCACTCTTTCCCCATCATAAAAAAGAAGCCTTGATTTTGGTATCACATCAAGTAAGAGAATAGTAAACTGTATGTATAACATCTAAAAATGTTGCTTTTGTGCCGTAAAAATGTTAAAATTGCGGTACAAAAGCAACAAAGAAAGGGTCGAATATGTCTAAAAAAGAATTGTTACTTGAGTACTTAGACAGTCACAATGGCATGATTACTTATAGAGATTGTAAAAAATTAGGTATTCCAACCATTTATCTAACTAGACTAGAAAACGAAGGGGTTATCTTTAGGGTCGATAAAGGAATCTATCTGTCCTCTAGTGGAGATTATGATGAATACTATTTCTTTCAGTATCGTTACCCCAGAACTGTTTTTTCTCATATCTCTGCTCTTTATCTACAGGGACTTACAGATGAAATTCCTCAATATTTTGAAGTAACAGTCCCAAGGGACTACCGTTTTAGGAATACACCATTAAATTTAAATATCCACACTGTTTCTAAAGACATTGTCAACCTCGGGGTCACCAGTGTAAAAACTCCAATGGGAAACACCGTTAACGTTTATAATTTTGAACGTGTTCTGTGTGATTTTATCCTTAATCGAAATAACATTGATGCTGAGCTATTTGTTAAAACACTTCAAACTTATAGCAACTTCCCTAAAAAAAATCTCTCAAAGCTCTATGAATATGCTCAAAAACTGAATATCTTAGATGAAGTTAAACGAACCTTGGAGGTACTACTATGAATAAAGCAAAATTAACAGCACTCTGCCATAAAATATCGAAGAATACTGGATTAACTTTTAATTCCGTCATGACCTATTACTTTCTTGAAGCTATTCTGAAAAAATTAAGTCAGAGTTCTTATTCGAATCACTATATTTTTAAAGGTGGGTTCCTACTTTCAAACGTCATTGGGGTCGAATCTCGTAGTACGGCGGATATTGACTTCCTGTTTCATAAACAAACTTTATCAGAAGAAAATATTCAACAACAGCTTGAAGAAATTTTAACTGAATCGAAAGATGGTATTCAATTTTCAATTCAATCCATAACAGCTATTAAGGAAAGCGATGATTATGGTGGTTACCGAGCAACCATTTTATGTCAACTCGAAAATATTAAACAAATTATCCATTTAGATATTGCGACTGGAGACATTGTCACACCTTACCCTGCTACCTATGACTACAAAGCCATTTTTGATGATGACAATTTTCCAATCATTGCTTATACGATTGAAACAATCTTAGCTGAAAAACTCCAAACCATTTATTCACGAAATTTCTTGAACAGTCGCAGCAAAGATTTTTACGATGTCTATATCCTTTCAAAGCTAAAGAAAGATGACATTGATTTTTCACAATTAAAAATTGCTTGTGAAAGAACCTTTTCCTATCGTGAAACTGAACTCGATTTCAATAAAATCATTGAACTACTGGAGAGATTCAAATCTGACTCTATTCAACAGCAACAATGGCAAAATTATTCAAAAAAATATAGCTATACAAAAGACATTCTATTCACAGATATACTTAATGAGATTATCAGCCTCCTGATAGCCCTCAATTCTAATCATAACGCTTAAGTCGTGACTAAAAGACTTTAAAGCTAGCAGCTGACCTTGCCATAAAAAACAAAAAGAATATGCTAACATTTTTATACTTTGTTAGCATATCCTTTTTTCATTTCGTTGTGTAGGCAAAACTGATGGTACTATCCACTCCTGATAACTTGCGGAAGGTATAGTTGGGATTGCCATTATAGTTGGTCTCTGAGATAAGAAATGACCCATCTGGATAAACTTTCTCAATAAATGCCACATGCCCGTACTGTCCACCCGCAAAGGAGACAATCGCTCCTGCTTTAGGGATGGTTCCTGTTTCACCACCGAGACTAGCCGCAGTTCGTACCCAATCTTGACCATTGCCCATGGTATTGATAATCGGAATTTTCTCACCATTTTTACCTTTGAGTTTTAATCCTAATTGGTTAATCCGTGCAGCTACTCCCCATGTACATTGACCGTAGGCATAGCCCATACCGTCACCACCACCTGGGATAGAATTGTCATAAAGGTCACCACGAACAGCTTCCAAAGCTTTTGGATCACTTTGTGCGGTCCCACCATTTGGCTGGCTAAACCCTTTTTCGATTTGGTAATACCACTCAGTTGCTCTGGTTTGGCGCTCTAAGAGCTTATCTCCGCTATTTCCTTCCCAATAAATGAGAAAGAGTTGAGCAAGGTTTGCTGGACTTCCTGAATGTTTGAAAAAGTCCTTTAACCAGTTGGTGTAATAGGGATTATCCCCATGCAACATGAAATCCAGTTGTAAGCCTAAGTCATACCACTTCTGATTCTTTCGTTTGGCATATTCTAACAAAAGTGTGTGACGGCGTGACCCATCAGCGGTATCTGTCCACTGTCCTAATCCTAGTCCACGTCTCAAGATATTAGGGTAACGACCGTTATAAATAGCTGGACCACTCAGAGATAGCCACCCCTCATCATCCCAAGAGTTTTCTCTTGCCCCAACTGGAGGAGATAGGTAGTCGCCTTCAGCTCGTTTGGGATTGATAGAGGATTCTACCGACCAGTTTCCTAAGATAGCTGCGATGGCTTGATTGGTCGCTCCTTGACTTTTCAGGTACTCATAGATCGCTTTCGCTCTCGCAAACTCATCCCCGCCAAACTGACCAATGGCTGGTATAATAGTGGTTTGAAGCTGAATCACTTTAGGAAAGTAAAAGGCTGGATTGACATAAACCAATTTGTCCGTGTCATCATCTACCTTTTGATAGGTGACTTTTAGCCCCGTACCATCTTTAGTTTGGCCAATGACCTCTCCTGCTTGGACTCGCTGACCAGCCGTCACTCGACCAGTATGAACATTATAAAGAGTGAGTTGAGTCTTGTTTAGTCCCTTGCCTAATGTGAGGATAAGATTATCCCCATCAAGAGAGACTTTCCCATCCATAGGTGCCACAATCACTTGGTTCTCTTTAGCCTCTAGAATGATATGATGATGAAGCATTGGTTTCTCATCCATCACCTCGTAGCCATAGCGAACGGTCATGGTTAGAGCGTCATCTTCCGTTTGTCCTTGAAAGGGATTCTCCAATTCCTGAAGGGCAAGGTAAGTTCCTTCCTCGCTCCATTCCTTCAGGTCAGCTCGTTCTTCATCAGAGAGTTTATAAGGAGGATTCTTAGTTAGGTCTGACATGGATTGAATAGATGAGCCACCATTTAAGTCCTGCCAAAGCTGACTCAAATAAGCTTGATAGGTTTGAGAACCTTCTTCCATCACTTCGTCTAAGGCATAATCCTGATACTTGTGATTCATGAAGGCCATGACCTCATCAATCTTAGTGTAGTAGGTAATGTCTTTATCATTGGTTCTCGTGTGCTCCGCATCCTCCCAGGTCAGATGGGTATAACTCTTGGTCAACTCTATCTCATCTTGTTGGATGAGACTGGTTCCTGAAATCCCCATGACAAAACTCATCATGAGAAGAAACAGAAACAAGAGGCCTGATACCACCCAAGTCATTGGATTTGTGATAAGAGCTGAAAAGAAGGTCAGGCTCCCCTTAATGGCTTGGATTATTTTTGAAAAGCCTGCAATACCTTGCTTCCCAGCCTGTTTAAGAAAAGTTTGGTAACGTCTTCTTGGCTTTAAAGGTTTTTGGCGTTTCCAGCCCTTCCCCTTTTTAAAGTTCTGATACCGTTCCTTACCATGAGCAATCTTGTTTTTGGCAAAACGATGTCCAGTCTGCCCACCTTTCACGACGACTTTTCCAGATTGATAGGTTAATCTAGCATAGCGTCTGCCTTTCAGACTGGTATCTTTTAGGGTTCTAAGACCATCTAAATCATCGTCTTGAGCAACTACATCTAGCGATTCGGACGCTAGAAAACGCAACCCTCGTTTAACTTTGGTAGAGGTTTTCTTAGCCTTATGAGCCTTTTTGAGCTGATGAACCTCACGTTTGGCGGAAGTGACTTCTTTTTCTGCCTGAAGGCGGTCAAAATTTTTCTCTTTTTGGAACTGAAACCGTGAAGTTTTCGTTTCTTTTGACTCTTTGTGATAGGTAAACTTAGGATTGACAGTTTTCTCTTTTTCTTCTAGCTTGACCTCTGCCAAGTGTCTTCGGGCAAGCTTCAGACGATTTCTTGCTTGTGGGAGACGGTACTTTCTTATTTCCTTTGCCTTTAACCATCTGGGAGATACATAGGCGATAGATTCCTTAAAAGTTTCTGTCGCAGCTGCTTTTTCATCTTGATAGGCTTCTTTGAGAGTTTTCCTCTGTTCTTTTGCTTCTGCTTTCTCAGCTCGTCTGGTGAGAAAGCGTTTCTTAGGGAGAGCTATTTGTACGGCTTTCTTCTCCCTACGGTAATGAATTCGACTAGACTTTAAACTACTTTGAAAGGTTTTTCGTGCAGCTTTAAGGGTTTTCTTATCTGGTATCATTTGTCAAGCCTCATCTTTTCTGGATCGGTACTCATGATGTCAAAGAGCTTGGTTTGGTGTGGAATCTTATTCCTGAATGGTACAACTGTTGAGCCAGCCTTAATGAGACCTGCTCCCTTTTCAGGATTAACCAAGTATTTCTCTAACTCCTTGGATAAACCTAAGAGGTGAACCAATTCTTCTCGGTCATTCTTAGCCTGTTTTAGGAGAATCATGAATTCGCTATTGGCAATAATGCGTCTGCCATTGGCATCAAGAAGCAGAGTTTCCACATTCTGCGTAATCCCCGTTGGCGTTGCCCCGTACTTCCGAACCCGACTCCAGAGTTTGAAGAAGAAATCAGAAGCGTACTTATCCAATAACAGCAGCTGCATTTCATCAAAGTAAATCCAGGTTCTCTTCCCTAGTTTTTGATTCTTCACCACACGATTCCAAATCTGGTCAAAAATCACCATGAGGGCAATTTGTTTGAGTTCATCGCCCAGCTTTTTGACATTGTAAATGAGGAAGTGGCTATCGGTTTTGATGTTGGTGCGGTGTGAGAAAATATCTAGAGAACCTTCCACATACAGTTCCATATCAAGAGCCAAGTCCTTCGCTTCTAGTTCAGGTTGCTTGGAGAGGACAAAGACCCATTCCACCAAAGACGGTTCTTGAAAATGCTTATAGGTCAAGCGTGTCACACGGTCGATTAGTGACTTCTCACGACCATCTATTTTGCGGTCCAACAATTTCCCAATCCAAGACAGGAGAAATTCTGACTTGACCTTAACAGGGTCTTCATCCATATTCTCATCTGACAAGTCTAGGACATTCAAGAAAGTGGTGGAGTCAGGCGCAATGTCAATGCTTTCCCCACCAAAGGCTTGACCGATGATGCTGTACTCATTTTCAGGATCGACGATGATGATTTCGGTATCATTATCCGCTTCTTTTAATTTAGTCGAAATAATCTCATGTTTTGTGGCCATGCCTTTTCCTGAACCTGATGTCCCTAAAATTAGACCTGATGGGGTATTGAGTTTCCCACGGTCAATGGTAATGATGTTACTTGAAATCTGATTAATCCCGTAAAATTTTCCACCTTTGTCCTGAATATCAACAGAAGTCCAAGGTGAGTTGACGGCAATATTCGAGGTTAAGAGAGACCGAGAAACACCTTCAACATAATTCTTCCCAAAGGGTAACAGACTATTAAAGGCAGCTTCCTGCATATAGGTCAGATTATCAATGATGAGATCATTTGAGCCGGCCACTTGTTTGACAATGTCTAAGGATTGGTTCAGCTGATCCTCATTATCCGCAAAGACCCCAATCAAAAAGAGGGTGTCAAAGAGCTTATCTCCAGTCTGTGTCATAGTTTTAAGCAGCTCATCAGCTTCATCAATATTGCTTTCAAGAACCTGACTAACCTTTTCCAAATAAACACCAGAGCGTGCCATCTTTTGTTGCTCGCCAATTTTTTGTGATTCCATCAAGGTTTTCTTGGTTCGGAGTTTCTTCATGGCCTCTGACTTAGCTGAGCCTTTGGCATGCAGGCTCATCATCACTTCCAAATCCGACTGTATTAAATCACGAATAAACTTGTCCCCTAACTCCATACCGTAATCCCGAACATAGACAATCTGTAAGAGTCGATTGTCTATTTCAATATGATTTTTGTGTTTGAAAGATAGGCTGGTCGGGGCAATAAAATGCTTGGTGGTTTGTCCTGAACGCACGAGGTCTTGATAAGTAAAGGGCAGATGGTTTTCTCCGCGTAACATATCGGCCAAGTGATGAACTCGTTCTTCTCCTGTCAAGAGGTTAAAGCTAGCCTCGATTTCTGAAAGACCGCTCTTGAAGTATTCTCCAATTTGAGACAGAGAGCGGTAAGCCAGTTTAGGCGTTTGGTCACTTTTCCCAAAAGAAATCAACTTGATAGCTGAAAAATTATTCTCTCCTGCTTCTAAGTTAGCATCCATCATATGGTTGAGTTCCTCACGGTAGGGATCAAAACCATCTTCATGCAAGGGATAAAGGACACTTTTTCGGAATTGTTCCAAGTTGACCTTCTTGTTAAAGATGGTCAGTTGGAAATTTGTTTTATCGTCCAGCGAATTGATTAAATCTGAATACTTCTCAACCATAGCCCCCTTATCCTCCCATCCCACGGTCTGGTAATTGACATCCCCTAAGAGATAGGACTGAGAGAAATAATCTGGGCTTACCTGCATGAGGCCATTGGGAAAGAGACCTTGATAAAGAAGAGTATTAAGTGTTGTTGGTAGAACCTCCTGTTTCTTTGGGGTTATCTTTTTGACCTTAGAAGAGGTCTTTGGTTTCATGAAGTGTTTTAAGTTTTTCATGGTGAATTCCTTTCTGTTCGATTAGGGTGCGGTCTGGTACCATCATCTCGTAATGAAAACGGTATTTTAAATAGGTTTCAAAGGGGAGATCATTAGGACGATAAACCCCAAATAACATGAGGGGGATGGTAAACGTAAAAACAAATCCATAGACAAACCAGTCCCCAAATTGCCAATAAAAGAGATTTAACCCTAAGACAAGGATGGTGATGGCAATAGCTGGCAAGACAAAAATGACTTGCCGTGTGGTAAAGCCTAACCAAGCCCTGTGTTGAACCTTTGTAACGTCCTTAAAAACACGTGTATTCATAAAATAGTAACTCCTTCTTTGATAAAAGGACCAAGATGGAAATCTTAGTCCAGTTTAAATTGTTTTGTGACTTTGACGCAGTAGGCGTCTGAACTCTCTACGCTAGTTCCTAGCTATGACAGTTCTAGTCGTCCTTGCGGAGGTCGGACAACGAAATCGACCGTAAAGCAGTACCTTGTTCCTCTTCGATTTCCAAGGAACAACCTTAAACAGGCCACTGGACTGTTTAAGCTATCCTACTCTCACATGCCCAAAATACTTCGGGCAGTGCGTTGACTGCCCACCAAGGCAATGATTAACAAAATAGCTTGCACTAAGCTACCAAACATAATGGCTAGGCTTTCCAAAATCCCTGCCCCATTTGAAACAGCGATTTTTCCAGCTGATTCAAAAAAAGGTACAAGAGAGACGATGAGGAAAATCAAAACTCCTTGCAGGGCATAGACCATAATATTTTTAAGATAGCCAATCCCAACGCCACGCCAATCATCACTAAGGAAAGCTGGAATCGTCAGTGGCGCAAAAGGAATCATGAGATAAAGCTGGATAAAGCGAATGGTGATGAGAATATTCACGACCATCACACTGACTAAACGAACCAACCAAATCATGATAGCAAAGAGTCCAACAATCATTTTTCCAACAATACCTGATCCTTTAAGGCCTGAGATGGTGTCATAGGCTGTTCTCCCACGTGACACCACGCCTGCCACCTGTTCGATGATGTGGGAAGCGACGGCTAAGATAGCTTCCACAATCACAGTGGTGTTGGTAATCACCACAGTCACCATGATGTAGCTGACAATCATTGGGGCAATGGCTTCAAAAGTCATGGCGCCTCCCGAACCCGAAATTTTCTTAGCCATCTTAGAAAATTCCAGAATCAAGACAACCGCTAAAATCGCTACCCCCAAGGGCTGCATAATCCCTTTGGTGATGGCAGACATATAAGACCAGACGGTTGGATTGTATTCTGCCAAGGATTTGATTAAATCAGCTGTTGATTTTAAATCCACATTAAAGCCTTCAAAAAGGCTGTCGCTTGAAATTTTCTCTGAGGCTAGAAAGACAAAAGCTGAGGTTAGTTTCATTATCATGTCATACCTTGCCCTCCTAAATTGTAATCTGAGTAACAAAGGCGCCAGCAGCACCGACCATCACCCCACCCACAATTTCTAAGATGGCATTACGGACACCTGGCCCTCCATCTTTAATATTGGTCGAAAGGTTGATAATACCCATCACAACAAGAAAAGCCCCTACGGCAATCAAGCCTTTTTGTAAGAGAGACATGGCTTGGGCAAACATGGAGCTGGCATCCACTCCGTAAACAAAGCCTGTAAGTTTTTGATCCATATGATTCCTCATTTCTATTAGTGTAGTGTTCTTTCTGTGCTTAAATCCCTAATCTTATAATCCGATAAGTCAAGAAGTGCTTCCTTGTTGCTTAGCGGATCAATCTGATAGTGCCACCAACGATCGTCCGTTTCCTTATCTGCAAGGTATTGCCAGTTCTTATGTTTCAATGGGAAATATTTCTTCTCCTTAAAGACTGGAACTCCTGCAATTCGTACCAAACATTCATCTCGTTTCATGTTTCCGACTTCATCAGGGGTCATCAGGTCCCTTGCAATTTTTTGATAAGAAGTAGAACCAGACCCTGTTTGGCCATAAGACCGACTGGTGTTCCTCACATCAATGGTTTGTTTGCCTAAAAGGCCACTCATGAACTTGAAGGTCTCTTCATCATTCCCACCCAGATACAGCAGACTGTCACAGTTACCAAGAATGGTTTTCCAAGCCTCTTTTTCCTTATAAAGCCCTTGGAGCTGAGCAATATTTTGAAGAATGGGTACGAGACTCATGTTTCGGGAACGAACCGTTGAAGTTTGTTCGGCAAATTCTGGGATTTCTCCACAGTTCGCAAACTCGTCTAAGTAGGCTCTCACATGAATGGGAAGTTCTCCTTTGAAGTCTACATCAGCTTGTCTGGTTAAGGCTGAAAAAACCGTGGAGAAAAAGAGTGCAGACAAGAATCTGAAGGTCGTATCATTATCAGGAATGACCAAATAGACCATCGTCTTCTGAGTTCCCCATGTCTTCAACTCCAGCGTGTCCCGCTTGGTTAAATCAATGACGGATTGAATATTAAAGAGGGTAAACTTAGCCGTCGTCACAGCAATCACTGAATCCAATGTTTTGTCCTTATAGTTCTGAAAATCTGCCCAATTTCGAATGGTAAAATTCTCCATGCCATACTTCTTGGCATGATTTTCAAACATAACTTCAAGAACACTCTTATCTTGATTGTCTCCTTTAGATAAGAGTTTAATGAGTTTTCCAATTTCTGAAAAAGCTGGGTAACGCCCGCGCTTGCGCCGCTTCTCAGCTTCTTCCTTGGTGCTTCCTGGAGGGTTATAAAAATCCACCAAGTAGGAAGCAATCGCTCGCACCAAGGTCATGGAGGCCTCATCCCAAAAGGGATCGCTTCTTGAACC
Source organism: Streptococcus atopicus (assembly GCF_049166725.1). Lineage (NCBI taxonomy): Bacteria > Bacillati > Bacillota > Bacilli > Lactobacillales > Streptococcaceae > Streptococcus > Streptococcus atopicus. The sequence continues at coordinate 23,795 of NZ_JBMHFC010000003.1, forward strand.
ACTACCTTTCGTGTTGTTAAAATACACCGTCAGCATGCGGTTCAAATCATTCTCAGTTTCCACATAACGAAAGGGATTAAAACCATCCGAATTAGTCATATTCACTATGTCTAAGACCTTGACCTGATAGCCATTTTCTAGAAAGAGCTTCCCAGTTTTTTCTGCCAAATGGTCCTTGGGATCAACCACAATGTTGGAACAGTTAAGCTGAATCAGATTTGGTTTGACAAAGCGAAAGGTCTTCCCTGCTCCTGACCCACCAATAACAACCAGGTTCTTATTTCGGTCAAACTGTGGCGTTTTCTTTTCTAAGAGGGTTAACCTGACGTTTCGTGATAAGATGGTGTCGTTCAAAGGATTCTTACTGGTAAAGGCTTTACGCTCACGACTATTTCCAAAACGAGCAGAGCCATACTCAGCCCCTTCTCGGTAGACCTTTTTGCCTGTTGAGATATAAAGATAGACAAGCCCCATGGTCATCAGTCCAAAGAGAAAGCCTAAGAAGGATTTTCCAGTGAAGTTGACATCCCACAAGGGATGAAGCACTTGTTTTTGTCCTTCTCCTAAGAGATAAGCAAGACGTTCAATGGGTGGCTGATTGGGAAGACTCTCGTACAGCAAAACCAAACGATGACAGAAATGGCCAAATACAACCCCTAAGCTCCCAAAGACGATGGCTTTTTTCCCTGAATACACTAGAGAGTCACCTCCTTGGTCTTCACGGCAGAAGGTTCTAACATCACAATCTGTTCCTTAGCCTTTTCAATTTCCTCATCAAGGGTTTTATCGAATGTTAAGTCTTGAAGTTTTTCTGGATTAGAGACTAACTTTTTCAGTAACTCATCTAGATGCCTGTCTAAAAGAGACTTGTCCTTGGCGTAGAAATGAAGATAGTTCCCTTGCCAGCTAATGGCAATCGGAAGGTTCTCGGATTCCACCAGTTCCTTGAATTTCTCCACATCAATCGGTTTATCCAACATATCCCTGGTCACGTTTACAGATTCAATGGCATAGGGACTTTGAAGCAGTTCTTCCAACTTTTGAACCCCAATCTTATAAGCTGAGTCTTGAGCTAGGGCTTGCCTAGCCGACCACTCTAAGAGCTTTAAGAGCGTTTGAACCGTAAACAGGCTACTTCTCTCCGCATATTGCAAAGCTTGGCGTTCCTGTTGTTCTGAAGACATAACTCCCTCCTTTGTATGATTCCCTCATAAAAATCAGGGTGCCTTCATAATACGAAAGCCTTCTTGATTTTGGTATCACAGAAATGATAGAAGAAAAACCGCACCATTCCAAGAGAGATGAACCAGAGTAGACATTAAAACATCCGTTTTGAGACGAACCAGTCCTAATGTCACTCCTAAGCTGCCATAAATGAACCAAGTTATCACGCTAGAAGGGTGGTGCACTAAGGAAAAGAGAAAACTCGTCAACAAAAGCTGAGCAAATGGCTTAGACAGTCTATCCCACAAAACTTCTCGGTAAAAGACCTCCTCCACTATACTGGCATTAAGTAGAAAAATAATAAACGACAGAACGGGAACTTGATCCTGAACAGTTACCATCGTTTGTTGGTTAGTCTCAATTCCTGAAAGCGTGACACTCATGGCAAGAGCTATACTCACCATCACGCCAAGGCTCCCTAAAAGCCAAACTCCTCTCTCTATCCAGGACATGTTTCTTTTGGGAATGCCATAGTGTTTCCAAAACCACAACAAAAAAGTTAAAAAAGCAACTTGTAAGACGATTAAGCCTATCCCATCAATCCATCCCATTAAGAAGAGACTAACTAAGAGCACATTAGCATGAATGGCTCCGTACATCAGTAATACTCGTCCTATCTCTACCTCCTAAACAAATCTTCATAATCAATCTCTAAGACTGCTACAATTCTCTCCACCCATTTGAGTTGAGGCATAAGGCGATTGGACTTATAATGACGGAAGGTCTGATAGAGACGATTAAACTCACTGGGATAGACATATTGACCTTTAAAGATTTTCCGTGCTAAATCTGCCCAAGACATACCCTTATCAATGAGGAGGATTTCTAAATTTTCCCAAAAGCGTTCGTTCATAGATCCTCCTGTTCTGTCAAGTCCTTAAAGAGATGTTCACGAAAGAGAACTTCCTTATGGTCTCTTGGAAGAAAGGTTCGTGCCTCTTCTACACTCATATCGGGATACACTTTCTTCTGACAAACCACGAGAGGGAGACGTAAATTCTGTTCAGGTTTTCGAAGAACCAAAGTCACCAACTCACTCAATTTCATCTGTTTATGACGTTTAAAACGCTTAAAAGAGGGAGCTAGCAGCTCAAAACAATCACTAGTTTTGGCAAATAATCCCAGTAAGTCCTCATGTGCCAAGTGACCAACGTCTTTACAGGTATAGGAAATGCCATGTAACTTACAAAAGTTAAGGAGTTTCTGATTACGACTGGTATTTCGACTTAAATAGATCTCTAACATGTCTCCCTCCTATACGGATAAACCCTTCTGCAATTCTTGAGTCAGTGGTGTGAAAACTTTACTCCTATCAATCGGAGACTTGCCTTCGCCGAAATATTCAATCGTAATCAGACTTGTCATCTCCACTTCAGCTTGATGGATGGCTTCATCCAGTTCTGTACATTCCCTAATACTTTTATTATGTAACAACTTCATGTTCTTCTTCCTCAATCTTTCTAAATGCTCCAGCGATGGCTTCGATGACTGTCACGGTCACACTATTGCCTGCTTGTTTATACAGCTGGCTTTTACTGGAGACGCTTTCCGCTCTTTCATAGGCCCAGTCAGGAAAACCCTGAAGTCTAAAACACTCTCTGGGAGTCAGCCGTCTGATTCTTAAACGATAGAGTTTCCCATCAATGACAATCCCTGTCACCTCATACCACTTGTCCTTGCGATATTCAAGAGCTGCCACGACTACCCCCATATTGTCAGAAGTGGTTATCGTATTAGATACCCCTTTACCGACTCGTCCCCTTCGTTTTGTGGACTCTGGATAAGCAAGGTTGACAGAATCCCCTATTGTCGCCTTGGCATAACCTAGTTTAGTAGCTTCTTTGATTTTTAAATGCGGAGCTTCTTCACGACAAAGAATCTTAGGAACTTTATCGCCTCCCTGCATGGTGGTAAGTGTTGGGGATACCCCTGAAATATCATAGACGCGTCCAGTTTGAACAAAAGATGTTGGTAAGGTTCCTGCGACAACGACACCATGCCTATCTTGAGCAGTTAGGGTAAACATAGGGGCTTGATTCTCCTTAAAGCGTCTGCCATGTTGGCGTTTCTTCAGCCTATCAGGGGTTAAAACTGGTATAGCAAGTTTAGCTCCTTCCCCTTTTCCTCTGGTTAGAGTTGGGGATAATCCGTGACTCAAGTAAACCTCTCCACTCATGCCTTTTCCTGATGGATTAACATTGCCTAATCGTTCAAGACCAGTTGAGCTACTTTCTCTTCGGAGAGGAAGTAAGAATCGGGGACGGTATCTTCTAGAATGTCCGATAATAAAGACCCTTTCTCTGTTTTGGGAGACTTGGAAGTCCTTACTGTTAAGCACCTGCCATTCGACATCATACCCCAGCTCATCCAATGTAGTGAGGATTGTTCGAAATGTCTCTCCCTTGTCGTGATTGAGTAAACCCTTGACGTTTTCCAAGAATAAAAAACGTGGTTGGATCTGTTTGGTCGCTCGAGCAATTTCGAAGAACAAAGTACCTCTAGTATCCTCAAATCCCAATCGTCGGCCTGCGAGTGAAAATGCCTGGCAAGGGAATCCCCCACAGATGATGTCCACTTGTCCTCTAAGTTGTCTAAAGTCTTGGTCTGTGACTTGTCTAATGTCATAAAATTCTATCTCTCCTTCGGTCTCATACATGGCCTTGTAAGATTTTCTCGCAAACTTATCAATCTCACAAAAGCCAACACACTCATGGCCCTGACGGGTTAACCCCAGTCGAAAGCCTCCAATTCCAGCAAACAAATCTAAAAATTTCATTTTTCCTCTCTTTCAAAATAAAAAGAGCCTTACTATTTGTAAAACTCTTACTTAAATATGGTCATCCATCTCTGGTGCACGGATGATTTCAATCAATAAAATAATAAGGGAGATGAGATAGACTCCACCTAGTATCCACCAAATCATCTTAATCACCTCCCTTCGCTTCTTGTCGCCTTAGTTGCTTGGTCCATTCAGACAGCACACCATTAAACACGTATTCCGCAATCGCTTCTGCCGACCGAGCAAATCTCATATGTTCCAAAGCGTACTGATAACGGTCACTAAAATAAATCATGGCGTAATCACTAGCTGACTGAGATAAGCCTGCTTGTCTCAACTGGTCATGAACCAAGCCCCAAATATAATCTCGATCGTACTTGGTCACTGAGTCAACTTTTGGAGAAAAGGTATCTTCTTGTTTTTCAACTACAACTTGTCTCTCCTCCTCGTCCTCAAAAAGGAAATCACTCTTTTCAGTTTCACTATATTCAGTCTCACTTCTTTCAGTCTCACTAGGGGCTGAATTTAAAACCGGCCCCGGCTGATTTGGAGACCCCCCTAGTGTTTTTTGAACACTACCCCCGTCTGAATTTAAGACTGGGGTGGTGTCATGTTCTAACTCCCCTAAATAAATCTTATTAGCCAAACGCCCTTTTTCACTGGAAGACTGTTGGACTTCATCAATCAGTCCAAATTCTCTCAATGTCTTTTTAATCGTCAGCAATTTAGACTTGGAACAACCAAGGAGTGCCATTAGTTTGGAGTTAGAGTAAATCAAATAAATAGCCCCATCCTCATCAATCCATCCCTTACTCAGAGATAATTCCAATCGATCTTTTAAGACTGCATAAGCCACTTTAACCTCTAGTTTCATCTCCTTATAGCGGGCACTCTCAAACAAAAGTTTTGGGAGCTTATAGTAACGCTCTGACGTTTGATAGTGATTTGCGGTAATACGTTTCATGATTGTCCCTCCAACAATAAAAGTCCAACATTCCCCAGTTCATCAAATTGAATCAACTCTGCCTTCTCCATTTCATCAACTAAATGTGTTGCTTCATCAACATCAATTCCCATGATAGCCATAAAATGACACATCACAGCATACCGTGATGACTTTTCTTCTTTTTCCATAATTTTCCTCCTGAAAATAAAAAAAGCGAGAACACTTATAAAATGTTCTCGCTGAACCAATATATTTTACGACGTATCTATTTTTTGTCTACGCAGTCGACATCCAAACAGACGTTCACATCAATATACTTTTTTTGTACCTTTTTTATGTCAAAATCATTCTTTTCAATAAAGACAAAATGCTTGAAGAAGTGCTTAAAATAAAGGATTTTCACTCTTTGCTTCGTTGTAGCAACACTACGCACTCCACGTGATGTGTCATTGGAAACAAATCCACGGGCTGAACTTTTGTGAGTTTATAGCCTAGTTCTTGATAGAGCTTGATGTCACGTGCCATGGTGGCGGCATTGCAGGAAATATAGACGATTTTCTTTGGATTCATACTGACGCTTGATTTGATAAAACTTTCAGTCAAGCCTTTACGTGGTGGGTCGACCATGATGATACTAGGTTTTATACCTTGGTTCAGCCATTTTTTGATAGCATTTTCTGCTGAATCACAAATATAATGGGCATTGCTAATACCGTTTAGCTCAGCATTCTTTTTGCTATTTTCAACTGCTTGGGGGATGACCTCCACGCCATAGACTTCTTTGACATGTTTCGCAACTGACAATCCAATGGTGCCAATCCCCGAATAGGCATCCACTACAATATCTTCTGTATTCAACTCAGCGAAATCAATCGCCGTTTGATACAGCTTCTCTGCCATCTCTGTATTGACTTGGTAAAATGCTGGAGCAGCAATTTGAAAGTCATTATCCAGCATGCGGTCAGTAATATAATCTTGTCCATACAGTACACGAAATTCCTTCCCCAAAATCGCATTACCTGGCTGGTTGTTAATATTTTGCATGACAGACTTAATAGCCGAAAATTGCGCGACTAATCGCTCAATTAACTGATTTATACGGAAAATTTTGGGACGAGTTGTCACTAAAATAACCATGATTTCACCAGAGTAATGTCCACGACGAACCACAATATTACGAATCAGACCAGATTGCTCTTTCTCATCGTAAGGTTTCAGGTCAAAACGACGCAGCAAATCCCGCACTGCCAAAACGACTTGGTCAATAACTGGATCCTGAATATAAAAATCCTCAATTGGCATTAAATCGTGCGAATTTTTTCGGAAAAATCCCGTTTCTAGCTGTCCATTGACACGTCGAACAGGAACCTGCGCTTTGTTTCGATAATGTAGTGGGTGCTCCATACCTAATGTCGGAGCTACTTCAATATCTGAAATCCCAGCAATCTTGTAAAGACTATCTCTAACTTTCTTGGTTTTAAATTTCAATTGCTCACTATATTTTAGATGCCCAAGGTCAGCAATACCTGTCCTCAGATAAGCCACATCAACATCTTCGTTTCGATAAGGGGATTTCGTCAGATAGGCTTCTACCTTGCCAAAACCAATTTTTTTATTGACTTTCAGTATGCGCATACGGATACGTTCCGTAGGCAGAGCATTCTCTACAAAGAAAACCAGCCCCTCTGCCTTAGCTACTCCTGCACCGTCATGGCTCAAATCCACAATTTCAACTTCTATCACATCATTCTTTTTTAACATATATTTCTCTTTCTATCAGCTCTGCCATTTCCCAAAAAAAGAAAGCGACAGAATCATCACTTTCTATTCTATCATTTATCTGAGTCCAAGTTGTGCCAATTTTTCTTTATAGGCTTCAAAATCAACTAACAGTCCTTGACCGCCATACATATCATAAGCATCTATCCAATCTCCATTTTCAGGAATGGTCACCTTTTCAACACCATTACGAGCATTGGTAAGAGAAGACAAGCCGTGCGTTAGTAAAAAACTATACGGAACGTTGGTCGAAGTTAAAGCAAATACTTTGCCAAGCGCTTCAGAGCCTGTAAAGAGCTTCGTTGGGTCTTTTACTTGCTGAATAATCGCGCTCATCACCTCTTGTTGGCGACGTGTTCGGCCGAAATCTCCTTCATCATCTTTACGGAAACGCGCATAATTCAAAAGCGTGCGACCGTCCATTCGCTGTTTGCCAACCTTAATCGTCTGCTCTGGAACCACGCCGTCTTTCATATTGAGGTCGTCCGGCACCTGTACTTCACTCACTTTTTCACCATTGATAGTTGAAAAATTCGCATTCATTTCAACACCATTTGGGAAAAGGGTATCGATAGCTGTCGCAAAGGTCGAAAAGTCAACCAACGCATAATACTTAATGTCAATATCAAAATTGTCTTTCAGCACTTGACGTACTAATTCAGCGCCTTGATTGTTATTTTGCTCTCCAATGGCATATGCTACATTTAACTTTTGATCATAACCAGAACCTTGGCTGACTTCATCAATATGCACGAGCGTATCTCTCATGAAACTGACGAGTTTCATTTTTTTATTTTTTCCACCAACATTTAAGACCATGATCGAATCTGTCCGCGTTTCAGAAGAAGATTGACCAATTCGTCCATCTGTACCCAAAATAAGTATATTCACACCGTCTTTTGTGTCCTTGCCGTGAAAGACTTCCGTTTGAGCGGCCTTTGCGTTTGGATTACTTTTAGAGGTATTTAGCCCCTTTATAAACATAAAAAGCATCCCCCCGACAATTAGAATCAAACATGCAGCCAACCAACCTAAAATCCGCTTCACACGTATTTTTCTATGCCGTTTTTCCTTTTTAGGCTTGGGTATATTTTCTACAACACTTTCAGCCGCATTAGTTGGTATGTGCTCTGATTTAGCTCGTTTATTACGGCGACTTCTCTCTGGATATTGAGGGAGTCCCTGCTCGGTGTAACCAAAATTCTCAGGTACTTGTTGGTCAGAAAAGGTCCCTCTCGATTCACGAGCTGATTCTACTCTTTGGTCTCCTTCTTGCTTTCTCAGAATATATTGATATTCTTTTTTTTCGCGTTCATTTAAATAATGGATATTTTTGTAAAGATAGTCCAGTCTCAACTGCTCATGGTGGCTGAGATTATCTGATTTTTTACCCATGATTGCTCCAATCTACTGTTCTGAAATAGTATAAACGGTATAATTTCCTAAAATTTTATAAGTAATGCCAATCGCTTCTAACTCTTTCATCGCAAATGACACTAAATCCTCTTTTTCATTATTGATGTCCACAATGAAAAAATATTCTCCCAAAGCGGTCTTCAACGGGCGACTTTCAATCTTTGTCAAGTCAATTCCCCGCCAAGCAAAAGTTGCAAGAGCTTTGTATAAAGCACCGGGCAAATTGTCTGGCAAAGTCAAAGCAAGCGTTATTTTCTTTTCCTTAGGATATAATGACAAAGTCGGAATCGACTGTCCCAGCAACCAAAAACGGGTGAAATTCTCAGCCATTTCTTGAATATTCTCTGCAATAATCTGCAGACCGTATTCACTAGCTGCACTCCTTGGCGCAATGGCTGCATAATTTTCTTCTGGATGCTGAGCCACAAAACGAGCCGCATAAGCTGTGCTAGCTGTTATTTCGATTTTAGCTTGTGGATAATGCTGGCGAACATATTTTTTCCCCTGCGCAATTGCCTGCGGATGAGAAAAGATTTTTTCTACTGGCTTATCAGCTGCCGTTGCCAATAATTGTTGTTTGATTGGCTGGACGATTTCTGCCACAGCATGAATGGCTGCCTGATGAAAAAGGTAGTCCAATGTTTCATGAACGCTTCCTTCAATTGAATTTTCAACTGGCACTACAGAATAATCCACTTCTCCTGTCTCGTAGGCTTTGACAACTTCTGTGATATTTTCAAAAGCCACTAACGTATCTGCTGGAAATGCTTCTTGTGCCACATGATGAGAAAAAGACCCTTTCGGACCTAAAAATCCAATTTTCATTGCAACACCTCCACGATTTGTTTTGGTGTCAAAGTAGTCACATCAATAACTTTTGTAGCCACTTCTTCATACCAAGCCTGACGTTGATCGAAAAGATTTTTCAAATCAGCTTTGCTATTGTTCAAATAAAGTGGGCGCTGGTGTTCTTGATCCTCTTCAAGACGCTGATAAAGTGTCTCAAAATCTGTTTTTAAATAAATATTTTCAGCGTTCTGCTTTAACAACTCGCGATTTTGAGCATTGCTGATGATGCCACCACCAGTTGAGATGACTTGTTCTGACTGTAGCAATTCTTTTAATAATTCACTTTCTTTTTGTCGAAAAGCTACTTCGCCATACTGCTCAAAATATTCTTTAATCGGTATTTCCAGTCTCTCTGACAAAAGCTCATCCATGTCGATAAAATTTTCATCTAGCAAGCTAGCAATCGTTGACTTTCCAGCCCCCATGAAACCAATCAAAATCTTAGCCATGAAGTAAGTCCTCCAAATCAGCAAAGAAATTTGGATAGCTCGTATTGATAGCTTCGGCGCGCTCCAACTCGACTTGACCGTCGTTTACCAAAAGAGCTGCAATAGCCGTCATCATGCCAATTCGGTGGTCGCCAAATGTATGAACTTTAGCACCGTGAAGAGACGTTTTCCCTTTGATAATCATGCCGTCTTCTGTCGGAGTAATATCAGCCCCCATGCTATTTAGTGCATCTGCCACAACTTGGATACGGTCTGTTTCTTTTACTTTTAGTTCCTCTGCATCACGAATCACCGTTTGCCCCTTAGCTTGCGTGGCAAGAAGTGCAATGATTGGCAATTCATCAATTAAACGTGGGATAATTTCTCCGCCAATTTCTGTGCCAACTAATTCAGACGTCTCTATCGTTATGGTAGCGGACTTAGCAACTCTGTCTATATTGGACAAGTTTATATTTCCACCCATAGCATTGACAACATCCAAAATGCCAGTCCGTGTTTCATTGATACCAACATTTTCCAAAATAATCTTAGAATTGGGAATGATAAGTCCTGCTACTATCCAGAAAGCCGCACTAGAAATATCTCCTGGCACCAGCACATTCTGTCCAGTAAACTCTTGTCCGCCTTGAACGCGGATTTCCTTTCCATTGACAGAAATCTGACCGCCAAATTGTTTAATCATATCTTCTGTATGATTGCGGGTCATTTCTTTTTCCACAATGACAGACTCGCCCTGAGCTTGTAAAGCCGCAAATATCAAAGCAGATTTAACCTGAGCAGACGCTACAGGCAAGGTGTAATGAATGGGCTGTAAGTTCTTATTCCCATGAATGGTGAGCGGCGGCAAATCACGATTGGTTCGTCCAGCGATTTGCACCCCCATTTGACGAAGAGGAACCGTTATGCGATCCATAGGACGTTTAGATAAACTATCATCGCCAAACATTTCCACCGCAAAATCTTGCCCAGCTAATACACCTGAAATCAAGCGAATGGAGGTTCCAGAATTTCCCATATTCAGTTTGTTTGTCGGCGCTTGAAGACCAGCAAAACCCACTCCATTAATCGTTACTACATTGCCGTCATCTTCAATTTGAACACCTAAATCACGAAAAACTTGCATGGTGGATAAGACGTCTTCACCACGCAAAATATCGTGAACCGTTGTCACTCCCTTGGCCAAACTACCAAACATAATCGATCGATGACTAATAGACTTATCACCTGGCACACGAATGCACCCAGCTAACCCCTTTGCATTTGTACGTAACTGCATAGAAAACCTCATACCTGATTCTTTTTACATATTGTACCATAAAAAGAGGAGGGAAACAAAAGAGAGCGGGGAAAAGGCTTCATTTCGTTGAATTCAACTTTTCCTCACCCTCTTAAAATTATAAACTTTCTGCAAATTTTTGCTTGATGAATTGTGCAGAATACGCTAATTTTTCTTCCTCTTTTTCCGTTAAACTAAGTTTGACTTGCTCAAGAATTCCCTCACGTCCTACAATCGCTGGATAACTCAGGTAGGTGTCTAATGTCTGATAATAATTTGATACTGGCAATTCTTCATGCGAATCCGATACAAGGGCTACTGCTAAACGGATAGCTGCGCTCGCAATACCATAAGATGTGTATTTTTTGCCATAAAAGACGGTATGCCCTCCTTTAAGGGCTTCTAGAGCAATTTCATCCAACTCCTCGACCGAAGCAAATATAGAAATCGGTTGCCCTTTTATCCGTACTTGGCTCCAAGCTGTAAATTGAGAATTCCCATGTTCTCCAAGATTGTAGCCATAAACGCTTCGAGGATCGACACCAAAGCGAACACCAACTGCACGTTTCATACGAGCTGTGTCCAGTAGCGTTCCCGTTCCAATAACACGCTCTTTAGGCAGACCAGTATAGTGTTGATAAAGACTAGTAATGACATCTACTGGATTACTAATAACAATGATAATCCCTGTAAATCCAACTTTTTTCAATTGTCCAGCGACAAAAGGAACTTCCTTGGATGTAAAGGGTAATTCAGCAAATCGATCGGCGTTGGGGTTATCTTGTAATTTGATATTGCCCAGTGCCGACACCACCACATCCGCGTCTGCCAATGCCTGATAATCATTAACAATAATATTTGCGTGATGATTCAAATTGGCTGCGGCATCCTGAAAGTCAAGTGCATCTGCTTTGACTTTTGCTTCATTTTTATCAATCAACACATAATCATCAAAGGCTCCTTGCGCAATCAGACCATGCGCGACTGCGGCACCAACATTTCCCATACCAATAATCGCAATTTTACGTGACATAAAGCACCTCCATAAAATACACCGTTCAGCTTCACCATTAAACTGAAAATCTGTCTAGTTGATACATTTCATTATACTCAGAAATTAGTAAAAAACAAGTATTTAGTGGAAATATTCAGAAAATTCTCGCTAATTTGTTGAATCCTTTCTTCTCCTATGGATTTCATGCACATAAAAAGCTGGGCTAATTTTGCACCAGCTTGAATCATAACCTTATTTCAACAGTTCTTGAACTGGATCAAAAATGATGCGTTCAATATCAGACAAGTAAATAGATAATTGTTGTTGTTTATTGAAAAATTCAGTCAGGGCAGGATTGCCTTGAATCTTATCCCCAAACGACTTCATCTTGTCTTGCACTTCTTGCGTTGGCATTTGACCTGATTGCGCCATAGCTTGCAGTTCTTGTTGGAAAGCTAGATAGTCCTTTAAAAGGTTCTTTGCTTCACTATCAGCATCTACTGCTTTTTTGCTTTCGACAACGGCTTTGTACTCAGGAAGGTCACGTAGAGTACGGCTTAATTCATTCGCTAAATCATAAATATTTGACATAGTTTTCCTCCTTAGTCTAAAAAGACTTGATAGTGTGTCTTTTCTCTTATTATTTTAGCAGATTTTTCCAAATCTTCGCGATTTTTAAAGGTAATTTGCAAAATTCCGTTAATATCTTCGCGATTTTCTTCGTTAATGTGAATATTGACAATGGATGTTCCCCTTAGAAGTTCCAACACTCCTAAAACAGCATCTTCTTCATCGGGAACATTGATGAAAATGTCATAAAAGCTATCCACACCTGCTCGTTTATGAATTTCCATAGCTTTTCGCACTTGGCGACCATGCTGAAAGAAATTCCAAATCACATCTTCATTTTTATTCTGAATAGCAAGTGAAATAGTATCCAATCGCTTCTTAAAATCTTCAATCCTCTCTAAAATGGCATCTGGATTTGTCAATAAAATCGAAGTCCACATGCTCGGTTCACTTTCTGCAATCCGTGTCATATCACGAAATCCCCCAGCAGCGAAATACTGCGTCATTTCGTGCTGTTGAATATAGGCAGCGGCTTGATCCATAAGACTAGAAGCGAGAATATGCGGAAAATGACTAATCTGGCTGGTGACCCGGTCATGCTCTTTGGCATCAATCTCGATAAAGCGAGCATGCAGACCAGATAAGAGATTCTTCATTTCTGCTATCGTGCCTTCTTTCGTCAAATGAGACGGAGTAAAAATATAATAGGCGTTTTCAAAGAGATTTATATCTGCTGCACTAGCACCTGACTTATGACTACCAGCCATCGGATGAGCACCTACAAATCGAATATTTTTTTCCTTTAGAGATTCTTCAGCGGCAGTTACAATTTCAGCTTTGGTAGAACCTGCATCTGAGATAATCACATCTTTTTTCAAATCTAGAGTTGCTAATTGCCTGATAAACTCAATGGTTTGCTTGATAGGGACAGCAAGAATAATCACATCTGCCAGAGGAGCAAATTCAGCAAACTGGTCGGTCACTTGATCTACCATGCCTTTTTCAAGGGCAATTTTTCGAGATTCTTTTCCACGATTGTAACCTAATATAGTATAGTCTGGATGATCACGTCGAATTCCAAGCGCGATTGATGAACCAATCAAACCAAGACCCGCAATATAAATAACTTTCTTTACCATGCTTAACTCCTTACTTTGGCTCAACAATGAATCCCAAAATAATTGATACTAAAATAATAACCATAACAATCGCTGTGAAAATCGTATACATTTTATCTTTTGTTTTGACAAAAATGATAAAAGTTGAAATCACTCGAAAAATCGGTGTCAAAATAAGCATAAAAGCCCCTAGTAACATAAACGTCACTGCATCAAAAATGGAATGGCTCTTCACATAGGCAACTGGATTAAACTGTTCCAAATTCTTTAAAGAAATGACCTGCTGACCACTAAAAAGGTAAAGAACCAAGCCAATAAACATAAAAAGAATGGAGAGAAAAATCCCTATGCGAAGAATTTTTCCCATGACCAAATCTAGCCGCTCTTTTTCTTCTTGCATTTTATCTGTCATTGCATACCTCGTATAAACATCTGCACACCCAAAGCTAATAAAGCGACTAGAAAAATCCAGCGCAATACTTTTACAGGCACATAAGGCATGATGCGGCTTCCGATGAAAGAACCTGCTAAAACACCTAAGGCGATTGGCGTAACCAATACCGGATTGATTTGCCCTACAAAAAGATAAAAGATAGCTGAAGCCGTTCCTGTCACTCCCATCATAAAGTTAGAAGTCGCTGAACTAGCTTTTAAGGGCATTTTCATAACAGTATCCATGGCCAATACTTTGAAAGCACCCGCACCAATTCCTAAAAGCGCCGACATAACACCAGCAAAAAACATGACAACAGAGCCACCAGGGACATTGGTCACTTGGTACTTGATTGTTTGATTGAGACCTTTGTCAAAATATTCACCACCGAGATTTAATTTCTCTGCGATAGCATCATTGTGACTCACACTCTGATTGTCCTTTTTGTCATGAATCTTCTGGTACATATTAAATGCTTGAAAGAGCATGAGAGCGCCATAAAGTAAGAAAAGGACTTGTGAATCTGTTATTACTGATAACATAGCGCCTACAAAAGCTCCTAAAGTTGTGAAAATTTCCAAAAACATGGCAATGCGCAGATTGAGCATGTCATCTTTGAGATAGGCAATCGCAGAACCTGAACTAGTTGCTAAAACCGCAATAATAGAAGCTCCGACTGCATACTTGATGTCCACCCCAAATAAAAGAGTCAGCACAGGCGTAATAACAATTCCACCTCCAAGTCCTAGCAAAGCTCCCAGAATTCCTGCAAAAATTCCGACCAAAGTCATTGTAAAAATATAGGTGAGCATTAAAATCCTTTCACATAATTGAGGTATTGTTGAACGGCTTCTTTTAATTCTTCCAGATTATCCGAAGAGAATTTCTCCAAAACCTCAGTTGCAAGCACTGTTGCAACAACAGCTTCCATAACAACACCAGCAGCTGGAAGAGCTGTCGGATCGCTTCGCTCCACCGTTGCCTTATAAGGCTCATGTGTCTCAATATCAACGCTCATAAGTGGCTTGTAGAGAGTTGGAATCGGCTTCATCACTCCGCGCACTACAATAGGTTCTCCGTTGGTCATACCGCCCTCGAAACCGCCTAAATTGTTAGTGCGACGAGTAAATCCATCCTCTTTAGACCAGATTATTTCATCCATCACTTGACTGCCTTTAAGCCGCCCTGCTTCAAAACCAACTCCAAATTCCACACCTTTAAATGCATTGATAGAAACCACTCCTTGAGCAATTTTAGCATCTAGTTTTCTATCCCATTGAACATAGGAACCAAGCCCGACTGGCACACCACCGACAATGGTTTCAACAATTCCACCAATCGTGTCGCCATCTTTCTTTATCTGATCAATATAGGCTTTGATTTCTTCTTCTTGCTCTGAATTGACAATCGAAACTTCTGACCGACGAGCGCGTTTCTTGATTTCAGAAATGGTCAGATTTTCAGGTATCTCAATGTCAATGCCACCGAAAGTCACGACATGACTAGCCACCTCAACTCCGATTTCTTCTAAGAGACGCTTAGCAACTGCTCCCACCGCCACCCGCATGGTAGTTTCACGCGCAGAAGAGCGCTCCAATGAATTACGCAGATCATCAAAACGATATTTCATACCTCCGACCAAATCTGCATGACCCGGACGAGGTTTAGTAATCTTGCGCAGCTCTTTTTTCTTGTCCTCCACATCTGCTACATTCATGATGTCCAACCATTTTTGATGATCTAGATTGGTCACATTGAGTGTAATCGGTCCCCCCATGGTTCGCCCATGCCGAACACCAGAAGTAATTTCCACTTTGTCACTCTCTATTTTCATACGAGCTCCACGACCATATCCGCCCTGACGGCGTTTCAACTCTGCATTGATATAGTCAGCTGTCAAAGGAAGCCCAGCTGGCACTCCTTCAATGATAGCTGTCAAACGCGGTCCATGTGACTCCCCAGCAGTTAAATATCTCATTTAATTACCTCATCTGTTGTTGCTATTTAGCACTTACTTTTCTAAATAATCTTTCATCTCTTCTAAAGGAATCTGATGAATGGCAGTCCCGCCTAATTCTGGAACAATGACTAATTTGATTGTCTTTCCACGAGCTTTCTTATCATGAAGTAAGGCATGATAGAGCTCTTCTTGTCGCCAAGGTTGATAATCGGTCGGAAGACCAAACTTACAGCACATTTTTTCAATATCTGTGGTAATTCCTTTAGGCATCAGCCCCTTTTTTTCTGCTACACGCGCTACCTGAACCATTCCAATAGCCACAGCTTCTCCGTGCATGACTTTGCCATAACCAGCAGTTGCCTCCACTGCATGACCAATAGTATGTCCAAAATTTAGATAAAGGCGCACACCATTGTCAAGCTCGTCTTCCACTACTAGCTTTCGTTTGACATTACAAGAATGATAGATGATACTTTCTGCGTGCTCCAAAATGGATTCTGGACTACCATCCATGTCAGACAGTTCCTGCCATAGCTCCACGTCCTCAATCAAACCATACTTGATGACCTCTCCCATGCCTTCAATCAATTCACGTTGTCCTAAAGTTTTTAAAACATCTGGGTCAATCAGAACTCCGTCCGGCTGAGTAAAAGTACCCACCATGTTCTTAGCCCACGGCGTATTGACTCCTGTTTTCCCACCAATCGAAGAATCTACCTGAGCCGTCAAACTCGTCGGTATCTGTACAAAATGAATGCCTCGCATATAAGTTGAAGCTGAAAAGCCAGCCAAATCACCGACCACACCGCCACCCAAGGCAACAATACCATCACTGCGGGTCATCCCTACTTTAGCGAGAAATTCATAAACTTTATTGACCGTTGTTAAATTTTTACTAGCTTCCCCTTCCAGAAAATCAAATACAAACACTTCAAAGCCAGCAACTTCTAAGCTGCGTTTAACTGTTTCAGCATACAGACTTGCCACATGATTATCTGTGATGACAACGACCTTTTGAGCTGACCATAAACTTGCCAACCATTCTCCAGCTTTAGCTAAAGTCCCTTTTTCAATGACAATATCGTAAGGATGATTGGGGATATTCACATTTAATTTCATAGGCAACTCCTTATTTGTACTTTTTTTCCAATGTCTGCCAAATTTCTTTCGTTGGCATTTCTTTTCCTGTCCACAATTTGAATGCTTCTGCTGCTTGATACAGCAACATTCCCAAGCCATTCACTACTTCAACTTCTTGTCCCTTTGCCCATTTTAAAAATGGGGTTTCAAACGGCTGGTAAATCACATCTACCACAAGAAGTGAATGTGGTAAACGAATACTGCTTGGTATCGGTAAAGCCTTACCGTCCATGCCTAAACTGGTCCCATTGACCAATAAAGCGGAAACATTAATTTTTTCTTGCAATAATTCTTGATTTTCTAATGGTAATACCCAAATCTTCGTTGCAGTCTTCTGCTGAATTTCCTTCATTTTCTGTGAAACGCGTTCAAAAGAGGACTGGCGCGTAAACACAAAAATCTCCTCAGCACCATCTAGAGCTGCCTGCACAATAATCGCTGTCGCAGCTCCACCAGCTCCAAGCATGACCATTTTTTTGCCTTTAATGACAAAAGAAGGCAAGCTCATAAAAAATCCCTTGCCATCTGTGTTATAACCAATCAATTTTCCATTTTGATTCACGACAGTATTCACCGCTCCAATCATCTGCGCAGCAGGTGTCACTTCATCTAAAAAAGGAATCACAGCCTGTTTATAAGGCATGGACAAATTGATTCCAAACATATTATAGCGGCGAATGTTTTCAACAGTTGCTTTCAAGTCATCCTGTGAGATTTCCCAAGCCACATAAACACCATTAACACCCGTTTGCTCAAATGCTGCATTATGGATAAAAGGAGAAATACTGTGCTTGATTGGATTGGCGACAACTGCCGCTAAACGAGTATAGCCGTCAATTTTCATTCAAAATCTCCTGAATTTGTTTCATACTGGCAAGAGAAATTTGACCTGGTGCACTGGATTCATCCAAGCTTGCAAACGACCAGCTTGAGCCTGTCAAATCTGCTGTTATTCGTGAAATTTTTCCAATTTGTCCCATAGAAATCGTCACAAAATCTTGATTGGGATTTAAAGTTTTAAAACCACGCGTATAGTTCATCAAGTCCAATACATCTTGCTCGCTGCGCGCCATAACAGAAATTTTCACTACTTTTGGAGTCAGGCTTGTCAATTCAGATAAAATTTCCATCATATTTTCAGGCGTTTCTTCAAAATTGTGATAGCTCAAAACAAGATTTGGAAAATCCAACATTTCCTCAAATCTATTTTTGTGAGAAAAATATTCAAAATCAATATAATCCGGCTGATAAATCGTTGAAATTTCCTTGATAGTAGAAATATATTCATCATCCGTCAATTCAATATTTCCACCTTCGTCAATTGTTCTCAAAGTGAAAATCAATTCACGACCAGCAAATTTTTCAAAAATAGCAGGTGCAACAGTCAAAACCTCATCTTTTGCTAAAAAATCAGCACGCCATTCAATAATGTCCGCGTCATCATAACGCGAGCTATCAATATTCTGCGCTTCCTCTAAATTTTTCGGCATCACTGATACGACTAATTTCATTTGTTCACCTTAATGGTAAATACCTTGAGGTAATTACTTCTTTCATCTTTTTTATTATAAGTAAAATCTGCTGGTAAACCGTATTCTTTCAGATAACGGTGCTTCATTCCTGCAAAACCTTTTTCAATTTCTTTTTTAAACTTAGTACGTGAAACATTCGCAGCATTTGTACTAGCAATGATAATCCCTTGGGGATTTAAAATTTCTAAAGACTGAGCAATTAACTTATGATAATCCTTCGCCACTGAAAAAGTTTGTTTTTTATTTCTTGCAAAACTCGGCGGGTCTAAAACAATCACATCATAGGTCAGACCATGTCGCTTTGCATATTTAAAGTAGTCAAACACATCCATCACAAAAAATGTATGGTTGCTTAAGTCAAGATTATTCTCTCTAAAATGCGCTTCAGATAACTCACGACTTCGTTTTGCCAAATCAACGGAGGTTGTCTGACTGGCTCCTCCCATCGCTGCCGCAACCGAAAAAGCTGCCGTGTAGGAAAACATATTTAACAGCGACTTACCAGCTGCTAGACCGTCTACCAAGCTACCACGCACCTCATGCTGATCAAGGAAAATTCCTGTCATCAATCCATCATTTAGAAATACTTTATAACGAACGCCATTTTCCAAAATTGGGAAAAATGCTGGCGCTTCTTGCCCGTATAAATGAGTAGATTCAACATTCAAACCCTTGAAACGAATTTTCTCATACGCTCCTGTAACTTCTGGAAAAACCTGCTGAAATGCTTGAACAATAGTATCTTTAATCTCGTAAACAAAGAGATTATACCAAGAAAAAACAGCATATTCTTGATACAAATCTATTGTCAACCCACCAAAACCATCTCCTTCTTGATTAAAAAGGCGGTAAGCTGTTGTCTCTTTTGATTGTTGATAAACTTGTCGCTTTTCTTTCGCACACCGAAATAACTGACAGAAAAACGAGACATCAAAAACTACTTTCTTATGTGAGATAAACCAGCCGATACCCTTGTTTTGCGCTGATAAGTATGCGATGCCTACAAAATTTCCTTTTGCATTTACCAATTCTACAACTTGATGATGAAAAGAAAGTGAAGGAAAATCTTGTTTTTCTAAAACAAATCGTCCTTTTTTTATGTTTTCTTCAGTATAAGAAGGAATCGTAAGCTGTTTCATAAGCTCTATTATATCAAATGTTATGAATTTTCTCAAAAAAATGTACTACTTATTACAAAATGATTGCAAAAAATATGTTCATACGTAAAAATTCTATTTATTCTCAATGGATAAAAATCCTTTCTCTATTTTTTATCTAGCAAAAGAAAATGCAACATTTTAAATTACCAACTTAAATCAAAAATATGTTATACTTAGTAGTGAAAATTTTAGGAAATAAGACAAGGAAGTATATATTTGTGAAAACTATGACTAGGAAGATACTCAACTTCGTGAGTACAAGACTAGGTTTTGTCTTGACCTTGCTGGCCCTTTATTGGCTGAAAACCATGTGGGCTTATTCTGTTGACTTTAATCTTGATATTCAGGGTGCCTATCAAGTCTTTCTCGCGATTTTCAATCCCCTTCCATTGGGATTACTGTTGATTGGACTAGCACTTTATATTAAGCGCACCAAAGTTTTCTATATTCTAGCAGTTGCGCTTTACATTTTATTATTTGTCTGGCTCATTTCAAACTCTATCTATTATCGCGAGTTTAGTGATTTTGTTACTGTCAATACCATGCTCGCTTCAAGTAGCGTCTCAGCTGGTCTAGGAGAGGCTGCGCTCGAATTATTCCGACCTGGAGATTTTATTTACATCATTGATTTTCCAATCTTAGGTTTTCTTTTTTATAAAAAATGGATCCGTTTAGACGATCGGCCATTCAACAAGCGAGCTAGCTTTGCAATTACTGCTCTGTCCAGTATGCTTTTTTCAGCCAATCTCTTTTTAGCAGAAGTTGACCGTCCAGAGTTATTGACACGCGGCTTCTCTAATTATTATGTTGTCCGCGCTTTAGGCTTGCCAGCTTTTCTTGGCTATAGTGCTAATCAGACATATAGCGCCAACAAAGAACGCTCCAAAGCAAGTGCTGAAGATTTGAAACCAGTTGAAGAATACGTCAAGTCACACTATGCCGAGCCAAATAAAGAGTATTACGGAATTGCTAAAGGTAGAAATGTCATCTATCTTCATTTAGAAAGTTTCCAACAATTCCTGATTGATTATAAATTAAAGTCTGAGGGCAAAGAATACGAAGTAACTCCATTCCTCAATTCTCTTTATCATTCAAACTCAACGTTTGCTTTTTCTAATATCTTTAATCAAGTAAAAGCTGGAAAAACATCTGATGCAGAAACGATGTTAGAAACTGGTTTGTTCGGTCTCAATCAGGGCTCCTTTATGGTAAACTATGGTGGAACAAACACGCAGCAAGCTGCTCCGTACATTTTCTCAAAAAATGGTTATAATTCTAGTGCCGTTTTCCACGGAAATGCTGGTAGTTTCTGGAATCGAAATACCACCTACAAACAATGGGGATATAACTATTTCTTCGATTCTTCTTACTTTTCTAAGCAAGACAAAACGAATTCATTCCAATATGGTCTGAATGATAAGATTATGTTCAAAGATTCTATTAAATATCTTGAACATTTACAACAACCATTTTATGCAAAATACATCACCGTTTCTAATCACTATCCTTATACAACTAGCTTGATTGGAGACGAGATTGGTTTTCCACTTGCTTCAACCAAGGATGAAACAATCAATGGTTATTTTGCAACGGCCAATTATCTAGATTCTGCCGTTAAATCATTCTTTGACTACTTAAAAGCGTCTGGTCTTTATGAGAATTCAATCATCGTTCTTTATGGTGACCACTACGGTATCTCTAATTCACGGAATCCTTCGCTGGCGCCATTACTAGGCAAAAATTCTGAAACTTGGTCTAGCTATGACAATGCTATGCTCCAAAGAGTTCCTTATATGGTTGTTATTCCTGGCATGACAAAAGGAAAAGTCGTTAATACCTATGGCGGACAAGTTGACCTCTTGCCTACTTTAGAACATTTGCTCGGTATTGATTCTAAACAATACCTACAAGTCGGACAAGATTTACTCTCTCCAAAACATCAACAAACCGTTGCCTTTCGTTCATCAAACTATTTTGTAACTCCTAAGTATACTAGCTACAGTGGACGTACTTACTACACAGAAACAGGAGAAGAAATTACCAATCCAGATGAAACAACTAAGGCAGAATTGGAAAAAATCCGCAATACAACCAATGAGCAGTTGAAAATGAGTGACCTGATTCAAACCGGAGACTTGCTTCGCTTCTATACTGGAAATGATTTAGGGAAAGTGAATCCTAAGGACTATTCTTATACCAACTCACTTAAATCATTATTATCTATTGAAAAGAAAAAAGGTGATGAATCTACAAGCCTTTATAGCAAACGAGGTGGTAATTCAACTGTTGATCTGTTTAATTCCCCAAGCTATCGTGCTCTTCACCCTGAACAATTTGAATCAACAAGTAGCGGTTCCTCCTCATCAACAGAAGAATCCAGCTCTTCTTCTAAATAACCAAAAATCCCATACAAGTAAAATGAACTGTATGGGATTTTATAATGAAACAAAACACTTAATTTAGCAATATTTTGATGACTTGATTAACCCGATCAAAGTAAAACTGCTCTTCGTCATAAGTAATGCCTGTTGCTTGCGCCAACAAAATCAATATTTCCATAAAAAATTGAGAAGAAAAACCTGTAGTGGAATGCAATTCTTCTTCGTCAAAATGTTTAATCAAATGCGCTAATGGGTTCCGAACGGATTTCTCCAACTTTCGCAGTTCTTTGACCATGATTTTAACTTGCTCTGGTAAATCCAACAGTAAAATCAAGCTAGCCAGACTAGAAGAATGAACTGTACTTTCAGCATGGAAAGTACTCAAAATAGGATGATCAGTATTTTTCATCTTTTCAAAATTCCAACGATCGTAACTCGCTTCTCTAGAATTATGAATATAGGATTCAATATCAGGAATTTCTTGCTTAATCAAACGCATAAAAATCCGATAAATCGCCGGACTAACAGCACGAATAAAATCGATCACCTGTTCGTTTTTAAGCTTTGCTTCTAAGTCATATAGGTAGTTTGCTAATTGTTCATCTTCCTCAGAAGCATGACAAAAAAGTTGAAAATCATTTCTAATTTTCAACTGATATTCCATAGCAGGGCGAATATTCAACTCTCTCCGCTCTGCCATGATATACAAAAGTTCAACTAACTTTGAGTCTGCACCATTCAGCCTTTGAGCTAATTTATAAGCATGAGCATAATCATAGCGAGAAATAGCGTAAATTATCTCTTCTTTGACGTCTAAATTTTCAATCATGATTCTGAAATAAGCGTTTCTAAACCGACTTTCATCATATCTGTGAAAGTCGTTTGACGTTCTTCTGCCGTTGTATCTTCGTCTGGATTCACCAAGCTATCTGAAATAGTCATAATGCCAAGAGCTTCGACATTATATTGAGCAGCTAGATAGTAAAGAGCTGCCGCTTCCATTTCCACAGCCAAAACTCCCATTTTACCAAGTTCAATATTTTTTTCACCGTAGTTTGAGTAGAAAACATCTGATGATAAGACACTTCCAACATGCGTTGTCATACCAAAATTCTTGGCAAGGTGATAAGCCTTATCTAAAAGACGAAAACTTGCAATTTGCGGAAAGTCATATTGAGGCCAATCATTACGAATGATATTTGAATTTGTCGCTGCTGCTTGCGCTAATACCAATTCACGTACATGAACGTCTTTATTCAACGAACCAGCCGTTCCTACACGAATTAAACGTTTCACGCCGTAGTTAACAATCAACTCATGTGCATAGATAGAAATAGACGGAATTCCCATTCCAGTTCCCATAACACTAACACGATGCCCCTTATAAGTCCCTGTATAGCCAAACATGTTGCGAACTTCATTGAAGCATATAGCGTCCTCTAAGAAGTTTTCGGCAATGAATTTGGCACGGAGTGGGTCTCCAGGTAGTAAAATTTTATCGGCAATTTCGCCTTGTTTTGCTGCAATATGGATTGACATAAGTAAGATACCAAGCCCGTCAAAAACCAAACTGAAAAGTACAAGCGCTAAAAAACTTTTCTTAGGAGCTTATTCATCTCAGAAAGGATTGCGTGTGGGTTTTATTCCTTTCGTTTTTAGTTGAGTTCAGAAAGAGATGTGATTGTAAGCTCAATCTTCGACTCTTTTTACATTTATGTTTTTTATAGTTCTGCAAGGATTGCTTTTACAAGTCCTTTAAAGTTTTCCTTGATACGTTCTGTCACTTCTACGACTTCTTCGTGGTTTAGCTCGCTTTGAAAACCAGCTGCAAAGTTTGTAATAGCTGAAATTCCCAATACTTTCAAGCCTGAGTGCGCTGCCACAATTACTTCCGGAACAGTTGACATACCAACAGCACTTGCACCTAATGTTTGGAAAGCACGGATTTCAGCTGGTGTTTCATAAGTTGGACCAGTCACACCCAGATAAACTCCTTCTTTCAATTCAATGCCTAATTTTTCTGCTACGGTGTGGGCTTTTTCACGGTAAGCTTTTGTATAAGCATCAGACATATCTGGAAAGCGTGGACCAAATTCATCCAAATTCGCTCCAATCAAAGGATTTTGCCCCGTCAGATTGATATGGTCTGAAATAGCCATTAACGTCCCTGGACCATATCCAATCCCTCCAGCGGCATTGGTAACAATGACACCTTCACAGCCTAGCGCTTTCATTACACGGACAGGGAAAGTCACTACTTCCATTGGATTTCCTTCGTAAAAATGAAAACGTCCTTGCAAAGCCAGTACTTTCCGACCTGCTAAGTCGCCATAAACCAATTTACCAGCATGCCCCACCACTGTTGAGCGACCCCAATTTGGAATGCCTGCATAGTCAATGCTGACAGCATTTTCAATCTCACCAGCTAATTCTCCCAAACCAGAACCGAGAATCAAACCAAATCCTGGTGCGGTCATTCCTTTGTCTTTTAAAAACTGTGCTGTTTCGTTAACTTTATCCATTAAATTCATATCTTTATCCTTTTATATCTTTTTTAATTTTCACTCGAAAAATATTGAATGACACAATTACGCTCCACTCTTAAGAGCATATTCTAATCTTTCCTGTTCTTTTTGAACAGCACTTAATGCAGTACCAATTCGGACTGAATCCATGACAATGACATGAATATAATTGTATGTGACATAAAATTCTACTCTCCTTTTGATTTGGTTGATTTTAAAATTTGCACGCCATTTCTTCCAGCAACAATGACCATATCCACCATTTGATTAAAGAGTCCATGTTCCACAACGCCAACTACATGATCTAGCTTTTGCCCAAATTCGACTGGATTTTCAATCACGCCTAAGTCAAGATCAATAATGAAATTCTGCATATCCGTGACATAGCGCTGCCCATTTTTTTCACGAAATAACGGTTTATAGCCTGCATGTTCAAAACGACGGAAAAGCTGTTCTGCTCCGTATTGTACGACTTCTACCGGTAATTTGAAAGCACCTAGTTTACCAACCATTTTACTTTCATCAACTACCCAAATGTAGGTTTTGGTTGGAGTTGCAACAACTTTTTCCATAAGCAGAGCGCCGCCACCGCCTTTGATACCGTTGAAGTTAGTATCCACCTCATCAGCTCCGTCAACGGTCACGTCTACTTCATCTACTTCATCAATTGATTTCAAAGGAATACCTAAACGCCGAGCTTGTTCACTCGTTGTGCTTGAAGTTGTAACTGCTGTTATTTTCAGTCCTTCTTCCTTGATACGCCGTCCAACTTCTTCCACAAAATAATAGGCAGTCGAACCCGTTCCTAAACCAACTACCATACCGTCTTTCACATATTCTGCAGCTTTGATTCCTGCCATTTTTTTGAGGTTCTCCATTTTTGCTCCTTTATTCAATCTGCTTCTAGTATACCATGATTTGCCAACTTTAGCACCCCAAAAATGAAACCACTTTCTTTTTAAATGATCCCTTTTTTACAAACATTCTAAAATCCGAATATTCTATTTTTCTTGATTATAAAACACCAAAAATTCCAGATTTTCTCCGCTTTAATTTGATATATCAAACGAATAACCGAATGATGATTGAATCTTTCTTAAAATTTATTTTATTGTATTAAAGAGAGATGATGAATTTATTTGAACAAAAACAGCATGTAAAAATCTTGCGACGAACCTTGTTTTGCGTTACAATGAATATAGATTGCATAAACACATTATAAGGATTAAATTGATGATAACCAAAGAATTTGATACGATTGCTGCCATTTCCACTCCTCTTGGTGAAGGAGCTATCGGCATTGTTAGACTGAGCGGGACGGACAGCTTTGCCATTGCTCAAAAAATCTTTAAAGGAAAAGATTTGAGTACCGTTGCCAGTCACACACTAAATTATGGGCATATTATTGACCCAGAAAAAAACGAAATTTTAGATGAAGTTATGGTTGGAGCTATGCGTTCTCCTAAAACCTTCACGCGCGAAGACGTGATTGAGATTAACACTCACGGAGGAATTGCTGTGACCAACGAAATCCTCCAATTAGCTATTCGAGAAGGTGCTAGAATGGCGGAACCTGGTGAATTTACTAAGCGCGCCTTTCTCAATGGACGCGTGGATTTGACGCAAGCAGAGGCTATTATGGACATTATTCGAGCAAAAACGGACAAAGCCATGAATATCGCCGTCAAGCAACTGGACGGTTCTCTGTCCGACCTCATCAATAATACACGTCAGGAAATTCTTAACACACTAGCTCAAGTCGAGGTCAATATTGACTATCCAGAATACGACGATGTTGAGGAAATGACTACCAAACTGTTGCGTGAAAAAACAGCTGAATTTGAAAAACTGCTGACCCAACTTTTAAAAACAGCTCGCCGCGGTAAGATTCTACGCGAAGGAATTTCGACTGCTATTATTGGTCGCCCTAATGTCGGAAAATCTAGTCTCCTTAACAACTTGCTCCGTGAAGATAAGGCTATTGTAACGGACATTGCTGGAACCACTCGCGATGTCATTGAAGAATATGTCAACATCAACGGAGTGCCACTCAAGTTGATTGATACTGCGGGTATTCGTGATACAGATGATATTGTCGAACAAATCGGAGTAGAACGTTCTAAAAAAGCGCTCCAAGACGCTGACCTTGTGCTTCTTGTGCTAAATGCAAGCGAGCCATTGACAGAACAAGACCGCAAACTGTTAGAAATCAGTCAAGACACCAATCGTATCTTGCTGCTCAATAAAACCGACTTAGAAGAAAAGATTGAAGTTGACCAGCTTCCCGATGACTTTATCAAGATTTCTGTTCTCCAAAATCAAAATATTGATAAAATCGAAGAACGAATCAACCAACTTTTCTTTGAAAATGCAGGTATTGTAGAACAAGATGCTACTTATCTCTCTAACGCTCGTCATATTTCTCTAATTGAAAAAGCTGTTGAAAGTCTCCAATCTGTCAATGAAGGACTGGATTTAGGAATGCCTGTTGACTTAGTGCAAGTAGATCTGACTCGGACCTGGGAAATCCTTGGTGAAATAACAGGTGACGCCGCTCCTGATGAACTCATTAGCCAACTTTTCAGCCAATTTTGTTTGGGAAAATAATAGTAAACAAATTCGAACAAAAACAAGTAAGCTCTATGATTTCTATAGGAATAACCTTAGAAATCATAGAGCTTCTTACTTTTCATCAAAAAGAGAATAAGACAGAACTAAACATTTAAAATTTTTAGTTCGTAGTTTCAGCCTTTCATTACTAAACCGATAAAATGGCAGAAACTTCGTTCTCACAGAGCAGACACAACATTACAATCTAATTGTCATGAACGGAGATCCTTCTGTATTGTCAGTTGGATCCAAACTCCGTACTCTAAATAAATAATCTACTGAATAATAGCCATTATTATTAGCATTATACGGATCCATTACATAAGTCATTCCGTTGTTATAGCCTTTCATGACCAGTTCATGTGTAACAGGATAATTTGCAAATACACTGGTTCCTACTGCACCAAGCACATGGTGTCCCATAGCAAGTGCTTCTCGCACAGCTGCAGTTGACCCTAAAGTCTCTGTTTTTAGACCCCAATGCCGTGCTGCTAATACAATTCCGTGGCTCGTTGTTCCGTAACTTCTCTTATTAAATTCATTTGTAGAATGATAGAGATAATCTGCCACAGTCGTTGGTAAAACAGTCTGTCCTGTAGTACCAGAAATTGCCATAGCAACCGTTGTTGGCACGCAACCCGTTGCAGCAAATGTGTAGCCACCATAAGTTCGTCCTGCCCAACGACCATCACGTTGAGAAAAATATGGTGTCGGATAAAACGTTTTAGAAACTTGTACTGTTGTACCGCCTACTCCAACCAGCTTACCATTGTTTTGAATGTAATACAAATGAACATTGTATTCGCCGGTTGAGTTCTTATGGTCACTCGCTTTGACAGTTATCTTATAGGTACCATCAGCTCGTTTTGCAGCAGTATACCAAATGATGTCATCTTGACCATTTACACTAGACCACGTTGGCAGCTTCACTTCACGAACACCATTAGGGCTGGAAACATTAGACACTACCACGTCAAATGTTCCTGTTTTAGGATTATTATTTTGGATCGTGATTTTTCCAGTTGGTTTAAGGTTTTCCGCAGGAATTGTCACATTGGTTGATGTACCGCCTACTCCAATCAATGTTCCATTGTTTTGAACATAGTACAAATGAATATAGTACAAACCGGTTGAATTCTTATGGTCACTTGCTTTAATGAATGCCTTATAAGTTCCATTGGTCTGTCTAGTGGCAGTGTACCAGATAATATCGTCCTGACCGTTGACATTAGACCAGGTCGGTAATTTCACTTCACGGACACCATCTGGATTAGAAACGTTGGAAACAATTACTTCAAAAGTACCTTTATTGGCATCTTTATTTTGAATTGTTAATGTACCTTTTGGACGTGCAATTGAAACTTCTGTCGTTGTGCCACCAATCCCAACGAGTTTACCATTTCCTTGGATGTAGTAAAGATGAATATGGTACAAACCTGTGCTTCTTTTATGGTCACTCGCTTTGACAGTTGTTTTGTAAGTTCCATTGGCCTGTCTAGTGGCAGTGTACCAGATAATATCGTCCTGACCATTGACATTAGACCAGGTCGGTAATTTCACTTCACGAACGCCGTAAGGGCTAGAAACACCTGAAACAATCACATCAAAAGTTCCTGTGTCTGGATTATTATTTTGAATGGTAAGATTCCCTTTTGCTCTCGCTAAAGAAACATTTACTTGTGTTCCAGCTACTCCAACGATTTTACCATTGCCTTGGATATAATACAGATGAACATTATATAGACCTGTTGAATATTTGTGATCACTTACCTTGACAGTTGTCTTATAAGTCCCATCAGCTTGTTTTTTAGCGGTATACCAGATAATGTCGTCTTGACCATCCACATTAGACCAGGTCGGTAATTTCACTTCACGAACACCATCTGGACTGGAAACGCCTGAGACAATCACATCAAAAGTTCCTGCGTCTGGATTGTTATTTGTGATAGTCAAAGTACCTTTAGGATGCGCAATCGAAACTGTTGTCGTTGTCCCTGTTACTCCTACCAACTGATTATTTTCTTGGATATAATATACATGAATATTATACTCTCCAGTTGATTTTTTATGATCAGTCGCTTTAACTGTTACTTTATAGGTTCCATTGGCTTGCTTCTTAGCAGTATACCAGATAATGTCGTCTTGACCACCGATGCTGGACCAAGTTGGAACTTTCACTTCACGAACGCCATAAGGACTAGAAACATTGGAAATAAGGACATCAAATGTTCCTGTGTCAGGATTATTATTAGCAATGGTCACTTTTCCTTGAGGTCGTCCTAATGAAAGCTCGGTAGTTGTTCCACCTACGCCAACCAATTTCCCATTATTTTGAATGTAATAAAGGTGAATATGATAAAGTCCTGTAGAAAATTTGTGATCTACTGCCTTTACTGTTACTTTATAGGTTCCATCAGTCTGTTTAGCAGCTGTATACCAAATAATGTCATCTTGACCATTGATATTAGACCAAGTCGGTACTTTCACTTCACGAACGCCATAAGGAGCAGAAACATCTGACACAATCACATCAAAGGTTCCTGTGTTAGGATTCTTGTTTTGAACCGTGATTTTTCCCTTTATTGGCTGATTTGCAGCACGGTTGCTTGGAGTTGCCTTATTCGTAAATCGTCCAGTATAATCCACGCTTTGATCAAATACATGACGACCAGGTAGTAGTTCAGCTTGCGAAGTAAACTGCCAAGCACCCGCTTCACTATTATATTTCAGTGTTTTCGCATCATCTGCACTTAATTTTGAAGTTGGATATTGCGCTACCCAGAAATTTTCCAAGCCAAATTGCTCTGTTTGGATTGGTCCTTTCGTTCTAAGATTGTTTCGATCAAGCCAACTTGCACTTGTATAGTACATCAAATTTGAAAAACCCATACGCCGCATTTCATCTGCCCAAGCTTGAGTAGTTGCATTGATATTCGGACGCATATCAGAATCTTCAATATCATTTACCATAACAGTTGAGGAAGGAAGGTTCAATCGCCTTGCTTCCTCTGCAAAATAGCGCGCTTCTGCTCTTGCTTCTGCTTCATTAGTATAATGAGAAAAAGCATAAGCCGACACTTGCATACCTGCCGCTTGTGCATTCTGTGTTTGAGAAGCCGCATAAGGATTTTTATAACTCGTTCCTTCTGTTAATTTGACAACAACCCCATTTACCCCTTTTTCAGCTAAATGTTGATAATCCTCTTTGCTGATATGTCCATTATGACTGCTGACATCCACAAAAGTTGATTTTTTCACTTGTGCATCAGGATTACTTCTAGCTGTTGTTTGATTATTCTGCGCAGCAAAAAAAGTTGACTTGTTGTCTTTTTTAGTCTCAGTTGTAGTTGTCGAATTTTCTTTTACAACTGATTGTTCTTCTGAAACTTTAGCTTCAGTTGAAGCGGTTGATGAAGCAGTTGCTTCATTTTTAGATGAAGAAGATGAAGTTGTTTGATTTATTGGAGCAGTTTGAGTTACTTCTTTTGTTTGGAGTTCAACTGAAGAATGAGCTTCTTGTTTATTGACTTCTACTGTCGGCTGTGGCGTAGAAGTTTTTACAGGTTCATCAGCAAAAACCTGATGTGAACTAGCTGCAATTAAAATAGCTGTGCTTGCTAAATAAAATAAACTTTTCTTTTTCATTTTATTTCTCCATTTTAAAATAAGCCTGCCATAAAATATGGCAAGCTAACTATTTCTTTTAAGAAATTATTTTACAAAGTCCAACAATGCAAGGAAACTTTCTGCTTCAAGTGATGCTCCACCAACAAGGGCACCGTCAACATCTGGACATGCCATGTATTCAGCTACATTGTTCGGTTTTACTGAGCCGCCGTATTGTACACGTACTTTGTCAGCCACTTCTTGACCAAAGTCAGCTGCTACAACATCACGAACTGCTTTACACATTTTTTGAGCATCGTCTTGAGTAGCTGATTTACCAGTACCGATAGCCCAGATTGGTTCGTAAGCAATGACAAGAGAAGACACTTGTTCTGCTGTCAATCCTGTAAGGGCTGCAGATACTTGAGCACCTACAAATTCCACTGCTTTACCAGCTTCGTAAGTTTCAAGAGATTCACCACAGCAGATGATTGGAAGAAGACCGTTGCGGAAGATAGCATGAGCTTTCTTGTTGATATCTTCGTCTGTTTCATGGAAATAGTCACGACGTTCAGAGTGACCAATTACAACATAATCAAGACCCATTTCAGAAAGAACTTTGGGACTATTTTCACCAGTAAATGCACCAGCATCTTCAAAATAAGTATTTTGTGCAGCAACTTTAAGATTTGAACCTTTTGCTGCAGCAAGAACTGTCGTCAAATCAAGTGCAGGAGCTGCGATACCTGCTTCAACAAGATCAGATGAAGGAAGTTTACTTGCAACTGCTTCTACAAAAGCTTTAGCTTCTTCTGGATTTTTGTTCATTTTCCAGTTACCAGCAATAAATGGTTTACGTGACATTTCACATACCTCTTCTTTTTTTATTTACATCTATTATTTTACCATAATTTAATAGAGAAATAAAGACTGAGTCGAATGAAATCATAAAAAAGAAAGCCCCGCAACAGCGGAGCTCATTTGTCTGACTTTAATTGTTCATCTGGGAACTTAATTGAATTAAGCTTCGATTTCTGTAACCATACCTGAACCTACAGTACGTCCACCTTCACGGATAGAGAATGTAGTTCCTTGTTCTACGGCAATTGGGTGGATCAATTCAACGTCGATTGTTACGTTATCACCAGGCATTACCATTTCAGTACCTGCAGGAAGTTCGATTGAACCTGTAACGTCTGTAGTACGGAAGTAGAATTGAGGACGGTAGTTGTTGAAGAATGGAGTATGACGTCCACCTTCTTCTTTAGTAAGGATGTAAACTTCACCTTTGAATTTAGTGTGTGGATGAATTGAACCTGGTTTAGCAAGAACTTGTCCACGTTCGATTTCGTCACGTTGGATACCACGAAGAAGAACCCCTACGTTATCTCCAGCAAGACCTTCGTCCAATTGTTTACGGAACATTTCAACACCAGTAACAACTGCTTTTTGGATTTCGTCACGGATACCAACGATTTCAACTTCGTCGTTGACTTTAACAGTACCACGGTCGATACGTCCTGAAGCAACAGTACCACGTCCAGTAATTGAGAATACATCTTCGACTGGAAGAAGCAATGGTTTGTCAGTGTCACGTTCTGGTTCTGGAATGTATTCATCAACAGTATCCATCAATTCCATGATGATGTCTTCATATTTTTCATCACCTTCAAGAGCTTTAAGAGCTGAACCTTGGATAACTGGGATTTCATCACCTGGGAAATCGTATTCTGAAAGAAGGTCACGGATTTCCATTTCAACCAATTCAAGCAATTCTTCATCGTCAACCAAGTCAACTTTATTCATGAAGACGATAAGGTATTTAACACCTACTTGGCGTGAAAGAAGAATGTGTTCACGAGTTTGAGGCATTGGTCCGTCAGTTGAAGCTACTACAAGGATAGCTCCGTCCATTTGAGCAGCACCAGTAATCATGTTTTTAACGTAGTCCGCGTGTCCTGGAGCGTCGATGTGAGCATAGTGACGTTTAGCAGTTTCGTATTCAACGTGTGCAGTGTTGATAGTGATTCCGCGTTCGCGTTCTTCTGGAGCAGCATCAATAGATGAGTAATCTTTTGGTTGGTTAACTGAACTTGGAAGACGACGTGCAAGTACAGTCGTGATAGCTGCAGTTAGGGTAGTTTTACCATGGTCAACGTGTCCGATTGTACCGATGTTAACGTGTGGTTTACTACGATCGTATTTTTCTTTTGCCATTTGAGTAAAAGCCTCCAATAAAATATATTTTATAGATAGACAGTAGGCAATACAGTCTAACTTTCCTTACTATTTTATCAAATTTTCTTCAAATTGCAAGCATTTTACGCCTTTTTTATCAATTTATTCTTTGTCCAACTTGTAGTATGGTTGATTTGGTGTAGAAGCCCCAATACTTGATGCGTAAATCCACTCCTTACCTTCCAACTGAGCAAAATTTTCAGCTTTTCCTGTTAGGATGACGCCTGAGAACTCTAATTTTTCTAGGTCTTCTTTCTTAGACAAGTCTAGCTTACCAAATTTTTTCAAGTAGGTTTTAATGTCATCTGACGGAGTTACATTATTGTAGCTGCTTTTTCCAAATCCACTTTTAATATATTTCTTCAGATTAGCCAAGAATCCATCTACATCCTTCATTTCGGAAAGTCTGTCACTCAGTTTCTCTCCTTCTTTGAGGTTTTTAATAGCTTCTTCTGCTTCCTTTTTGTGAACATATTCTTTTTGCGTTAGATAATCTGGACTCGTACCATATAGATTGCTTGGTTGCCACCAGCTTGGATCGCTTGTTGAATTTGTACCAATCCAATACCAATTGGTCTTGAGGTTCTTAGGTATCATTGCCCGAATTTCTTTTAAAATATATGGTTTATCAAAGGTCAGAGCCACTTCTACCAGTTGATTTTTCATTTCTTTGATATAAGGAAGTTCTTGGGTTGGTTCATGGACAGGTTCTCCTTTCTCTTCTTTAGCTTTTTTATTGTAGAATTGTGGCACTTTTTGGTTATTTTCTATTTGAATAGTTGCCCCAGATTCTGTATATCTGCCAGAATTTGCATGAAAAAGGATTCCTCGATTGATATTAAAAATTCCAAAATCTGCCTTATATTCACCATAGTCGAGTGGAATTCCATAAATATCTTTAGCTTGTCTACCTTTAATACCACCGTGGAACATATCCCCACCATTAGCAGACCATGTATACGTTTCAATATTAGGAAAAGCGACGCTTTCAACTAATTGTACCTCATTGACCACCTTCCAAGCTTGGTCGCTGATGAGTTTTCCTGTAATCATACGAGCAGCAATATATATTCCAAAAAATACTACCACTACTGTTGTTGACCAGAGGATAATCCGCTTGATATTTCTCTTTTTGTTTTTCTTTGCAACAATTTCAAATGTTTCCATGATGATATCCTTTCTTTTCCAAAATCTGTCGAAGTTTCTTTCGACTGCGCATGAGCTGAACTTTGACTTTGCTCTTAGAATAATGGAGTACTTCTGCTATTTCTCCTGTTGAAAACCCTTGAAAATAATAAAGATCCAACATGATTTTATCCTGTGTTGGCAACTTTTCTACTTCCTCCATGAGAAAGTCATAATCTGCTCCTTCAACAATCAATTGATTTTCCTTTGTAAAAAAATCTCGTCGCAGGATTTCCATATAATGCTTATCACGCCGGTATTTGTCAATATAGCGGCGAATAGACACACGATACATCCAAGCTCGCATTTTTTCAGCAGGGATGACAAAATCAGACTCTAGCATTTTGATACAAACATCTTGAACAACATCTTCTGCTTGCTCTTTTGGAACGCCTGAGCCTTGCAGATAATAGACGATTTCTTTCGCAAAGGTAATCAAGACTTTTTCATAATCATCTAGTTTGATATTCTCATCCCCCTTCCTTCACTAGTATAACGAATTGAAAGCGTTTTTGGTTACAAAGATATAAAAAAATCGGAAATAATCCGATTTTTCGTTCTACATCAGCCTGAGTTTCTCAGTCCTGTCGCAATTCCGTTGATTGTGATATGAATCAATCGTTCTTCATCCGAGGATAATTCTCCACGGCGTTGGCGCTTGATGAGTTCTAGCTGAATATAATTCAAAATGTTAAAGTAACGCATGCGGTAGTCTAAACTGTCTCGCAAGTAGGGATTTTCTTCCAACAGGTCGTCATAATCTTCAATGGCAAGAATAACATTCTTGGTTAATTGCCACTCATCCAAAATTGTATAATAAATTTCTTGTACTTCTTTATCTTCACACAATTGAGCATATTCAAAGGCGATATTCATATTCGACTTTGATAACACCATGTCTACATTGGACAGAAGTGATTGGAAGAAAGGCCAATTTTTATACATCTTTCTCAAAAAAGCTAGATTTTCTTCTGGATTTTCATCAATAAATTCTTTAAAGCTGGATCCAACACCATACCAACCAGGGAACATCACCCGACTTTGTGACCATGAAAAGACCCACGGAATGGCACGCAAGCCACCGATTTCAGTAATGGTTTTACGCGCAGCCGGTCGCGAACCAATATTAAAGCTGGAAATAGCTTTGATCGGGCTTGATTCAAAGAAATAATCATAAAAATGCTCATTGCCAAAAACCAAATCACGATAAATTTGATAGCTTCGTTCCACTATCTGATCCATAATGCGCTCGTAGCGGTTAGACGTGTTGGTATCACTTTTTTTCTTAGTAATCATACGGTTAATCGTTGCCGACACTAGCATTTCTAAATTGTAATACGCTGCGTCTTTATTTCCGTATTTATTGCCAATGACTTCTCCTTGCTCTGTCAGGCGAATCCGATCATTGATACTACGAAGAGGCTGAGAGGTAATGGCTTCATAGGTAGGTCCGCCGCCACGACCAACCGTTCCACCACGACCATGGAAGAAGGTGATTTTCACACCAAATTCATCTCCGATAGCGGTCAGTTGCTGTTGAGCTTTATAAAGAGTCCAGCAGGATGATAAGTAGCCACCGTCTTTATTGCTGTCCGAATAGCCCAGCATGATTTCTTGATAATTGTTATTAGAGGCAATCCATTTCTGGGCAATTGGAAGAGATAAGTATTTCTTCATCGTGTCATAGGAATTATCCAAGTCTTCAATGGTTTCAAAGAGTGGCACAATCTGTACACGCGCAAATTCTTTATCAATGAGACCAACTTCCTTGTGCATAACAGCCAACTCTAAAAGGTCAGACACGCTCGTAGCATGAGAAATAATGGTTTGCTTAATGACAGCATCTCCTAGCTTATCTTTCAACTCACGCGCCGTTTGAAAAATCTCTAATTCTTTTTGCAAAAGGGCAGATTTTTTAGCATATGTAGCAGAAAGAATCCGCGGATCATAGAGAAGTTCATTTAGCAGAACGTGACATTTTTCGTCTTCAGAAAGCTCGCTATAATGCTCCACAATTCCTGCGCTCGCTAATAACTCCGCAACGCAGGCTTCATGAACACTAGAATCTTGTCGCATATCAATGGAAGCAAGGTAAAAACCGAATACTTCCACTGCTTGAAGCAACTCAGTAAACTCACCAGAAATCATTGCTTCGCCTTTATTTTCAAGAAGAGACTGCTTGATAGCTAGTAAATCATGTTTAAATTCTTCAATTTTGTGGTAATGTGGCTCTGTTTTGATTTGGTTAATAAAGTAAGTCTTTGTATTTTTCAGTTTTGTTCGAATATAGTAGAAGGCTCGACGATATAATTCTTTTTCGCGGTAAATAGAATTATCTTCTGACAGATAAGCCATTTCCTGCACCGCTTCACTAACTTTTACGATACCTGTTGACAAAGAAAATTCACGGTACAAATTAGCAACTTTCGTATCGTAATAGTTCATAATCACTTCACATTGGGTCAAAGCGGATTTTTTCAATGTTTCAGCTGTAACATAAGGATTTCCATCTCGGTCGCCACCAATCCACATTCCCATTGTAATAGGGGTTGGATTTTTTAAGTCAATTCCATGTTTTTTGGCTAGTCGCTTGTATTCTTCTGTTAAATTAGTCACCGCCTGCAAGAAAGAGCTATTGTAGTATTCCATCACATTGGTGATTTCATTGGTCACTTTTAATTTCTTCTCACGAATCATATCTGTCCGCATGATAATTTCGATATACCGACGAAGATTATTGTGCCATTTTTGCTCATTGAGCAAGCCCATTCGCACATCGCGGTATTTACGCAACAAAACGTGAATATGATTGGTCAAATCCAGCATAGTCGTTCGTTGCACTTGAGTTGGATGAGCTGTTAAAACAGGGACCACATTCAAATGCTCCAAAATTTCAGCAGCGTTTTCCTTTTCAGCAACCAAATCAATCGTTGTGGATAATTTCCCAAGATAATCTTGACCCACATTATTTTGATAGTTAATCTCAAAAGCCAAATCCACATCTTCTGAAATATTGATTAAAAGAGGCAGGATTGAAAAATAACGAGAAATATAGGACATTTCCTTGTTCGATAGACTTTGAACAATCTCATTTAACCCTTCATAATTTCCAACTGCTGCTAATTCTTTTAAAGCAATGATTTTTTCAAAGGTTTCAGGACTCAGCATATTTTTTGTAACTTCTTCTAATAAGTCCGTCAGAATCGTAACTTCTTCTTTGATAACTTCTTTATTGTTGTAATTTTCTAATTTTTGAAGTGACATAATCTACACCTTTCAATAAGCTTTTGCTCAATCTAACGTTAGCGAATAATTCTTAAACCGTGATTGGTTTCTTCGATTTCTCTATACAAACTTTCTCGTTTTTCATTGGCATCAATGTTTAACACAAAAGCAATCGCTACGGATAATACCAACAAACTATTTCCACCTTGTGATAAGAAGGGGAAGGTGACACCCGTCGAAGGAATCAAACCGGAAATTCCTCCAATATTGACAAACGTTTGTGTCAGTAGCATTCCACCGACACCAAGAGCCATCATAGAATTAAATGGATCTTTCGCTCGAATTCCCACAAGAATAATCCGCAAAATAAGGAAAAATAAGAGGGCTAAAATCAAGCTGGCACCGATAAATCCAAATTCTTCAATAACAATGGAAAAGACGAAGTCTGTCTGTGCTTCTGGCAAATAACCACGTTTTT
Source organism: Streptococcus atopicus (assembly GCF_049166725.1). Lineage (NCBI taxonomy): Bacteria > Bacillati > Bacillota > Bacilli > Lactobacillales > Streptococcaceae > Streptococcus > Streptococcus atopicus. Next base: position 61,668 of record NZ_JBMHFC010000003.1, read on the forward strand.
CGATAGAATTTCCTAATCCTAAGCCAAACCAACCGCCATTACTCATGGCATAATAGGAATTAGCTAGCTGGTGACCTGCACCTGATAAATCTTTAAAGGGATTAAAAAAGGCACTAAATCGTTTTGCTACATAGCCAAACACAGGAACCTGAGCAACTTTTTCCACACCAATCAACCAGATGCCTGCTAAAACCGCTGTGGAAAGAGTGACCAATATCCCAAGAAGAGTTGAAAACCAGCGATAACCAATCCCACTAACCGTTACCATGATTAAGGTCGTCAGCAAAAGAATGGTCGCATTCCCCAAGTCAGGCAGCGCTGCCACAATCCCAATGAGCACCACGACCAGAATTCGCCAATCGTTCAGTGCACGTGGAATCAGTTGATTTCGTGTTAAAGCCTGATAGTCATACATTGCAATTTCATCTTGCTGATGAGAAAACCGCTGTGCTAAAAACCAAATCAGAATAATTTTTAAATACTCAGCCGGCTGGAGACTAATCGGACCAAATCGCAACCAACCATGTGCACCATTGATTCGGGCACCAAGGAAGCGAGATAAAATTAAAAGCAAGATTTCCACAAAAATAACAATGACAATCAGTCGATTGTCTTTTAAGAAATCTAACTTTATTTTGTAAATTAAAGCAATGGCAAGTAAGCTGATTACCCAGAAAATTCCTTGATTTAAAACAGATCTGAGCGAATTTGCTCCTACCTGTACTAAAGTGGCACTTGATGTCGAATAAACAACTATCAATCCCAAAATAGATAAAATCAAATAAGGAATCAAAATGGAATAATTCAGCAGGTGGCGTTTATCAATTTTCATAGTTCACCTAATATTATTAAATTTTCACCGAACATTATACCATTTTCCAAGGTAAAAAAAAAGTATTTAACGAACGGTATTTTTTAAATCCTTGCAGTATCTAGGCTAAACTTTAACTAAAAAAAGAACAATAAGCTGAGTCTATGAAAAGGATTTATAAGAATTCTTCACCATTATGTCCAATAAACCGCTTTCTTTAATATTTCAATTTGATGACAAATACTTATTTTCTACTAGTTTATTTTGCTTTTTATCTGACTTTACGTTAAAATGAAATTATATGAGAAAGAGGATTAAACCGCTTGTTGTCTTTGTTTTCTTTGTTAGCTTCATTGCGATTATTTTAGGAGTGAAGCATTATTCAGAGAGCAAGGAAACTAAACAGCAAAAGGACGCTATTACACAAACATCAGCTACTTCTCAGTCAACTGATACTTCAGATTCCGATGAAGCAGACAAACCCTATAAACCAATCATTGACTTGTCCGGCTGGCAATTGCCAAGCGATATTAACTATGACGTACTAGCGAAAAATGTTTCTGGCGCCATTATACGCGTGCATAGCGGAGCACAAGCAAAAAAAGAAAATGCAGCTACACACTTAAACGGAATTGATAAATCCTATCAACGCCACATAGAAGAATTTCAAAAACGAAATATTCCTGTCGCTGTCTATGCTTATGTGGCTGGTAGCAACAAGAAAGAAATGCAAAAAGCTGCCGAAAATTTTTATAAAGCTGCTTCAAAATACAAACCTACCTACTACTGGCTAGATGTTGAAGAAAAAACTATGGATGACATGAATGCTGGTGTTGAAGCTTTTCGCGCTAAGTTAGCATCATTGGGTGCTAAGAACATCGGGATTTATGTCGGAACCTATTTCCTTGAAGAACACAGTATCTCAACTAAGAAATTCACAGCTATTTGGATTCCAACTTACGGCTATAATGACGGTTATTACAACGCTGCCCCTAAGACAGACTTGAAATATGATTTACATCAATACACATCACAAGGCTCAATTAGTGGTTTTGCACATGATGTCGATCTCAATCAGCTATCTCCTTTAAAAAATCAGACAAAAACATTTAAAAAGTTATTTGGTAATGGAAAATAATAACTCTGTAATAGTTTGAATCGAAAACTTTGCAGAGTTTTTCTTTTCTTCTCGTCCATTTATCACTACTTTCTTGTTTCTAAATATGATATAATAACTAGCATAGAAAAGTTTAGGGAGTAATGGATGATTTCTTGGTTGATAAGAATTTTAAAGGGAATTATCATCGCGCTAGGATTTATTCTCCCCGGGGTATCTGGTGGAGTTTTAGCTGCTATTTTGGGAATTTACGAGCGGATGATTTATTTTTTAGCGCATATAAGGGAAAATTTTCGGGATAATATGCTTTATTTTTTACCTGTTGGCATTGGAACGGTTTTAGGAATTGCACTATTTTCCCTGCCAGTTGAATATTTACTAGAGCATTATAAAATCATTGTTTTATGGGGATTTGCAGGAGCGATTATTGGTACAATTCCAAGTTTACTAAAGGAATCTACTAGAGAATCTGACCGCGACCGAACCGATGTCATTTGGTTCGTAGCCACTTTTTTCATTTCTGGGGTTTGCCTTTATTTCCTCAATAGTTTAGTCGGAACATTGCCAGCAAATTTCTTGACTTTTATTTTAGCTGGTGCCCTTATCGCACTGGGAATTCTCGTTCCAGGCTTGAGTCCTTCAAATTTACTTTTAATTTTGGGACTGTATTCTCCTATGCTGATTGGATTTAAATCTTTAGATATTTTAGGAACCTTTTTGCCAATCGGAATTGGTGATCTCCTCGCACTTGTGATTTTTTCAAAATCTATGCATTATGCTTTAGAAAATTATCATTCTCGAGTATATCATTTTATCATTGGTATTGTCTTGTCTAGCACTGTTCTCATCTTGGTACCAAACCCTGGAAATAGCGAAAGTATTCATTATGCTAATACTTCTATCATCACTTTAGTTACTGCTGCCTTCTTCTTTGGTTTGGGAACTTGGCTGGGCGCTTGGATGAGCCAATTGGAGGAAAAGTATAAATAATGGCTAAAAAAACAAAAATTAAGAAAACTCTTGTAGAGCAAATTTTAACAAAAGCAAAAATTCCTCACAAAGGCCTTCAAATCAATGCTTTAGAAGGACAATTGCCCAAAGGAATAGAGCGCTCGCAGATTTACAAAACATTGGCTCTAACAGGCGATAAAACAGGGACAATTATTGGGATTTTGCCCATAACAGAACATCTAGCTGAAAAAAAGCTGGCCAAAATATCTGGTAACAAAAAAGTAAGCATGATTCCGCAAAAAGATTTAGAAAAGACGACTGGCTACATTCACGGAGCAAATAATCCTGTCGGCATTCGTCAAAAACACCACTTTCCTATTTACATTGACAATTCAGCTTTAACAGATGAGACTATTATTGTATCGGCTGGAGAATTAGGACACAGTATTGAAATTAACGCAGAGGATTTAGCCCATTTTGTTGAGGCGACCTTTGCAGATTTAAAAGAGGATTCAAAATAGAAAGGAAACTGTATGAAACTCTACTTCGTTCGACACGGGAAAACTCAATGGAATTTAGAAGGACGCTTTCAAGGAGCCAATGGTGATTCACCGCTGCTTGAGACTTCTATTGAAGAATTGCACTTGCTTGGAAAACACATGGCTCACATTAAATTTGACAAGATTTTTTCAAGTGATTTACCACGCGCAATGGCAACTGCACAGATCATCTGTAGTGAAAATCAATATTCATCAGTTGTTGAACCACATACAGAGCTACGCGAATGGCAACTTGGCTCCCTAGAAGGACAGAAAATCTCCACAATTACCGCCATCTATCCTCATCAAATGGAAGCTTTCCGTCATAATCTGGCGAAATTTAACAACTCTATTTTTGGTGCAGAATCAGTCTACAATACTACACGACGTACAATAGACTTCATTAAATCACAAAAAGAACAATCTTATGAAAATCTTCTTTTTGTTGGTCATGGAGCGAATTTAACTGCTTCTTTACGTTTGTTATTAGGGTATGACTTTGCTCAACTTCGTCAGCAGGGCGGTCTTACAAATGGAAGTGTCACCATTCTTGAAACACAAGATTTTGAGTATTTTACACTTCTTGATTGGAACAATCTTAACCACTTAGAAACAATTGAAACTGTGAGCGTATAAAATCACGGTTTTTCTTTATTTATAGGTGAATTTCTGCCTTATTTATGATAGAATGAGGAAGGTAAACTTTAGGAGGAAGAATATGACTACTGAACATATTGAAGAATTAAATGACCAGCAGCTGATTCGTCGTGAAAAAATGGCTGCTTTAGCAGAACAAGGTATTGACCCATTTGGTAAACGTTTTGAACGTACTGCAGATTCTGCCCAATTAAAAGAAAAATATAATGATAAAACAAAAGAAGAACTGCACGAATTAGCTGAAACTGCTACAATTGCTGGCCGCCTTATGACCAAGCGTGGTAAAGGAAAAGTCGGTTTTGCTCATATCCAAGACCGCGAAGGTCAAATTCAAATCTACGTCAGAAAAGATACTGTCGGCGAAGAGAATTATCAAATTTTCAAAAAAGCAGATATTGGGGACTTCCTTGGTATTGAAGGTGAGGTTATGCGTACAGATATGGGAGAGCTTTCGATTAAAGCAACTCACATTACACACCTCTCTAAAGCACTTCGTCCATTGCCAGAAAAATTCCACGGACTGACAGACGTTGAAACGATTTATCGTAAACGGTATTTGGATTTGATTTCCAATCGTGAAAGCTTTGAGCGTTTCGTGACTCGTAGCCGCATCGTTTCTGAAATCCGTCGCTATCTTGACAATCAAGGATTCCTTGAAGTTGAAACGCCTGTGCTACATAACGAAGCTGGTGGTGCTGCTGCTCGTCCGTTTATCACCCATCACAATGCGCAAAATATTGATATGGTGCTTCGTATCGCGACTGAATTGCACTTAAAACGTCTGATTGTTGGTGGTATGGAGCGTGTTTATGAAATGGGACGCATTTTCCGTAACGAAGGAATGGATGCCACTCACAATCCTGAATTTACTACAATTGAAGCTTATCAGGCTTATGCAGACTTTGAGGATATCATGGACTTGACAGAAGGGATTATCCAAAGTGCGGCGAAAGCTGTCACAGATGCTGAAAGTGTCCCTTATCAAGGTACTGAAATCTTTATCGGTCGCAAATTTGCACGTAAACACATGCTAGAAGCCATTAAAGAACAAACTGGCATTGATTTCTGGAAAGATATGACTCTCGAAGAAGCGACTGCGCTGGCTAAAGAACATCATGTAACAGTTGAAAAACACTTTACGGTTGGTCACATTATCAATGCTTTCTTTGAAGACTTTGTTGAGGACACCTTGATTCAGCCTACATTTATCTATGGGCATCCAGTTGAAGTCTCACCTCTTGCTAAGAAAAATGCAGATGATCCACGCTTTACCGACCGCTTTGAACTCTTTATCGTTGGGCGCGAATTTGCCAATGCCTTTACCGAGTTGAACGATCCAATTGACCAATTATCGCGTTTTGAAGCACAGGCCCAAGCCAAGGAACTCGGAGATGATGAAGCGACTGGTATCGACTACGACTATGTAGAAGCTCTTGAATACGGTATGCCACCAACTGGCGGCCTCGGAATTGGAATTGACCGCTTAATTATGCTATTGACAGATGTCACTTCTATTCGTGACGTATTGTTGTTCCCTACGATGAAGTAAATCTACAAAAAGAGCAGCTGTCTTCAAGCTACTCGCTATCAATAATAAGGCTCTATAATTTCTATAGTGGGTAACTCCATTTGGATATTATAGAGCTTTCTTTTTATTTATATATAGATTTATAAACGCTACAGTATAAAAACTCAACTTAAAAGCACAATAAGGAGAGAATTAACCATTTTCTCTCCCAATGCTAAGATATTCTCATTCTACTACAATGATTCTTTTATTTTTCAGCAACCATCAATCCGTCTAGAAAAGAATAACTTTCATAGTTATTATCAGGGTTATCTGTCCACATTTCACATTGCTTGATAACTGTCACAATAGCGTCTTCAACACCCTCCGGTGGATATTTGTATTTCCTAAGGAGCCGTTTAACAAGCATGCGCATACGAGCACGCGCAGAATGTTTTTTCTGCCAATCAATAGTTCTGCTTTTGCGCAATGTCTCAGTTAATTCATGAGTCATTGCAACAAGCTCATCATTTTCATAAAAATCTTTGACTGCTTGTGGTTGCGTCAAAGCATCATAGAAAGCTAATTCTTCATCGGTAAGACCTAAAGAATCCCCCTCTTCGTGAGCCTTCGCCATTTCTTTGGCCATTTTCATTAATTCAGCAATAACTTCTTCATTCGAAAGCATGCCATTCAGATATGCTCTCATCGCTCGCGAAAGAATTTCAGAGAACTTTTCGGATTTGACTAAATTAGTTCTTTGATATAAGGTAATCTGCTCCTGTAATAATTTTTTTAAGAGTTCTACCGCTATGTTTTTTTCCTTCATTTTAGAAATTTCATCTAAAAATTTAGGATCAAATAACGAAAATCCTGTATCAATATCTGAGAATAAATTAATGACGCCTTCACTCTTGATAGAAGCTTTTAGTAACTCATTGATACGATCATTAATATCTTTCAAAAAAAGCTTTTTACCCTCCCCAGTTATTCGTGTTAGCAATGTTCTGACTGCTTCAAAATAAGCTGCTTCAAAACGTTGCTCAGGAGTAAGCAAAGAACGACAAAGTGATAACGCTTGGCGTAAGAGTAACGACTCTTTTATGAAGAGCTCTTTCTTCTTCTCCTTGTCTACACTTGACAAGAAGTTTACCCCGCCACTAATTGTTTTAGCTCTGATTAAATCACTTGATTTAGAGAGCATGAATTCTGAATAGTCAAACCCATAAAACAAATCACGACAGACCTCTAGTTTTTCGACAAACTTTGGTAAAGCTGTCTTAGCTATATCAGTGTCCCCAAAGTTACCTTTGTCTCGATTTGTATAATCGTTCATGGCTTGCTTTAAAGCACTTGCAATACCGATATAATCAACTACAACTCCACCCTCTTTATTTTTGTATACACGATTAACGCGAGCGATTGCCTGCATAAGATTATGACCTTGCATTGGCTTATATACATACATGGTTGCAAGGCTAGGAACATCAAATCCAGTCAGCCACATATCAACGACGATAGCAATCTTAAAAGAGATTAGCAGGAAGAGCTATACTCCCCTCAATTAAGTCATCTTCGATAATTTTTTTACGAATGTCCCCTTCACCGCTCTGAGTCGATGAGAGTGAGCCATTCGCCAGAACAAAGCCAACCTTGCCATTACTAGGATCCATGTGATGAATCCAAGCATAGTTTGCATTGCTATTAGGTGGCGTTCCGTATTTCCAGCGAATATCATCTTGCAGCTTATCTACTCCCCAGTTAGAAAAATTAAAGGGTGGATTAGCCATGATATAATTAGCTTTTAGTGTTGGATGTAAATCATTGAAAAAACTGTTCGCTTGATGCTCACCAAAATCCGCATCAATACCTCGGATAACCATGTTCATCTTAGCCATCTTCCAAGTATCAGCGTTGGATTCTTGACCAAAAACAGATAAATTATTAATATTTCCACTATGATTCTCTATAAACTTAGCTGACTGAACAAACATACCGCCTGACCCAACTAATAAATCGTAAAAGATCTAGTTACTCTCACTAGTTGCTTTTATTTAATATATTATCATAATAATACTCTCCCAATATTTTGGATCTTTCCTCTATATCATTTTCATTAAAATTTGGATAATTATTGCAAAAAATTCGAATTTGATTATATTTTGATTTTTTATATACTTCTAATTTCTCTTCATAGGCTAGATCACTAGCTTCATTATTTAAATCAATTTCTAAACATATTAAATTTCCAATGAATAATGTGTTATCGTTTGATATATCTTCGTTAATTATGTGTTCTATAGATGAATCTATACTATAAACTTCGCTATTATTTAATTTTGATGAAATTTTATTCAATACATATTTTGTTATTGTATTAGTTGGAGACTCTTCTTTAGAAAACCTGAAACGTACAAAACCTGAAAGAAACTCTTCTTTTTGGGGATATCTGTCCTCAAACTCTTGATATAAGTATTCCTTTAAAATATTATTTGTATCACTTTTATTTTCGCTTTCTCGCAATTTTATTGCTAGCTTAGAAAATCTTGACTCATAAATATTTGCTTGATTTTTTAATACTCCTGTATATGCGAAAATAAAATTTTCAATGTAATTAACCGCATCCTTGAAAGCTTTTGATGATATTTTGTCATTTGATTTAAGTTCAAATAATGCTAATAGTGCTATTCTTGCTTGTGTAACGCCAAATGTTTTCTCTATAGCTTTTAAACTCTGGATTAACCAATTACATTCTTTTCTGTTATCATAATCATCTATATTAGGACTTACTATTTTCATATACGTCTCTGCTATAGTACTTAAATCTTCAACAAATTCCTCATATGATTTTTTATTAGATTTAATATGTTTTTTAAAAGAATCATATAGCTTTGAATTAGTTGTCTTTTGATATTTTGAAATCCAATAATGCCTATAAAATGTAGCAAATCCAATATTGGGATTTCTACTTCTCAATGTAGTTTTAATTCCCTCCCATTTATTTTCTATAATCTTATCTTTTGCATTATCGTCAGCATGAAATTTAGAATATATACTATTTTTAATTAAATCAATACTCGCAAGGTTTTTTCCCTTTGCATTCAATATTTCAAATATCTCATAAGCCGAATCTTTTTCTTCAGTTAAAATAGATATAACATTCATCTGAAGAATCTAATCTCTAATTGCTATCAACAAATCTTTATAAAGAGTATTTTCATTGAAATCATATTTCCCTTTTAACTTCATCTCCTCCAACTCTGACTCAAAATAATTATAGGTTTGTTTTATGTTAATTTCTTCTTCGGTTACAGGTTCAACATCTGTTTTTTCAATTGACTGAACATATGCTTCAAAATATGGGTATGAGGTAATACTTTTTAACTTAGGAATAGGCCTTCCATAATCATCTTTTGTTTTAATATATTCAAATGTTGCTTCTGCTAAATCTTCTTCTTTTATATTTTTGAATTTATTGGTTAGAACTGATAACAATATAGTAATAACTGTAAGTCTTTGTTGACCATCAATAACTTCTATACTTTCATCTTTTTTTTCAGATCCTGAGAAAACCATAGTGCCTATAAAGTAATCTGTGTTAATTAGCTTTTTATCTTCCTGTTTTATTCCTTCAAGTATATCTATAAAAAAGGTGTTATAGTAATACTTATCCCAGCTATATTCTCGTTGAAAATTCGGAATACTCATCATAGGATATGAACGAAACATTGTTTTAATTGTTTTGTTTTCTGGTGTAAATTTCATTTTACCTTCCTCCTATTAATAATTTTTCTATAAATTTAGTCCTTAAACTCAGTGTTCATCGTTACTATCTGCCGTTGTCGTAATTATGACGCGAGATCCACCTGTTAATCATATGGTCATATCAATACTTACAGCTAATAAATTTTCCGTCTATTCAAGTAGATTGTTAATCCTATAAACTGGGATTTAGAAATCCACATATTTGAAAAATTTACCTCTTAGAAATACTCGTTTTACTGTTAGTATTCTTCTTTATTTAAATATAAATTGCAATAGGAATTACAATAACAGCAGGACCAGTTATTTTTGTTTTCAACTCAGGCAAATTGAATTGTTGCATATCAGTTGTTTTAAATGCTGAAAACATCTTATTTAATAATTCTTCTGATAGGATAGATAATGAAGTTTTTCTAAGAAGATCAATGTTTTCCGTATCTTTTTCACATATGGATATTACTTTACCAAGAACTTTAAAACGACCACCAATAATTTCCGATATATTGTCATTTGTAAGATATTGTTCTTGTACCGATAGCACTGTCATTCCTTTGGAATCAGACAAAATAAAATCAATTGTACCACTATGTTTTAACTCATTAGCAAATGACTCAATTTGTTTTATAGTTTCATTTTCTTTTTGCTTTTGATTATTTGCCTGTTTTTTATTACCTAGCTGTGGTTTTTCAGCAAAAATTTCAACCATACGAAAAAGGTCAATAAAAATATCCATATAATTTATTAGCGGATTTTTTTGTAATTCTCCTTCAACTTCAATAAAATCACCTACTTTCATTTTAGAAAAATTAAAATCTGAATTCAACATCTTATGTTCTAACAAAAATCCACGGAACTTGGACAAAAGAGAAACATTTGTGTGTACCTTTTCTTTAACAACACTTTCATTTTCACCCTTGTTTCCATCATGGCTTAATCCACCAGAAATATTAATTCTTAATAGTTTACTTAAAATAGTAGCAGATGTTGAAACTCCTGCATCGACCTTTTGAGCAGAATGATTTTCTTTATGTTCTGTATAATTGATCTGACTCACCATTGAAAAACCATCTTCCATAATAGCAAGCATATCTAAAACAATTTTTTCATTTATATATATCGGAACAATGAGTCTGCCTAAATTTATATCGTTCATTATTTTAATTCCTTTATTGCTTCTCTTTTTCACTTGCAAATTCAAATTTGTTTAGCTTTTTATTCTTTGAAAACAATTATTTCTTTTCTTCTAATCTTTTTATACCACTTTAATTAAGTTTTTCAAGTGACATCAGTTGAGTTCTTGCAAGCTTTCTATGTTCTATCATTCTTTCTTTTGGGTCCATTCATTTACCACTAAGAACTGCATTGTTGCTTTCCATATTGGCAAGTACCAATAATTCATTTAAACTTGCATAGTCTCTCATATTACCCTTTAAATCTAGATTTTCTTCCTGCCGCTGTTTTGCTCTTTTGTTAAATAAGGCAACATTGAGCATATCTGCTTCACTTGCGTATCTATAGGATAATTGCTAGTTTGTTAGATCTCTGAAGAGATATTCTTTAATTGCATCTGTATGGATTTTTTAGTTAATATTGGAAATTTCTCGATTAAGATTCAATCCCAGTGACAAACTTGAATCTTCATCTGATTTAAGTCTTTTATAGTCTTGAATAATGTAAAGCTTAAATTCTGGCGAAATCCATGAAGCAAATTCCATTGCTATATCAGTATGAGCAAATGTGCCTCCATATAGTCCTTACTTAGAAACATACCTATTGCATTTGTCTTTTCAATCCATTTTTGTGGTGACAATGTAAATGCGTTACTACCTGCTTCATTTCTAAACCTATCGAATTCGATAGGTTTAAAATCTGGATTATGCATTGATTCTCATAAACCTAAAAATTGAATATTGTCTTTGCCTCTCAACCAGTTATTAATAACAATAAATGGTTCATCACTTTTATATCTTGGAATATCCGTTAAACTTATATAGTCATTTTTAACGTCTTCAGTATAAATTTGAACAGCAAAACCTTTTGCTTTAATCATGTCTTTTTTCACCTTAGACATGTGAATTCCTCCTTTATGCTGATGTACTGTTTACAACATTTATTTCCGTACTAACTGTTCTAAACAGCACACCACTATTCATTTTTTTGATTTTAAACTTTGGTAAAAGCTCTAAACCCCTTGTATTTACTTGACTATTTGCCCGTGTCATTATTATGACACGAAACCCACAAGCAGGATCATAAACACGGCCTCTATAAGGCTTTAATATTTCTACAATCGTTTTTACGATGCTGGTCGGAGTATAAAATTCACCTCCTCGTTTTTCCTTCATATGCCGCAAACTGTTCAATACAATATTCATAAGCACGCCCAAGTAAATCTTTTTCATTCTCACCTTCATACATTTGAATATTAGTAAAAATGTCTACAACTTCCCCTAAAACTCGCTTATCTAAGTCTGGACTGGCATAGATTTGAGGAAGGACATTCTCTAGACTCGGATTATCCTCTTCGATTTCACGCATGGCTTCATCCAAGACTGTGCCAATTTCCGAAGAATGGGCATGACTCGCAATAAATTGCCATCTAGCTATTTCAGGGACGAAGAAAATATTCTCCTCTGAATATGCATCAGGATCATTCTCAAATCCGTCACCATCTGCAAGTAATTGTTGGTATTTTTCTTCAAAAGCATCTGATACATATTTTAAAAAGATTAGACCGACAATAACTTTTCTGTACTCTGACGCTGAAATGTGCCCCCGAAGTGAATCTGCAGCATCCCATAGTTCCTTTTCAAATCCAATATTTGCGTTTGATTTTTTCGCCATTTTATACTCTTTTCATATTTTAGTTACATTCATTTTACCACATTTCAAGTAAGGAAAAAAGCACCATCACAGCGCTCGTGTCTATTTTAATATCTTCCTATAAATTTTTCTTTTGCAACCTTAGTGTATCGTTTAACAAACTTACGCTTTGCATCAGTATATCCGTCTCTATCATGTTCAAATTTCTTCCATAAGTTCAGCTTTAAATGTTCATATTCTTTCGCTACATTATGATTCTCACGTAAGTAATCTCTGAAATATAGTTCATCATTATCTCCGACAACTCTAATGTGAAGATGAAAGACTTTTTCTGCAAAACCTTGCTCTGTGTATCCTTTATTTAATAAGATTCGCTGTGTACTTTGACTCATGCATAACCACTTATTTTCAACAAGAATATTTTTCACTATTTCTAGTTCTTCTGCTAATCGAACCTCAAGTAATATATCTACTATATTCTTTGCCCATATATTTTGAACAGCGGTACTACCAATATGAGATATTCTTACTATATATTTAGCTGATATCAGGGACAAAATAGCAGTTGCTTCCTCATCATACCAATCCGCCCATTCTTTATTATGTTTTACAAGAAATATGGGAAACAACTGCCATAATTCTTCTAAACTCATATCTTCTAATTTTTTACTCAATCTGTCCTCCACTAGTTTGCATTTATTTCTCACATTTATTATCATTATAACATTTTCAATGTGCATCAGGCGTTTATTATTTCTGATTAAAACTTTTAGCTATCACTACACGAAAAAACAAGTCCAATCTAATCGGACTTGTTTCTTTTTATTTTTATAAGGAGTTTACATAACGATCGACTGCTAGGATAGCACCTGCAATATCAGATGCTGAAATCTTAAACGGCATCTGATGAATGGTTTCACCTTCAATAGTAGCTTGCTTACCAACCTTGAGCAAATCATCATAGCTGGCATTTTCTAAATGCATTTCTGCCAAAGTCGTAGGCATACCAATTTTCTGATAGAAACGAATATATTTTTCCAACTCCTCTTTTGGACGTTTTTCAAGAAAGAGCTGTGTTAGCGTTCCATAAGCTACTTTTTCTCCATGAGTCAGATGATGAATATCACCAGTCAGAGCTGTAAATCCATTGTGAATGGCATGAGCCGCAGCCAATCCACCACTTTCAAAACCAACACCGCTGAGAAGCGTATTAGCCTCAATGATATGCTCAAGGGCTGGTGTTATCACCTGCGCCTCACAAGCAGCCAGTGCTTGTAAACCATCTGCAAAAAGAGTTTCTTCACATTTTCGGGCAATAGCTGCGCCTGCTAAAGTCTGTCTTTGTCCTAGCATGGTCTCTCCATTTGCCTGCATAACCGCACGCGCTTCAACCCAAGTCGCTAAACCATCTGCAATTCCAGAAGCTAACAAGCGCTTTGGAGCTTGAGCAATGACCTTTGAATCTACTAAGACGAGCTCTGGATTCTTACTGTAGAAGATATATTTTTCAAATGCACCTTCCTCAGTATAAATTACAGAAAGGGCTGAAGTCGGTGCACCTGTTGAAGCAATAGTCGGTGCAATGACAACAGACACTTCTAATAAATCAGCAATTGCCTTAGCACTGTCAATTGTTTTTCCACCACCAAGACCAATCACTAAATCTGCTCCATCTTTTTCAGCTAAAGTAGCTACCCGATTGATTTCATTATCCGAAGCTTCACCATTAAAACTGACATGCAATACATGAAGTCCATAGCGAGTAAGACAGGATTGGAACTTCTTTCCTACAATTTGATAAACAGTGTTGTCACAAAGCAAAACTGGATGGTTTCCTAAGTTCAAAATCTGTTTTGCATTTTCAAATAAGGCATCTTCACCTTGAATATAGCGAGAAGGGCTTGCAAAAGTTCTCATAAAATACCTCTTCCTACGCAAAAATGGAGATTAGATGTACTTTTGACCATGAATGAATGACCAATCTGCTGCAAAATCATTTACTGCCTTTGAAATAGACGGCATAGCAAAAGCTGATTCAAACACATCTGCGCCTGCTGTGATAGCTTGAGCACCATTTGCAAATGCTTGATTGACTTGACCTACATTCTTAAAGGAAGCTGCTAAGATTTTACTATACGAACCTTCTAATGCAATCGCCGTTGCTAACTGCTCAATGACTGCATCTGCATCAATGTTCAAGTTTTCCATTCGATTATAGTAAGGTGCTAAATAATCCGCACCAGCTTGAATGGCTAACAAGCCTTGGAAAATGGTATAAATAGCAGTTGCCGTAATCTTGTAACCTTCTGCTTTTAAAACCTTTATAGCGGCTAAACCTTCAGGGGTTACAGGTACTTTGACAAACACATTTCCACTACAATGCTTGCGAATTTCAGCGGCATCTTTTAAAATTCCCTGATAATCTTTGGCAACAACCTGAATATGAATGGAAGGAGCTTCCCCAATAATTTCTCTAACTTCTTGGATGCGTTTAAAGAAATTAATCTTCCCCTCTTTTTTAGCGATGGTCGGGTTAGAAGTCACTCCTGCCAAGGGGAGAACTTGCGACCATTTTTTTATTTCTTCTACATTTAATGTATCAAGCATGAATTCCATAAACTGGACCTCTTTTATAATGTGTGTTCTGTACGTCCGATAATATCATCTTGTGTTGCTTTGGAGAGTACATTGAAGAATGCCGAATATCCTGCAACACGCACAATCAAATCACGGTGTTTTTCAGGATGTTTTTGCGCATCAATCAAGGTTTCTCTAGAAACAACATTGTATTGAATATGATAACCGTGCAAACGGTTAAAGAACGTACGAAGTAAAGCAATCAATTTAATTTTATCTTCTTCCTTAGACAAGGTCTGAGGATTCACTTTTTGATTGAGCAGAACCCCCCCAACGATTTCATCTGTCGGCAATTTAGAAACAGATTTCAATACAGAAGTCGGACCATTCTTGTCCATATTGTGAGATGGAGAACAGCCTTCAGCGAGCGGTGTTCCTGCATTGCGGCCATCTGGTGTCGCCAAAGTACCGCGACCTTGACCAACATTGGCTGAAATAGAAGATGTTCCTGAATAGCGGATACCGCCAATTGGACCGCGTCCATAACGGGTATTTGGATATTTAGCAATTTCATCCACATAAATATCATAAGCATCAGTCACCAGCTTATCAGCGTAATCATCATCATTACCATATTTCGGTGCATCAGAAATCAACATCTCTTGAATCTCCTTGCCACGCTCACCTGCATAGTCCGTTTCAAGCGCATGCCAGAGTTCAGCTGGAGTCAGTTTTCCTTCTTCAAAGACTAGCTTCTTGATTGCTGCTAGTGAGTCTGATAGATTGGCAATACCGACTTGGAGACCAGAAATATAGTCATAGACAGCTCCCCCCTCTTTCAAATGCTTACCGCGTCCGATACAATCATCTGTCAAAGCTGAGCAGAGGATATCCGGCACTTCTCTTTCAAGAGACAGGTCGATAGAATTTTCCACGATAACACTCATACGAGTCAAGTGGCGCAAAGTCTTGTCCCAAGCCGTTTGCAGCTCAGCAAAACTCTTCATGTCTTTAAAATGACCGAAGCTTGGTGCAAAACGCTTGCCAGATGCGGGATCAATTCCATCGTTCATAGTGATGAGAAGCACTTTAGGGAAGTTCATGTAGCTCATACCCGTACAACGGTAGCCCCATTTACCAGGCACGGCAGTTTCCACACAACCGATGGCACTATAGTCGTATGCATCTTCTTCCAAAACGCCTTTTGCGATAAAGGATGGGATGATAATCTCGTCATTATTGAAAGCAGGCATTCCAAAACCTAGTTTCATAACTTCTATGCATTCGTTCATAAAACGAGCATCTAGACCAGCATGGTAGCGAACTGTTAAGTTCGGCTGTGGCAAATGCGTCTGTGCAACAGATCTCAAAACCAGATATGAAAGGGGATTTACAGCATCTTTCTTATTACGTGTTTGTCCACCAATTGTCACATTTTGATACAAAGGACTACCAGCAGATGAGAAAGTATGAGCCTGACTGCGTACTTTATTGATCGTAATCGTCTTAATCCAAAGATTGGTTAAGCGTTCGACAATGCTTTCTTCCGTCTCGCGACCAGCTTCCAAGTCCGACTTAACATAAGGATACATGTATTGGTCAAAGCGCCCATAAGAGAGGGAGTGACCATTAGACTCAATCTGTAAAATACACTGGATAAACCAGACAGACTGAATAGCTTCAGCAAACGTTTCCGCTGGTTCGTAAGGCACCTTGGAGCAAATTCGAGCAATTTCCAATAATTCCTGACGGCGCTCTGGGCTTGCAGACTCTGCCGTATCTTGAGCTAATTTGACAAAACGATTCGCATAAGCTTTCACAGCATCCACTACAATGAAAATTGAATCATAGAAATGATATTTATCAATACTAGCCGGATCTGTTAAATCCAAGGTCTCCTTAGCTGCCCGAGCTTTTTCCTCAAAACCTTTCAAACCATATTGAAGCAATTTTTGATAGTTGACTGCCAAGTGAGCATCACCAGAGTTCATCTTTCCTTCCATGCCAAAGAAGCCAGTTTCCATATAAACCTGAACTTCTTCTGGAAGTAAAGCCCCAGCTCTAGCACGGAGGTTATTGTTTTCCCAGAAGGGAGCGATGTTCCGGATTTGTTCTTTGGTTTCCTCTGTAATATAGAAAACATCACCGTCGCGCTTTTCAAAAAGATCTAATTCATTGAGTACAAATTCTAAAGTATACTCTGGGAAAATAGGTGCATCTTTATTAGATGAAGCCTGATTTCCAACAATCATGGTCTCATCTTCAATATAAAGCGTCATATTTTCCAAAATTTCCTTAAGCATATAAGCACGCTTCAGAACATTTGGCTTTTCTTTATGCTCTTGATAAGCTCTTGTTGCAAGAACAGCACGTTCAGCATCAATATAAGGTTTCTTGTCCAGCACATCTTCCCGATACTTGTTCATTCGGTCCGTTAAACTACCAAAATAACTTGTTTGTATCGTCGTTTTTTCTATTTCTTTTACATTAGGCATCACAGCACAACCTTTCTTATGAAATTATTTTTATTTCTTTCGTAACTATTGTAGCATGCAAGATGCAAAAATTCAATCATCTATAATCAATTATCGAATTAAAGATTTTTTGCACATTTGTGCTCAATCAACGTTAAAATAATTTCTTTACAGTGATACAATGTAGTTTATCCTTCCGCTTTCAGTTCATTACTGTAAGCAAGATTGTCTTGGAATTTAAAGAATGGGAAATAGATGAGAGTTGACATAGCTAAAATGACAACTTGGATGAGAGCACCTTGCCATCCTGCCACTAAGAAACCAGAAATAATAGCTGGTGTACTCCATGGCAAGGTCACCCCTGAAAATGGCTGCATAAAGCCAATTGCTATAGAACCATAAACAATTACAGCCGCTAAAACAGGTACAAGAATAAAAGGCAAGAACATGACGGGATTCATAACAATTGGAAACCCAAACACAACTGGTTCATTGACATTAAAGATTGCTGGAAAAGCAGCAACCTTTCCTAGTGCTTTGTATTGTTTAGACTTAGCTGCAAAGAGCATGGCTACCACCAAACCAAAAGTAATACCAGAACCAGACAAAATAAGGAAACTATCCAAGAATTGCTGAGTGACAATGTGAGCACCTTTTCCAACAGATAACTTTCCAGCAGCAAGCAAGGCTTTATTAGCATCCAGATTTGAAAGTAAGAGAGCGGTCACTACACCATTGACAACAGATTGTCCGTGTACACCAAACCACCATAGGAAAGAGATGAAAAAGGCAATACCGATTGCACCGTAAAGGGAACCAGTCAATCCTTGCAGCGGTACTTGAATCACACCATAAATCATTTCGATAAAAGTACCACCCTTTGTCAGCATTTTAGCAAGAATATAGACTACCATGGAAAGGAAGAATATCACAAAAGCTGGAATCATAGCCTCAAATTGCTTGGCGATCGCTTGAGGAACTTGCTCTGGCATCTTAATAACAATATGTTTTTGAATAAACATGGTATAGATACTACCGACAACCAAACCAATAATAATGGCTCCAATAATCCCCTGACCGCCAAACCAAATCTTGGCAATCGCGTCTGTAATTTCTTCACCTTTTTCTGGAATATAAGAAGATTTTAAAAGAATGAAGAAAGAAGACACAGATAACACACCTGCCGGCAGAGGCTCTACACCACTATTTTTAGCATAAGAATATCCTATAGAAAAACAGGAAATCAAACCCATAATCGCAAAAGTTCCTGAGTAAACCTGCATAAATGGCTCGGTCCAATTTTTCCCGAAAATGCCTGCAATCGCCTGATTGAGGCCTTCAAATGGTAACTGTCCTACAATCAGAAAGATACTTCCAACAACTGTCAAGGGCAGAATTGCCAACATACCATCCTTTAAGGCAATAATACCGCGCATATTGACAAATTTCATAATCGGCGCAATAATTTTTTGAGTATCTATTTTAGCCATAACTAAGCTCCTTGTTTTTGTTCCAAAAGCCCCAAAGCGAGATTCAATACTTTTTTACCATCTAGCATGCCATAGTCCGCCATTGGAATGACCGCAATTGGAATATGGTTCTCTTCGCAAATGGCAGCTGACTTATCCAAAGTATAAGCTACTTGTGGTCCTAACAAAGCAATATCCAAGTTTGGTGCATAATCTGCTAACTTGGCCTGAGAATAAGCATCAATCTCAACCTCTAAACCAGCTTCTTTCGCAGCTATTTTCATATTATTGACCAACATTCCTGTTGAAAAACCTGCTGCACAAAACAACCCAATTTTAATCATATCTTCATCCTCCTGATGATTTATTTTTTCACTTGTAATTCTTTTCTCAAGTCAATGATTTCCTTGATAAGATTAATTTCTGTAATACTGGTCATCAAATGATCCTGAGAGTGGACAAACAAAGCTGTAATTTCTGTCTTTGTTCCCCCCGCTTCCTGTGCCAAAAACTCCGTTTGAAGATTATGAGCTTCTAATAATGCCTGATCTGCCAATTCTAGATACTCATTACACTTTTCAAACTCACCATTTTTTGCTAATGATAAAGCTTGGTAAATATGCTGTTTGGCATCCCCAGCATGCAAGATTAACCCCATAATGATTTGATCAGCTACAATCACTTCCATATTTAACGTTACTCCTATTTTTATTTACAAAATATATCTTTCTTTTATTTGAAAGCGTTTTATTTTTGTTTGTAACTCAAATTTATCATCTTTCTCTTATTCCGTCAATATATCGCTGAACAAATTCTCTTTTTTTATATTTATCGCACATTTGTGCTTATCAAGTGAAATAAAAAAGGTCAGAATCATTATTCTTGACCTTTTGAAGATGAAATAACGAGGAAAAGGAGAACTTTTATAAACTACTAATTAACTGCACTACTATCCAATTCCAACACTTTTAAAATAGTTGCTTCATCTGTAACTAAATGGTTGACATACCCAGCACGTAAAACCGCCAAAATAGCGGCAGCTTTTTGACGACCATAGGCGAAAGCCAGACTGTGAGGAACTGTTTTTAAATAATCTAAAGAAATAGCAACTGTTCGATTTTGCAACTGTTCATCAACCAACTCACCATTTTCATCAAAAAAGCGGCAACAAATTTCTCCGACAGCTCCTTCATTTTCCACTGTACGAAAATCTTCAGCCGTCAGCATATCCAACCACTGCCGATTCTTTTCATCCACTTGTCCGCCAATACCAACAACAACCACATCTAGTTCTTGCCAACTTCTTTTTAAGTCCTCAAAATATTTAGAAGACAAAATTCCTTTTGCTAAGATCTCGTCTTCCTGTATAATCGTCGCATTCATAAAGCGACAATCCCCATGGTATTTATTAGCCATACTGTAAATGAGGGTATTAACATGATAACGAGCATGAATATGGCTAGGTCCGCCAGCCAATGGAAAAAAATGCACATTATTCAAGTGCCGACTGCCCGAGTGTTCTACCAAGAGACTAAGACTCTTTCCCCATGAAAATCCAACTTTAGCATTGTCATCAATCATCCCCCGAAGCATTCCTGCCGCTGATTGAGCTAACCGCTGCTCCAAATCAGAAGGTGAATCATCCACTTGATTTGCTACGATTTCAAGTCCTTTTAACCCATACTTCTCTTTCACTACATTTTCTAAATGAAACAAACGCGTATCAAAGGCTTCAATCTCGATTTTGACAATGCCTTCCTTTTTAGCTTCAGCCAGCATACGACTCACAGTTGTCCGATAAATCCCTGTCTCTGCTGCAATTTCTGCCTGACTTTTCTCCTCTACATAATAAAGATAAGCAATCTTAGCTAATAGCCTTTTTCTTTCACTTTTCATCTTATCTCCCTCTACTTATCAGACTAGAGTCAATTTGATATTGGCTGCTTTTAGGCGTTGAACCGCGGCTGTCGGAATAGCTTGATCGGTTACCACCTGCGAAACCTGTTTCAAACCAAAGCGCTTGACAGTCCCTCTTTTATCAAATTTACTCGAATCTGTTAACACAATCATTTTATCAGATGCTTCCGACATATATTGCACCACTTCGCTACGCATTAAATCCTTACCTGTAAAACCAAGCTCTTCATCATAGCCATCAGTCCCTACAAAAGCATGTTCTACATGGAAAAATTGAATCATTTCCTTAAGCAAAGGACCGACCGTAACTTGCGAATCGTTCTGAAATACACCGCCTAGCAAGATAATCTTGCAAGAATCTACTTTTCTCACATAGTCTGCGATAAAATAAGAATTTGTAATAATTTTCACGTTCTTCTTAGTACGACAGATTTCTTCAGCTAACAGAGCACAAGTTGAACCAGATTCAATGATAATCGTTTCATTGTCTGCAACAATTTTTGCCGCTTCTTGTGCTATCTTTCGCTTGGTATCATAATGAAAAGAAAGCCGGACATTCAAGTCATCACCACTATTTAAGACCGCATAACCGTGCTCCCGATGAAGCAAGCCTTTCATTTCCAGCTTATCCAAATCTTTCCGAATCGTTACTTTAGAGACTTTTAATTTATCAGATAAAGTATTAACATCAATTTTTTCAAACTCTGAAACGAGCTTAACGATTTCATCTAAACGTTCCATTTTATTCACCTCATTCTTTATTTTAACAGAATTTAAGGAATAAATAAAATAAAAAATAGTTTCATTCGTAATTGTTTTTCTTTCGTTTGTTTGATATAATAAAAGAAAATAAGCAAGAAAAGAGTGTACATCATGAGTGCAGAAAAAGGAATCATCTTTAATATTCAACATTTTAGTATTCACGACGGACCAGGAATTCGGACAACTGTTTTTCTAAAAGGCTGTCCCTTACGCTGTCCTTGGTGTGCCAATCCAGAATCTCAGAAATTTAAACCTGAGCCCATGTTAGACGCTTCTAGCAAAAAGACTATCACCATGGGAGAGGAAAAAAGCGTTGAAGAGATTATCAAAGAAGTTCTCAAAGATAGAGAATTTTATGAAGAATCAGGTGGAGGCCTGACCTTGTCTGGCGGAGAAATTTTTGCTCAGTTTGAATTTGCCAAAGCAATCCTTAAAGCTGCCAAAGAAAAAGGTATCCATACAGCGATTGAAACGACAGCCTTTGTAGATCATAACAAATTCGTTGATTTGCTCCAGTATGTAGATTTTATCTATACTGACTTAAAACATTACAACACCATCAATCACCGCAAAGTCACAGGGGTCAAAAATGAACTAATTATCAAAAATATTCATTATGCTTTTTCGCAACAAAAAACCATTGTCCTGCGTATTCCTGTTATCCCTAGCTTTAATGACTCTCTAGAAGATGCCGAACAATTTGCTATTTTATTTAAAAAATTATCTATTGACCAAGTACAACTCTTACCTTTTCATCAATTCGGTGAAAATAAATATAAATTACTAAAACGTTCTTATGAAATGGAAAATGTGCAAGCTCTACATCCGGAAGACCTCTATGATTATCAGCAAGTTTTTCTTGATTATGAAATCAACTGTTATTTTTAGCTCCTCTTTTTCTCCAAAAAACAATCCATTTCTCACGAAACGGATTGTTTTTGTATCTCTTCTTGGGCGGATGCAACGACATCTGCAAGGCTGGTTTTACTCAATTCTTTTTCCATTGCTGCTTGAATTTCTGCTAATTTATCATCTAAAACTAAGTGAATATTTCTGCCAATGGGACAAGATGGATTAGGATGCTCATGAAAGCTAAAGAGTTGTCCAGATTTGCCTAGGCATTCTACTGCTTGATAGACATCCAAGAGGGTAATGTCTTTTAAATCTTTCATAATGACAGCTCCGCCCGTTCCACGCGCAACGGAAATCAAGCCTGCGCTTTTCAACTGTGATAATGCCTTGCGAATAATAACAGGATTTACTCCAACGCTATCAGCTAAAAAATCACTAGTTACCTTATGTTCTTGACATTCTAGTGCTATAACAGTCAACATGTGCGTAGCAATGGTAAAACGACTCGAAATTTGCATGTAAAACTCCTTTCATTTGCTGATTCTATTACTAGTATACTTTATTTTCGTTGTAACTTCAAGTGTTACTTCTGAAAAACTCCTTGAGATGTGCAACATAATCTTCTCGCTCACTAATTGCCCGAAGTAAATCATGGTTATGGGTGTGATGAATCCCATTGACAAGGCTTTCGTAATATACTTCATAATAAGGCAACTTCAATGTTCTAGCCATTTCCAATTCTTTATTTACATCATAAGCCACTCGTCGAAAATCGACATCTACTAATCCCTGTTCATCAATTTTTAAAATAGCATACTGAGCTCGCAGATCCTTTCGCAAACAAGCATCTAGAAAAAACGGCTGACCGATAGAGCCTGGATTGATAATCATCTGTCCCCCCGTCGCATAACGAAGAAATTGCTGATGAATATGACCATAAATGGCAATGGCACAATTGTTACCTTCAAACAGGCGATCAAAATTCTCTTGTTGACCAATATGAATCAGCTCTCGTCCCCAATTTTTATCTGGCAAATGATGAGTCACAGCAATTTCTAAATCGCCAACTTTTGTCAAAAGCTGCAAAGGCAGCTCATGCAATCGGTTCAGTTCCTCAGGTGTGACTTCTTCTAAAAGATACTGGCATAAACAAACCATATATAAATGACTAGGGCGACTGATATCTAATTTCCCATGAAGAGCATTCCAAATGCTATCCTCCCAATTTCCCCGCACTTGGAGACTGATTGGCAAAGCAGCCATTAAGTCAAGAATCTTCCTTCGCCCCGTTCCCGGCGCCAACAAATCTCCCAAAAACCAGTAATCGGTCACCTGTTCCTTTTTGGCATCTGCTAACACAGCTTCTAAAGCTGTCGTATTCCCGTGAATATCTGATAATAAAGCAATTTTTCGTTTCATTGTATCGTTTCGTCTGTCCTTTATAAAAATATTATAACAAACCAAGAAAAAACTTCCACTCCCAAGTTTGAGTGAAAGTTTTACTGCCTCATCAATCTACTGATTTCAATGCTTCCAACATGTCAATGCGTCTCAATATTGCATTGACCATAAAGCCTAAGACAATCAAAATCATGATGATAGAAAAGACTGGCACAAGATATACAAACACCGATACGGTCGGATTGAGAAGAAAGGCATCTGGAGCAATCGTCTCTAAAAGGGAGCGATGTAAGATATTCCCCAAAAACAAGCCTACGATAATACCAATAACAGACAAAAGAATGGTCTCTCGATAAATATAAAGCGTGACTTCTTTATTATGAAACCCCAATACTTTAATCGTTGATAATTCTCGAATCCGCTCTGCAACATTGATATTCATCAAGTTATAAAGAATCACAATGGCTAGTAAAATAGAGGCAACAGTTAAAATCTGCATTACAAAGCCAAGAGATTTGACAATGACATCAATTTGTTCCAAAATGCCTGTATTTTGTACGACTGCTCGCACACCTGTTAATTTCATGAAGGCTGCTGCGGTATCCTGTATATTTTTACTAGAGGAATCTTTCAATTTTATCAGATAAGCATTTTCTTGGAATTTGCGAGCAAATACCGTTTGATAATAGTCCTGATTCATAAAGATAAAATGCCCTGCATACATTTCAGCGATACCAGAAACTTTGATTTTATAGCGTTTTCCTTCGTCGGATTTCAGCTCAAAGGCATCTCCAACAGAAACATGCATAATGGTTGCTAATTTCTGAGAAATGACTGCTCCATGCGAAGACAAGTTCAAGCTCGCTTTGCTTTGACTATCATATAACTCTATGAAATGATAAAAATCCTTGCCTGTTGTCACAAATAACGCGAGAGATTGTTCATCTTTTGCTCCTTTAATTTTTTTGGTAAATGTTTCTTGATAAATACCATGCTTTTTAGCTATTTTTTTATCTGCTAATAAATGATTGATTGCTGCTTGCTCGTCTGATTTGAGATGATGTTTTTGTGAAATAACAGCATCATATTTGATAATTTCTCCATACTGCCGATTTCCTATACCTTCCATGGAAGAAGACATCCCCAGACCGGCAAATAAGAGAGCGACGGAGCCTGCCACACCAAAAATGGTCATCAACATTCTTTGCTTGTAACGAAAGATATTTCGAGCTGTCACTTTTTGCGTAAAGCTGAGTCGACACCAAATGAAGTCAATCCGCTCTAGCAAGATTTTTGAGCCTTTGGTAGGTGCCTTAGGCAACAATAATTGAGATGGTTTTTCTTTCAACTCTTTGTGAGCAATATAAAGGGCTGGTACAACACCACACAAGACCGAGCACACGAAAGCAATGAGACTAATTCCCCAATAAAAGTCTAATCGCAATGCTGGATAAGTGGAGGTTTTAAAAATCGTTTTCCCTAAGATGTAGGGTAAGAAATAAGTACCTAAAAAACTTCCTATTACTGTACCTAGCAAGCTTGAAACCAAGCCATAGATGACAAATTTCTTAACGACATCTTGGTTTCGATAACCTAAGGCTTTTAAAACGCCAGCATTTGTGCGTTCTTCGCTGACAAAACGTGTCATCGTTGTGACTGTTACAAGGGCCGCTACCAGATACAGTACAATCGGAAAAGCATTCCCTACGGCTGAGATGCCATAAGCACGATTGCCAGTTGTTGTGTACTCGTCCGCTCCTGGAAATGTACGGCGTGTATACACACGGTAGGTTGGCACAGACAAACTAGCTACTTCATCTTTTGCCTTTTGAATGTCCGCTTGACCATTTTTTATTTTTGTTCCAGCATCTTTCTTTTGCTTCGCATATTCAGTTTTTTTATCGTTCAATGTCGCCTGAGCTTGGTTTAATTGCGTCTGACCATCTGCAATTTGTTGTTTTGCTTGAGCCAATTGGGCTTGGCCTGCTTGGTACTTAGCTTGCTTATCTCTTAAGGTTGCCTGACCACTTTGATATTGAGCCAAGCCTGCGTCATATTCAGCTTGTTTTGCACGCAATGTCACGACAGCAGATTGGTATTGGGCAAGTCTCGTTTGATAAACCGTTTCTTGGCTTCGGTACTGTGACAATCCAGCTTGAAATTCAGCCTGCTTTTTCTCTAATTCTGCACGAGCAAGATTTAATTTCGCTTCTTCTTGTGCTAGTTGAGTTTGTGCTGCCACAATTTCAGGCACTGTTGCTGGATCAATTCCTTGTGCTTGAAGCGCGGTCATTTTTTTCTGCAAATCCGCTTTAGCTGCTGCTAATTGAACTTGACCTTTTTCCAATTCCGCCTGCGCTATGGCTAATGTAGCTTGAGTATTTGTTCCATTTTCTTTTGCAACAGACAACTGACTAGCTGCCTGATCTAATTGGGCTTTCGTTTGGTTCAATTGTGCCCAACCTGAAGACAGTTGAGCGGCGGCTGTATCTAATTTTTCTTTCGTATTTTCCAAAGTCTGCTCAGCCTGTGCAATTTGAGTAGCTCCTTGCGCAAGCAAGCTTTCTTTTTCAGTTATCTGACCTTGGGCAGCCTCTAAATCTGCTCTTTTTTGATCAATTTGATTCTGCGCAGTCGTTAGTTGCTGCATGGCATCTGTCAATGCTTGTTGAGAAGTTCGAATGTTTGCTTCGCCGTCCGCAATTTTTGTCTGTGCTTGGGCTTTTATCTCTGATAAACGATTTTTCCCATTATCAGCCAGTAGCTTTTCCAGCTCATTCTCATGCTGTTTGACCTTTTTTCGATAGGAATCTCCAAAAGAATTGAGTGTTTTTAAATCATCATACCTCAAACGAGCAACTGTATAGACTGAACTTTGAAATGTTTTTGGCGTCACCATTGCATAAGCAGACAAGGTACCACTCCCTGAGTTAGAATTGCCAAGAGAAATCGTCGAAGCCAATTCACTTGAATTGACGAACCCTGCCACCGTAAAGGTATGCTGCTTTAGAGCATAATTAGTGGTTCCTTCCTCGTTCAAAGTAATGCTATCACCAATCTTGTATTTTCCTTGATAAAAACTAGCCAAAGCCACTTGATTTTCCTTGCTTGGAAAATGACCTGAAACAAGCTTGAACTTGGAAATATTAGTTGTCTTAGAAAAAACTCGAACAGAAGTTGAACTATCCCCAATCACTGTATCTGTAAAATAACCATATTCTACCTGTGCATTTGGGATTGTATTCAGTTCATTTTGGTCAGCTTTGCTGATACCATAATCTGACATCACTGCCAAATCCATCATTTTCATCTGTGAAAGATAACGATTGGCTGAATTTTCAATGTCTGGACTGGCTGCTTTCAGTCCTACTAGCGCAAAAGAACCTAACATCATCAAAAACATAATGGACAGAAAGCGTCCTTTGGACTGACGAAAAGAGAGCCAGATGTCTTTATTTAGAATGGATTTTTTCATATCACCACTCCTCACTAATACTCTAGACTTGCAATATCTTGAGGATGTTCATTCAAAGTGACGGACTGAATCCGTGCATCATGCATACGAATCACGCGGTCTGCAATCGGAGCTAACGCACCATTGTGAGTCACGATAATCACTGTTGCTCCCTGTTTGCGTGACATATCTTGAAGAATTTGCAGCACTTGCTTACCTGTTTTATAATCTAGCGCACCTGTTGGTTCATCACAAAGCAAAATTTTAGGATTTTTTGCCACGGCACGCGCAATGGAAACCCGTTGCTGCTCGCCGCCAGATAATTGAGCAGGAAAATTATGCAGTCGATTTCCTAGCCCAACTGCTGCTAACGCCTCTGCTGCATCCTGTGCATCTTGAACAATTTCCGAAGCCAGCTCAACATTTTCTAACGCCGTCAGATTAGGAACTAAATTATAAAATTGAAAGACGAAACCAACATCATTTCTCCGATAGTCTGTCAGTTGATAAGCGTTGTAATGCGCTATATTTTGCCCATCAATCAGGACATCTCCCTCGTCATTACTATCCATTCCACCAAGAATGTTCAGAATCGTCGATTTTCCAGCACCAGAAGCTCCAAGAATGATGACCAATTCTCCTTTTTCGATGTCAAAAGAGATATCATTGTTGGCAATAATTTCTGTGTCTCCCATTTGATATCGTTTGTAACTATGCTTCATTTCAATATAAGCCATCGTCTTTTCCTCTTTCAGTTTCCATGTCCAATTAAATAAACAAGCTGTTGATTAGATCCTATCTTTATTATAAAATAGACTTAACATAAAGGCAATCATCAATCATCAACAGAGTGTTCATTTAAGGAGTATTACGATGCAAAATCGGCAAACAGCAACCAAACAACACATCAGAGAAGCTCTCATTCAGCTCTTGTTAGAAGAAAAATTTGAAACAATTTCCGTTAGTAAACTCTGCCAACGAGCAGGTATCAATCGTGGAACTTTTTATCTTCACTATCTTGATAAATACGATTTGATCGAAACGCTAAAAGAAGAAATTATCGCTCAATTGCGCAAAAATTTTGAAGAAACGACAAACACGCGTGACCTACTCATTGCCAATCTAAGCTATCTCCAGCAAAATTATGATCTGATTTATGCTGTTTCTCAAAGCCATTACCTCAATTTCCGTGAAACAATCCGTGAATTCATGCTTAGCATTTTAACTAACGAACAACACAGACTTCAAACCGAATACTTTTTAAAAGAAAATTTCACCATTTCTAAAAAATATGCGCTGGAAGTCTTTTTATCTAGCGTAGAGGGCATTATCTCACTCTGGATTTCAAGTGGAGTTAAAGAAACACCTGAAGAAATGACGAATACGATTTTACAAACCTTTGATTATGACGCTTGGCAATGATAAAATGAAAAAACTCTATTTCTAAAAGGGATTTTCCTGATTAGAAATGGAGTTTTTGATTTATATCTTTTCTAGCTTAAGCTCAGAAATTGAAAGATTGTAAAGTGAGATGACAGAATACATGTTATAATTCTCTGATGCACATTTTTATATGCAATCATGTCATCATTGTTCTCTATCATCTAGGCGTGATTTTCTAGCAATATCAGCCAAAATATGGTCTACAAATTCTGCAATTGTTTCTGTATGTGTTTGTTTACTTCCGTAACGACGAACATTCACCGTACCGTCTGCTTGTTCCTTGTCCCCTACAATCAATTGGTAAGGAACTTTATGGGTTTGACTTTGACGAATCTTGTATTGCATTTTTTCATTGCGTTCATCAACATCCACGCGGACACCACGATTGCGCAGTTCTTTCGCCACTTTCCAAGCATAGTCAGCATGTGCTTCATTAGAAATCGGAATGACTGTCACTTGATGAGGAGCAAGCCAAGTTGGGAAAGCACCTTTGTAGGTTTCAATCAAGTAAGCAATAAAGCGCTCCATAGTAGACACGATACCACGGTGAATCATGACTGGACGATGCTCTTCACCGTCTGCTCCGACATAATGAAGGTCGAAACGTTCTGGTAGCAAGAAGTCCAATTGAATAGTGGAAAGGGTTTCTTCATTTCCAAGAGCCGTTTTTACTTGGACATCCAACTTAGGACCGTAGAAAGCAGCTTCGCCTTCTGCCTCAAAGTAATCCAAACCTAAGTCATCCATTGCTCCTTTTAACATACGTTGAGCATTTTCCCACATTTCATCATTATCAAAATATTTATGCTTGTCATTCGGGTCACGATAAGACAGACGGAAACGATAATCTGTAATGTTGAAGTCTTTGTAAACGTCAATCATCAAATCCAGCACATGTTTAAATTCTTCTTGAATTTGTTCTGGCATGACAAATAAGTGAGAATCATTCAGCGTCATTTCACGAACACGTTGGAGTCCTGAGAGCGCACCTGATTTTTCAAAACGGTGCATCATACCAAGTTCTGCAATACGAATTGGCAGCTCACGATAAGAATGCACATGGTTTTTATAGACCTCAATATGGTGTGGGCAATTCATCGGACGAAGAACAAATTGTTCACCGTCTCCCATATCCATTGGCGGGAACATATCTTCTTGGTAATGTTCCCAGTGACCAGAAGTTTTGTATAAATCCACACTTGCAAGCGGTGGCGTATACACGTGTTGGTAGCCGTCATTGACCTCACGGTCTGTAATATAGCGCTCCACGATACGACGAATAGTCGCACCATCTGGAAGCCAGAATGGAAGACCTTGCCCAACTTCAGGAGAAATCATGAAAAGATCCAACTCTTTACCGAGCTTACGGTGGTCACGTTCCTTCGCTTCTTCACGCATTTGAAGATAGTTTTTCAAATCTTTCTTATCAAACCAAGCTGTACCATAAATCCGTTGCATCATAGCATTATCACTATTTCCACGCCAGTAAGCACCCGCTACATTTAACAAATGGAAAATTTGAATACGCCCAGTTGACGGTACATGAGGTCCACGACAGAGATCCACATATTCTCCTTGACGGTAGATTGTAAGTCCTCCTTCGTCTTCTGAATGCTCCTCAATCAATTCCAACTTGTAAGGATCATTCTTGAAAATTTCTCGTGCCTGATCTTTTGTCACTTCTTCGCGAATTGACGGGAAATTCTCCTTGACAATCTTCTTCATTTCTTCTTCGATACGAGGCAAATCTTCGTTGGAAATCTGACCAGCAGCATTGTCCGTATCATAGTAAAATCCGTCCTGAATAGCTGGACCAACTCCCAAGTGAATGTCTGGGAAAAGACGACGAGCAGCTTGGGCAAAGAGGTGAGCAGCAGAGTGACGCAAGATAGGCAGGGCGTCTTCATGGTCAGGTGTGACAATTTCGATGCTACCATCTTCTGTGATAGGGCGAGTGGTATCTATGAGTTTGCCGTTGAATTTACCAGCCAAGGCTTTCTTTGCCAAGGAATTGCTGATAGATTGGGCAATGTCAAAAGTCGTGCTGCCTGATTCATATTCACGAACAGCACCATCTGGGAAAGTAATCTTAATCATAGTTTTCTCCTTTAATATCTATTTTATTTATATTGGGCAATTTTAAGAGCCGAGCAATCTCTTCAGCGGTCTCCTTTTCCGATCGACTGCCGTCTGTCATAAGGCTAGGATAGCCTATTTTTTTTGCTTCCTTCCGCACCATTTGGGCAAAAAGAATGTCCCGCTGCATCCAGTTTTCAAAAGCTTGCTCAGGATTGGATGTGTCCTCTAAAACATAGGGAACCCATTCTCTCTGCTGATAATGCTTTGTCTGAAAATCAGCTGTCGGAGTCAAGCATAGATAGGAAACCGCTGGTCCGTCTAGGCTTTTTACCAAGTGAGGCAACAGCCCTGCTCCCTCTACCAAAAGTGGCTTCTCTTGGTGTTCTAGCAAGTAAGACGCTACATAAGGAAAAATCTCCTCATAAAAACGCCATTCTTCATCCGCCATCTCCTCTGGATGTCTCAACCAGATTTGATCCGGACTTCTGTCTTGTCTCAGAAGGGAAATCGGCTTTGCGTTCGCTCTTGCTTGATCCATCATCTGGTCTGTCAAATCATCTAACTTGATATGAAGCAGCCCATACTGCTGAGTAAGAAGGGAGGCAATTGTTGACTTCCCGCTGCAAGGCGATCCACCAATCATATAGAGCATAACTCTTCCTCCTTCCGACAAAATAAAAAGCGACAATCCTAAAAGGACGTCGCAACGTGGTTCCACCTTCATTCATGTACAACAAAAAAGTTTGTTGACACCTCTGATTGGCTCTAACGTAGCCACCGTTTTATGTTTGCATAAAAACAAATCGAGTAGTCCCAGCTACATCCTCTGCGTGATTCCCAGCTCCACACGCTCTCTGAAAGATTTCCTGTAGGTGATATGTCTCTAAAAAGTATTATAACACGATTGGAAAAATTTGCAAGCCCTATGATTAAAATGTATTGTGTTTTGGAACCATTCGAAACAGCACAGCTCTAAAACTTTGATATTCAAATCCGCTTTATAAAAACAGTTTTGGAACCATTCGAAACAACACAGCAAGTTAAAATAAGGCTTTGTCCGTATCCAACTTGAAAAAGTGGCACCGATTCGGTGCTTTTTTCTTTCTCTTGTTTCAACAAAAAACAGCCTCACGACTGTTTTTACTTTTATCCTACTGAGCCTTCCATACTCATGTTAATGAGTTGGTTGAGCTCCACTGCGTATTCCATTGGAAGTTCTTTGGTGATCGGTTCCATGAAACCATTGATAATCATAGCCGTTGCTTCTTCTTCGCTAATGCCACGGCTCATGAGATAATAAAGCTGATCCTCCGAAACCTTAGAAACCTTAGCTTCGTGTTCCAGTGCAACATTCGAATTGTGAATTTCATTAAATGGAATCGTATCCGAGCTGGATTCACCATCCATAAGAATCGTGTCGCACTCAATGTGAGACTTTGAACCAGCACTGTTCTTGCCAAAACGGACTTGACCGCGATAATCTGTCTTACCTCCGTCTTTGGCAACAGACTTAGAAATTAATGTGCTGGAAGTCTTTGGCGCATTGTGATAAACTTTACAGCCTGCATCTAAATGCTGACCATAATTAGCAAAGGACATAGAAAGGACCGAAGTTCTTGCATTACGACCATTAAGAATGCTACAAGGATATTTCATATTAACCTTGCTGCCTAGATTTCCGTCAATCCATTCCAGAGTACCGCCTTCTTCAACCGTTCCACGCTCTGTCACCAGATTATAAACATTGTCTGACCAGTTTTGAATGGTTGTATAGCGGAAAAAAGCATCTTTTTTGACAATAATTTCCACATTTGCAGCATGAAGACTATTGGTCGTATAAGTCGGCGCTGTACAGCCCTCAATGTATTGAATAGAGCCACCCTCTTCTACGATAATGAGCGAGCGTTCAAACTGACCGGCATTCTCTCCATTGATACGGAAATAGGTCTGAACTGGCACCTGACATTGAACATTTTTAGGAACATAGATAAATGTGCCACCTGACCAAACAGCACTGTTCAAAGCAGAAAACTTGTGCTCTGCATTAGAAATGACTGTTCCAAAGTACTTTTTGACCAAATCTGGATATTCTTGTACTGCCGTGTCGGTATCGGTAAAGATAATGCCTTGCTTGGCAAATTCTTCTTTCATGTTGTGATAGACTACTTCAGATTCATACTGAGCAACTGCTCCTGACAAAAATTGACGTTCCGCTTCAGGAATACCCAGACGCTCAAAGGTTTTCTTTATTTCATCTGGCACTTCATCCCAACTTCTAGCCCGATCCCCACTTAATTTTTGATAATAGACAATATCATCAAATCGTATGCCGGATAAATCTGGCCCAAAATCAGGCATGGGCAATTTATGGAACAATTCTAAAGAACGCAAGCGATAATCCAACATCCATTGCGGCTCATTTTTAATTTCAGAAATTTCACGAACAACCTCTTCTGTCAAGCCCTTACCAGTAGAAAATAACGGTTTTACATCATCGTGAAATCCAAAAGCATAATCTCGTTCTTTCGTCATCTCATTCCTCCCATTGATACAAATTCTCTTCTCTTATTATACTATTCTATATTAGAAATGTCAGAATATATGCCTAAAATCGAATAAATTAAGCTAAAAAAGGCTAGGAAAATTTCCCAGCCTTCTTACATGATTACCGTACTTTTTCGGCTAATGCTTCAGCGAATTTCTCCAGATTTTCAATATCTTCATCTTCTGCTGATAGATCGACTTTGACATTTTCAGCACCTTTTTCAGCACCTGTCGCTGCAAAAGCGCGATCAAAGTCATCTACTGCCTTACAAAACTCATCATAGAATGTATCACCTGACCCAACAACACCGTAAATCTTCCCAGTCAAGTCAAGACTAGCTAAATCTTCATAAAAATCAACAATTTCATCAGGCAACTCGCCGTCACCGTATGTATAAGAAGCAACGATTGCGATATCTGCTTCTAGAAATTCCTCTGCATCAACCGTTGTGCATTCATCAATATCTACTTCTAAACCAAGTTCTTTTAATTTATCAGCTACAATATCTGCGATTTCCTCTGTATTTCCTGTCATACTCGCAAATACAATTTTTGCTAAAGCCATAATTTCCTCCAAAAAATTCTATCAGTTTATTATAACACATTGAACAAATTGTTGCACTTCAAATCTCTTAAAGTTCCCTACTTTTCCCTTTTACTTTTTAAAATAATCATCTTATGATACAATGAATAAAAGGTAGAGCGGAGGTCATCAAATGGAAATTTTCAAGCAAATTTTACATAAAATTAAAGAATATGATACGATTATCATTCATCGTCACATGCGACCCGATCCTGATGCATTAGGAAGTCAAGTCGGTTTGAAAAAATTACTTCAAGTCAATTTCCCTGAGAAAAAGATTAAAGTAGCAGGAAAGACTGAAACTACTCTTGCTTGGCTGGCTAAAATGGATGATGTTTCAGATGATGATTACAAGAATGCTTTAGTGATTGTTTGTGATACAGCAAATACTGCTCGGATTGATGACGAACGGTACAGCAAAGGAGATTTTCTCATCAAAATCGATCATCATCCAAACGATGACATTTACGGGGATATTTCTTGGGTAGATACTAGCTCTAGTAGTGCTAGTGAGCTAATTGCTCTCTTTGCATTAGAAAATAAACTGAAACTAGATGATTATTCTGCTAAGTTACTTTATGCTGGAATCGTTGGTGATACTGGGCGTTTCCTATATCCTGCCACAACCGCCCGAACTATGGCTATCGCCAGCAAACTTCGCGAATATCCTTTTGACTTTGCTGCTTTAGCGCGGAAAATGGACTCTTTCAGCTATCAAATCGCTAAACTTCAAGGCTATGTTTATGACCATTTAGAAGTCGATGGAAATGGTGCAGCTCGTGTCATTTTAACTCAGGAACTTCTCAAAGCCAATCATTTAACAGATGCTGACACTTCTGCTATCGTTTCAGCTCCAGGGCGTATTGACAGCGTTGAATTATGGGGAATTTTTGTTGAGCAAGAAAATGGCAATTATCGCGTTCGGTTGCGGAGTAAATTTATCCCGATTAATGAAGTAGCTAAAAAACACGACGGAGGCGGTCATCCTCTTGCCAGTGGTGCCAATGCTTACTCCAAAGAAGAAATCGAAGAAGTTTATCAAGAATTGAAAGAATTGGCAAAAAGGAAATAATTTGGTAGAAAAGACTTGTCAAATCCGCTAGAATTTGGTAAACTATCAAAGTAACGAATCTATGGCTCGCAGAGAGACCATGGCAGAAAGGAAATTTTTAAAAATGAGAAAAGATATTCATCCTGAATACCGTCCTGTTGTCTTTATGGATACTTCAACTGGCTACAAATTCCTTAGTGGTTCTACTAAGTATTCTAGCGAAACTATTGAATGGGAAGATGGAAACACTTATCCTTTGATCCGTGTGGAAATTTCATCAGACTCACATCCATTCTACACTGGACGTCAAAAATTCACTCAAGCAGATGGACGTGTGGATCGTTTCAACAAAAAATACGGTCTCAAATAAAGATCATATTTACATTACAAAGAATGTTGATAATAAGCCTTTTCCAATTTTGGGAAAGGTTTTTTATATAATCAAAAAAACTTGGAATCTACGACAGTATGACTTCCAAGTTTTTACCTTTTTTCACATTCAGTATTTTAATTGTTGAATAACCAATACATGGCTATCTTTTACACCATATAAACTATGAAGTTCATTTGGTTCCATGGTTAAAAAACTTCCGGGAACAAGTTGAACTGTTTGACCAGATGATGTAAAATCAACCTTTCCTTCTAGACAGACAACAGTCACCAAAGCATCAGCCTTATGTTCAGGAATTATTTTTCCTTCTCCTAAGTGAAGGTGACGGATGATGCGACTAGTTTCTTCAACAGGTGTTTCCACGACATCAATAGTAGGGTTCATTGTGTAGATTTTCATGTGTATTGTCTCCTTGTGTTCAACTTTAATCCTTATAATCTCCCCCAGCAAAACCGTAATATTCTTCTAAAGATAGTCCTGAATCCGCAATCGCTTTTGCTTCTTTCCCAACATAACGCAGATGCCATTGTTCTGGCATATATCCAGTTTTGTCTTCTTTCCCATTTAGATAGCGCACGACAAATCCATACTCGGCTGCATGTTTCAAAAGCCATTGGCTCGCCTTTGCTTCTGTTACTAGATTTCCGTCTGTGCCAATCAAGTCAAATGCCAAGCCCGTTTGATGTTCACTATAGCCAGGTCGGGCAGAATAACGATCTGCTGCTTCTTTCCCGTCTTGATTGACATAATTTTGATAAAGAGTAACCTGCGTTTGGTAACTACGGAAACCGCTATATTGATTACTGATAGGATAGCCTTTGCGCTGCATAGCAGCAATCAACTCCAGCAATTTTGCTTTAGCAGTAGGATTTTCACCGGGATTGTAATCTGAAGATAATGGATAATGTTTATTTGCGATGACAATTTCATCGTATTTTCCTTTTACACTATAGTAAGAACCATTATAATGAACTTTTGCTTTTTTCTTTACTTGCTCAGAGGATGCAACTTTTGCAGACGTTGCTTTTCCTTCTTGTTTCGTTTCCACATTCGTTTTCTTTCCCCCACAAGCTGTCAAAAGAAACAAACTCGCTACTAATAAAATCCCAATCCTTTTTTCATCTGTATCGCCTCATTTATAGAATTTTCTAATTTACATTATAGGCGTAGATATACTGTATGTCAATTCAAAAAAGCATGCATTTGCACACTTTTCATTTTTTCTAGTTAATCATTTAAGACGACCACTTTCCCAAATCCCGCTTGACTTTCGATATAAGAATGGGCTGCTGGGATTTGCTCTAACGAAAAGATTCGTTGAGGAGATACATTTATCTGGTAAGCATCAATATAGCTAAAAAGTTCATCAATAAACTGCTGGCTCACATTGCCTGAATAAAAACTCGTCAAAAAACTATTATTTTTTATTTCTACGATTGGGTCAAACTCCTCTACATACCATTTGCCACCTAATTGACCAGTGTTACAGATAATTCCTGCACTTTGAATATGGTCAAATGAATTTTTTAAAGTAGCCGGACCGACTAATTCAAGGATTTTATCAAACTTTTCCTCGGTTTGTAAAACTCCTTTTTTATCTAAAATAATCTCATCAAAACCTAGATATTGAAGCAAATCTTTTTTAGCAAGAGAACGAACTGCACCAACTACACGATTCTGTGGGAATTGCGCCTTTACCAATTTTAAGAAAGCTAATCCAACGCCACTTGTCGCAGCTCGGACTAAGATTGAGTCTCCTTCTTTTATCTGCAGATTTTTGAAGGAGCCAAAAGCGGTATAATAGGTCTCTGGTACTGCTGCTAACTCAGAACAAGACAATTGGCTATCTACGGGATAAATCTGCTCATTTGGAAGTAGAGCATATTCAGCATAAGAACCGTCAAAGGCACGTCCCATTTCACCCCATGATAGAGACAATTTTTTGTCCAATTTGTAAATCTCTCCTTGTCGTTTCAACCACTTGTCCTACACACTCAATCCCCAAAGTTCGAGGAAATTGAACATCTGGAGATAGACCTTTCCGAGTAAAAATTTCTGAATGATTGATCCCAAAACCTTTAATCTTGACTAGAGTCCAGCCTTCTTTTACATTCGGGATTTCTCGTTCTTCTAGAACAAATTTTTCTGGACCACCAGGCTCATAAATTACCATAGCTTTCATTTTTTGATCCATAGAACTTCTCTTTAGCTTGCTAATTCTAGTAGTTTTCGTACAAAGTCATTTGCAGGCTGCATTTTTATTTCCTGTGGCGTGCCATATTGCTGGATTTCTCCCTTATCTAAAACGAGGATTTTCGTGCCTAGTTTCAAGGCTTCTGTTATATCGTGTGTGATAAACACAACTGTAATGCCAGTTTCTTCATGCAGTAATTTTAATTCACGCTGTAACTGATAGCGCGTAATAGCATCCACTGCTCCAAAAGGCTCATCCATTAGCAAAATATCAGGCGTCGCAGCGAGTGCACGGGCAATCCCCACTCGTTGCGCCTGTCCGCCCGAAAGAGCTGCTGGATAGCGATTTTTTAGCTGAGTATCCAAACCAAGCATGGCTAACTTTTCATCTACAACTTTCTCTATTTCCGCTTGATTTTTCTTTTGCAAATTCAAGACATAAGCGATATTCTCAGCAACTGTCAAATGCGGAAAAAGCCCATTTCCTTGAATTGAATAACCGATGTTACGCCGCAATTCAATCAAATCTGTTTCTTGAACATCTTGTCCATTGATAAGAATTTCTCCTTGACTCGGTTTGACTAAACCATTTATCATCTTTAACAATGTCGTTTTACCTGAACCAGAAGTTCCTACAATCGTCAGAAAGGCACCGTCTTCAATTTTCAAATCCAATTGTTTAATAATGTCTTGATTTCCATATGATTTACTGACATTTTTATATTCAATCATTTCTTCAAAATTCCTTTCTCTATAAGATAGTCACGAGCGACTTTAGCTGGCTCTTCTTTGTCATTTTCTACTTTATGATTTAGTTCTGCCATTTTACTATCCGTTAAAATACCGTCTAATTTCGCTAATGCTTTTTTCAATTGTGGGTATTTTTTTAGAGTAGCTTCTCGAACAACTGTCCCTGCCTGATAAGAAGGATAGATTTTTTTATCATCTTTCAAAACCACTAGATTGGCACCATAAAGCTGTCCATCTGTGGTAAAAATATCAATCGCATCAACTTTTCCGGATTTAATAGCCTGATATTTCAGTCCGCTATCCATATCCACTTGAGATTTGAACTTCATACCATAGGTAGATTGTAAACGTGCAAAACCGTCTTCACGACCAAAGAAATCATACTCCGCACCAAAAGTTAAATTAGGACTAGCTTTAGCAAGATCGCTAAAGGTTTTAATATTGTATTTTTCTGCTACATCCTTGCGAACGGCTAAGCCATATGTGTTATTAAAGCCAAATGTATTTACCCAAGCAAGTTGATATTTCTTGCGGTATTGACTTTCAAGCGTCTTAAATTGACTTTCATCATACGAGCCTGATTTTTTGAGAATAACTTCCCAAATTGTACCGGTATATTCAGCATAAATATCAAATTCACCTTTAACCATCGCTGGATGGATATTGGCAGTCCCACCACCGACACCTTTAGTCATTTTGACCTTCAGATTGGTGTATTCTTCAATGACTTGTTTTTGCATTTCTCCTAAGATATAGTTTTCTGTCTGTGGCTTGGTCGCAATCTTGACCGTTCCACCCATTGGATTCATTTGCAAAAATGCGATGATTCCTGCCATCAAAAGAACTATAGAGCTAAAAACAGCTAACCATTTTTTAGATACTTTTTTATGACGTAAGATTGATTTTTCAACCAAAGAAAGGAGAAAATCAAAGACCAATGCCAACAAAGCTACTAAAATACTTCCGACCAAGGTCAAGGTTTGATTATTAGTGGTAATCCCACGGTAGATTGCAACCCCCAGACCGCCAGCACCGACGAAAGAGGCAATCCCAGCTAGCGCAATGGTCATCGTCACCATATTGCGAAAACCAGACATCATGACCGGAAAGGCAAGTGGCAACTGAACCTTGGTTAAAATCTGCTTGCGAGTAGAACCCATTCCTTCTGCTGCTTCAACGAGAAGCGGATCAACACCTGTAATCCCTGTATAAGTGCTCCGTACCATGGGTAAAAGTGCATATAAGGTTAAAGCTACAATTGCTGTTTTGTTCCCAATTCCTGTAATTGAAATCAAAATCCCTAAAAGGGCAATAGAGGGAATTGTATAAAGAATATTCACTATTCCGATAACGACACCAGCCCAGCTTTTTTTGAAACTGATGAAAATTCCAAGCCCAACTCCCAAAATTAAAGCAAGTAAGATAGACAAGCCCGATATCCAGATATGATCCCACACCAGACTAAATAGAAACTGCCATTGATTGGTCACTAATTTAATGAACTCGTTCATGCTTCATCCTTTCTTGGCTTGGTTAAATTTGCCACGATACGCTCCAAATAAGTCTCAAATTCATCAATTTCTAGGTCAGAAAATCCGCTGTAAAAGATTTCAATTATTTCCTTAGAAATCGCATTATACTCATCTTGCAGACCTTTGGCATAGCCCGTCAAACAAATCATCTTTTTTCGCTTATCTTTTTCATGATAGCACCGCTCCACAAGGTTCATGCTAATCATTCGGTCAATCATTTTCGTAAGAGTATTCAACGTCAAGCCGGTCTGCTCTGACAGTTCCGTTTGACTTTGATAATCTTTTTGCCAAAGCGCATGTAAAATACGTCCTTGCTCTCCATTAAAGGCTTGAATTCCTCGTTCTAACAAAATGTGGTTCATCAGTCGATTGGACAAACGATGAATTTTCCCGATGTAAAACCCACCATTGATTACTTTTTTACTCATTTTTCTTCTTTCCAAAATATACGATATAGAAGCTTATTCTTATTCTACTATATAGAACCTTCTTTGTCAAAGATTTTGTTTTAAAAAAGAAGCTGGAAAAAAAGTTCCTAGCTTCTATCATTTATGCATTATGTTTGCAAAGCGCAGCGGTTTGGAGAAATTCATTAGGCGCTTCAGTACTAATGAACCACTCTGGTGCAATAAAATCAAAGACTTTTAAATGATTAACTTTTGCTCCACTCTATGAAATAATCTTTTGTACCCGTTCCCTTAAATCAGGGATTACGGTTTCTGCAAACCAAGGATTCTTAGCCATCCAAATTTGATTTCGTGGTGAGGGGTGGACAAGCGGGAAAAATTCTGGCAAGTAGTCTTGATAATGTTTTACCGTATCAGTTAGTTTTACAGTTCCTTTTTGATGAAGATAATATTTCTGAGCATATTGACCAATAAGAATCGTCAATTCAAGATCTGGCAGCAATTCTAAAATCGGCTGATGCCATTTTTCAGCAAAGCCCTTGCGAGGCGGTAAATCGCCTGATTTTCCATGACCTGGGAAATAAAAGTCCATTGGAATCGCAGCAAAATAACCTGAATGATAAAAGGTATCATAGTCAACCCCCATCCATTCACGCAAGCGATCACCACTCTTATCATTCCAGTACAAGCGTGTTTCCTGCGCTTTGATGCCCGGCGCTTGACCGACAATATTAATACGTGCCGTTTTAGGCGCTGCAAAAAGTGGCTCAATTCCTCGCTCGGTATATGCTTGATTTTGTGAATCAGCCATAATAGCTTTCTTAATATCTTCTAGCGTTTCCATTTCTTGCCTCTATTTTTGATAATTTTTCATCGTGTAGCTTTTCAAATCAGTTGCTTGCCGTCCTGTGATTGTCCGAAAATCATCTGTCACAATGTCCAAACAGCCTCGGCTTCCAGCTTGGTAAAGAGAAGCCAGCACAACACCGAAACCTTTTGGTTGGTCATAAAGGACAGCAAATTCCTCAACTGTCACCGGCTGGTAGCTAATCTCGTGACCAGAAACCTCGGACAAAAGATTAGCCAGCTCCAACATTGTGTAATTGCGTTCTTGAGTCAAAACATACGTCTTTCCCTGTAGGACAGGCGACATAGCCAGTTTGACAATAGCTTCTGCACTATCTTCTCGCGAAATAAAGCTCATTTTGGCATTTTCCATTGGATAGATGACCGTCTTGCGCTCTATTAACTCAGGTAAATAAGGTACCAATGGATCAGCATACATAGCATTTTTGATAATGCTGTAAGAAAATCCAGCTGATGCTAGACGAGTATTGGCATAAGCAAAGAAAGCTGCCATGTGAAATGGACTATTGACTTGATCGGCGAAAAATCCAACAAAGATAAAGTGCTTAACCCCAGCTCTTTCTGCTGCAATGACCGAATTTTCAAATTCTGGCACACGCACAATACTTGGATGGGAAATACTTGGAATGTAAATCAAAACATCCGTTCCACGCCAGGCCTCGACCATAGAATCCACATCTAAATAATCAGCTGCTCTAACATCAATCCCTGCTGTTACATATTGACTTGCTTTTTTGGGACTTCGAACAGATAGCCGAATTTCATTAGAATTTAAATGTTCTCGTGCTTCAGCAACAACCTTTTGCCCCAATTGACCTATCGCACTCGTAATGGTGTAAATCATAATTGTTCTCTTTCTTTGAAAGAAACTCAACTATTTCTAGCTGAGTTTATTTGTTTATTTAATCAGTTCATAAATTGCTTCAGCATAAATAGCTGCTGCACGGAAAAGATCTTCCACATCTATAAATTCATTTGCTTGATGCATGGTATCTGTATAGCCTGGGAACATAGCGCCATAAGCAACACCGCGTTTTAAGAGACGACCAAAGGTTCCTCCACCAATGATTTGTTCATGACCTTTCAGCCCTGTTTGCTTTTCATACACGTCCAAAAGCGTTGTCACAAGTGGATCTTCCATTGGAACATAATGAGGAACATGCTCGTGCTCTGACAATGTCACTTTCTCCACAGGCAAGTTTTCCAATTTAGATTTGATCACTTCTGGATTGGTTCCTTGTGGATAGCGGAAATTAAGGGCAATGGTGTTGTCATCACTTGCTTCATCAAAGCGGAAGACCCCTGCATTCATAGAAAGAGCGCCCATTTTTTCATCTACATAATCCACTTTCAGAGCTTTTCCTTCGTGGTCTTCTAAAAGAATGTTTCCTGCCACTTCAAGATAGTCTTTAGCAGAATCTGCAAAATCAAACTGGGTCAAGAATTTTGCCAGATAAGTCGCACCATTGACACCGGATTGTGGAGAGGCTCCATGAGCAGACTTCCCAACAATCGTAACTGTTAATTGACCGCTCGGTAATTCTTGGTATTGAAATCGAAGTTCGTGTTCCTTTGCAAATTCGTCCAATTTATCTACAAGATTTGGCACATTTCCTGATACTACTGCTGTTGCAGATTCAGGAACCATATTTTCACGAAGTCCGCCAGTAAAACTATGCAAGCGCGCAGCTCCGCCATTTTCTCCTGCAAAATGAAGATATTCGGTGATGTTTCCTTTTTCACCATTGATAATCGGAAATTCTGCATCTGGCGAAAAGCCAAAGTCTGGCTCTGGCAGACCAACGTGTTTGAAATAATAGTCCATATCAGCCCAGCCGGATTCCTCATCTGTACCAACTACAAAACGAACCTTCTTAGATGTCGGCAAGCCTAATTCTTTGATAATTTTCAGTCCATAATAGCAAGCCATCGTCGGCCCTTTATCATCGCTCGCACCACGCGCAAATAATTTACCTTCCTTGATAGTTGGCGTATAAGGATCTGTATCCCAGCCGCTTCCAGCCGGCACAACATCCATATGCGCAAAAA
The DNA here is from genome assembly GCF_049166725.1 of Streptococcus atopicus. Lineage (NCBI taxonomy): Bacteria > Bacillati > Bacillota > Bacilli > Lactobacillales > Streptococcaceae > Streptococcus > Streptococcus atopicus. Next base: position 104,630 of record NZ_JBMHFC010000003.1, read on the forward strand.
TTCCAAGCACTTCTTTTCCTTCGCCATATTCAAAATGCCCTGCATAATTGTCAACATTTTTCGTTGGATAGCCATCACGCGCAGCTAGTTCTAAGAATTTTTCCAAAGCCTTAACAGGTCCAGGCCCAAAAGGATGTTCTTTATCTGCTTTCGTGTCATCTCGCTCAGAGTTAATTTCCAAAAGGCTAAACAAGTCATTCAACAGAGCATCGCGACGTTTTTCAACTTCTGCTTTAAAATCAATCGTCATAAAATCAGATTCCTTTCTATCAACGTTTTTCAATAATCTCATCCACTGGCAAACGATAACTTGGCTCCAGTTTGTCGTCTGTGTAACCAACGGTAATTAAAAGTTCTGGACGGAAGCGTTCATCAATATCTAGCACTTGATTGACTTTCGACTTATCAAATCCAAGGATAACATTGGAACCAATTCCTTGGTCAGTCAATGCTAAAACAAGATTCATTGCCACCAAACCAGCATTTAAAGCCAAATAATCGCTTTTTTGCTGCTCAGAATAATGCCCATATTCAACCGGTAAATTTTGCATATAATATTGCAACAATTCGTCGGACATATTATTGACCCCAGCTACACGAGCAATTTTCCGAGCTCGTTTAACTAAGTCTGTATCTGTAAAAAGAGCAATCGTCACGGGTGCTTCTGTGATTTGGTCTTTGTTTGCACCGAAAGCAATCTCAGCCAACTCTGCATTTTTCTCACGCACAACTACAAATTTCCAAGGCTGGCTATTGTGAGCACTTGGTGCTAAAGTTGCAATTTCAATCGCCGTCCGCACATCTTTCGGATCAACTGCTTTATCATTGAAATGCTTCGTTGCATGACGCTTTTTATTTAATTCAAGAAATTTCATAGGGACTTTCCTTTTCTTATTATACTAATTTCATTTTACCATAAATTGGAAGAGCTTGCAGAGGTTTGAGTAAAATACTCCAACAAAATCCTACTGCTCTAACTCTATTTTTTATTATTCTCTTCAATCATTTTTCTAACCTCCGTACGTTGTTTAGCATCAAGATTACTCTTTTCTGACTTTACCTGTTCCATCCTTTAATTTATTATCTTTCTCCTTTACTTCATTTTGGTCTAATTCTTTTACTATATCTAAAAGTAAATTAAATCCAGACTTCTCATAATCAAAAACATACTTTGATATTTTTTCTTCTTTTTTTGAGAAATTTTCTGACTTACCAATATCTTTATACTTTTGTAAAAGGTGATAATCTGCAGTCATAATCTTTATAAATACATCATCTTCACTTCCAAGTTCGGGAATATTTTTCTGTACCCATTCTTTCAAATCCCTCTTAAAATCTTTGTACTTAGAAAAATTCATTTTCTTATATAATTCCAAGCAAATCTTTTCAACAGCAACTGGATTCGATTTTTCTATTGGTATCACAACAAGCACCTCATTATTTTCCACTAGTCTCCCAATTATACCACAAAAGGTCGCTAACGCGACCTTGCATTGGTAGTGAATTCATCCTCAGTCTTTTAACTCTGCCTGAGGTTCTGCAGGATTGAGTTTTCTCTGCACAGCCTCCGCCACTTTTCGCGGTACACCCACTTCGACAATTTCATCCACGCTGGCTTTTTTGATGTTGGTCAAGGATTTAAAGTGTCGCATCAGATTTTGCTTGCGCTTGGGTCCTAGCCCCTCAATACCATCCAATTGCGAAGAAAAGGAGTTTTTTGAGCGAAGCTGGCGATGAAAGGTGATAGCAAAACGATGAACTTCATCCTGAATACGTTGCAGGAGGAAAAATTCCTGCGAATTGCGAGACAATTCGACCACTTTCAAAGGATCGCCAAAGAGCAATTCATGCGTCTGGTGCTTGTCGTTCTTTTGCAAACCAGCGATAGGAATATCTAACCCTAATTGATTTTGAATGACGTCTTTAGCAATATTGACTTGACCCTGACCACCGTCAATGACAATAAGATCAGGCGGTATTAAACCATCGCGCATGACTCGGCTATAGCGACGCTTAATCACTTCTCGCATACTAGCATAGTCATCAGGACCGATAACTGTCTTAATCTTATACTTGCGATAATCCTTTTTGCTGGGTTTCCCATTGATAAAGACCACCATAGCTGAAACAGGACTGGTTCCCATAATATTGGAATTATCAAAGGACTCAATCCGAACTGGGGTGGGAATATTGAGCAACTGACCTAGATTTTCGATAGCTCCTTGCGTTTTTTCAACAGATTTCTCCAACAAATCAAACTTCTGCTGCAAACTAACTTGCGCATTTTTAATAGCCAAATTAACCAGCTGTTTCTTCTCTCCTCGCTGAGGTTTGAGAATCTTCGTATCTACCACAGCCTGAACAGCTACGTCATCAATATCAGACGGAATCAAAATTTCATTGGGAATCAGATGAGATTTTTCCTGATAAAATTGACCAATATAGGTCAGAAAATCCTCATCGGGATCATTGTAGTAAGGAAACATATTCACGTCTCGCTCAATGAGTTTTCCTTGACGGACAAAGAACACCTGCACACACATCCAGCCTTTGTCTACATAATAACCAAAGACATCCCGATTCTGCAAATCCTTCGCCATGACTCGTTGTTTAGTGCGAAGCGTCGCAATGCTTTGAAGCAAGTCGCGGTACTCAGCCGCTTTTTCAAACTCCATTTTCTCAGCCGCACTAGTCATTTTCCTTTTCAGCTCATCAATAATCTTATCATCATGCCCTTTGAGAAAGTCTGATACTTCTTGAGCCATATCCTGAAAGAAATGGGGGCCATTATGGCAGATAGTGTGAGCTCGGCACTGCCCGATGTGGTAGTAGAAACAAACCTTCTCAGGCGGATTGGTGCATTTGCGAAAAGGAAAAATCCGATCCAGCAAGCGCTTAATTTCATTAGCAGCACCTACATCAGGATAAGGTCCGAAATACAAACCACCGTCTTTCTTGACCTGACGCGTAATAATTAGACGCGGATATTTCTCATTAGTAATTTTGATAAAAGGGTAGGACTTATCATCCTTGAGCATGATGTTGTACTTAGGCTGATTTTCCTTGATGAGATTGATTTCAAGCAGCAAAGCTTCAATGTTAGACTCCGTGACAATAAACTCAAAATCCTCAATCTCAGATACCAGCGCTTCGGTCTTAGTATCATGGCTCCCACGAAAATAAGAGCGCACCCGATTGCGCAAATTCTTAGCCTTACCTACGTAAATAATGGTACCATTTTTATCTTTGTGAATATAGCAACCTGGACTGGTTGGTAGCAATTCTAATTTTGATTGAATCAAGTTATTCATAATTATCATTATAGCAAAAATGAGCAAAAGGAAGTAAAAAGGAACACAGAAAGCCTAAATGATTTGCAATATAAAGAAAGAGGACAACAACGCCCTCTTTCAATAACTGAGATTCCAATTGTCTTAATTGACAATGGTCTTCGTTTCGATATTATTCAAAATCAAGATATTCTTTTTCAAGTTCAAGAACTTCTTCCATCGTTGCACATTCTGTAAGAGCACGTTGAGCGAGTTCTTGCATCTTCTTCGTATCCAATTTCTTCATCAAGCTACGTGTACGAAGAACAGATGTTGCACTCATTGAGAACTCATCCAGACCGATACCAACTAGAAGTGGAACAGCGGTTTGGTCACCTGCCATTTCACCACACATACCAGCCCACTTACCTTCAGCGTGAGCAGCTTTGACCACTCGATCCACTAAGCGAAGGATAGAAGGATTGTATGGTTGGTACAAGTAAGAAACTTGTTCATTCATACGGTCAGCAGCCATTGTGTATTGAATCAAGTCATTGGTACCAATTGAGAAGAAGTCAACTTCTTTTGCAAATTGGTCAGCAAGCATTGCTGCCGCTGGAATTTCAATCATGATACCAACTTGAATATTGTCCGCAACTGCCACACCCTCTGCAAGCAATTTAGCTTTTTCTTCTTCCAAAATGCCTTTTGCTGCACGGAATTCAGTCAATAAAGCAACCATTGGGAACATGATACGCAATTGTCCATGCACAGATGCACGCAAAAGTGCACGTAATTGTGTGCGGAACATTGCATTGCCTGTTTCAGAAATAGAAATACGAAGAGCACGGAATCCAAGGAACGGATTCATTTCTTTTGGCAAATCAAAGTAAGGAAGTTCTTTGTCTCCACCGATGTCCATTGTACGGACAACAACTGGTTTGCCATTCATTCCTTCCAAGACAGCCTTATAAGCTTCATACTGCTCATCTTCTGTTGGGAAATCTTGCGAATCCATATAAAGAAACTCAGTACGGTAAAGCCCGACAGCTTCTGCGCCATTTGCATTCACACCTTCGACATCTTTAGGTGTACCGATATTTGCAGCCAGTTCAAAATGTTTTCCGTCAGCTGTTACTGTTTCAGCATCTTTCAGCAAATCCCATTCAGCTTTTTGCTTTGCATAGGCTTCACCCGCTGCTTTAAAATCTGCAACTTGTTCTTCTGTTGGATTGATAATAACCTCACCAGTAATTCCATTCACGGCAACTGTATCACCGTCTTTTACTAATTCGGTAATATTATTTGTTCCAAGAACCGCAGCAATTTCAAGAGTACGAGCCATAATAGCCGAGTGGCTTGTACGTCCACCAATATTGGTTACAAAAGCTTTAACAAAGTTTTTATCTAATTGAGCGGTATCAGAAGGAGTCAAGTCATGGGCAATCACAACTACTTCTTCATTAATCATAGCAGGGTTTGGCAAGCGTACACCAAGCAAGTGAGCCAACACACGTTTGGTCACGTCGCGAATATCTGCCGCACGTTCTTGCATGTATGGATTATCTTCCATATTTTCAAAGAGAGTGATAAACATGTCTGTTACTTCTTTCAGACCTGCTTCAGCATTCACTTTTTTTGCACGAATTGTTTCTTTAATCTGACCAATCATTTCTGGGTCAGAAAGTACCATTAAGTGAGCATCAAATACTTGAGCTGCTTCTTCTCCAAGGCTTTCTACTGCTTTCTCACGGATAACAGAAAGCTCGTTCTGTGAAGCTTCAAGAGCTACATCCAAACGAGCCTCTTCTGCATTTGTATCTTCGACTGAAGCAGTCTCAAATGATAAATCCGGTTGAACAAGTAGATATGCCTTAGCAACAGCAACACCGTCAGATGCTGCAATTCCTTTTAGCATTTCTGTCATGTTAAGCCAATCCTTCTTTTGTCATTGTTTCTGCGATTGCTACAATTGCATCATCAGCGTCTGCACCTTCTGCAGTAATTGTTACATCAGCCCCTTGACCAACACCAAGGCTCATAACACCCATGATTGATTTAAGGTTTACTGATTTACCTTTGTATTCAAGAGTAATATCTGAAGCAAATTTGCTAGCAGTTTGAACTAACAAAGTTGCTGGACGTGCGTGAATACCTGTTTCTGCCACAATGTGGAAATCTTTAGAAGCCATAGTTTGACTCTCCTTTAATGTAATCTTTTTGGGGTCTCATGTGATAACCCTTACAATTCTAGATTATAACATCTTTGTAAAATTTTTTCAAGAATTTTATGTGTATTCAGCAAGTCTTTTTTATGAGAATTACTGAAATTTCATTAAAACGAGATTTTCACTATCCAATTGATTGACACATTTTTAATCCATTGTTCCCTAAGGAAAGCTTAGTCTAACGAAGCCCAAAACAGGAGCTCATCCTATCTTTTTCTTTTTTCCAATGAAACACTATATCTAGTATCATGGTATTTAAAACCCCAAAACAAAACACAATATTTAGAACATAATAGTTGACAAAATTCCCTGCTTTGGATATACTAATTCCATACTGAATTTAAAGAAATTAGGAGTTCATTATGGTAACTATTTATTCAAAAAATAATTGCGTTCAATGCAAAATGACAAAACGCTTCTTAGACACTAACCATGTAGAATATCGTGAAATCAATTTGGACGAACAGCCTGAATACATCGATCATGTGAAAAGCTTAGGCTTTAATGCTGCTCCAGTCGTTCAGACTCCAACGGAAGCATTTTCCGGTTTTCAACCAGGTAAATTGAAAAAATTATCATAATTTATGACATGTACCTAATGGGAGAAATGGTTAAAATTGCGATAACTGGACAAGACCTTCTCCGTTCACTTTTTATACTCGGAAAAGTACCTTTGATGAAAACTTTGTTTTCTTCGTTCACCACCTCAACACTTTTCAAAACTGTTGAGTAACTTTGTGGGGGGAGACCACGAACTAAAATTTTCAATTTTTAGTTCTTGCCCACCCCTCTTTCTTTTGCCAAACACCAAACCTAACATTTAGAAAAGGAATACTATGGGACTCAAACAATTAGAAGATGTGACGTATTTCCGTCTCAATAATGAAATTAACCGTCCAATCAACGGACAAATTATGCTTCACAAAGATAAGGAAGCCTTAGAAGCATTCTTTAAAGAAAATGTTGAACCAAATACGAAAAAATTCTCTTCTATCACAGAAAAAATTCACTATTTAATCCAAGAAAACTATCTAGAAAAGGAATTTATCCAGCTTTATTCACCTGAATACATTGAAGAGCTAGCCGCCTTCATTCGTGATCAAGATTTTCATTTTAAATCTTTCATGGCAGCTTATAAATTCTACAATCAATACGCTCTCAAAACAAATGACGGTGAATATTACCTTGAAAGCATGGAAGATCGCGTTCTGTTCAACGCGCTCTATTTTGCCAATGGTGATGAAGCAATTGCCAAAGATATTGCCAATGAAATCATTCACCAACGGTATCAGCCTGCCACTCCAAGTTTCTTAAATGCCGGACGTGCTAGGCGTGGTGAATTAGTTTCTTGTTTCTTGATTCAAGTCACTGATGATATGAATTCAATCGGTCGTTCTATCAATTCAGCTCTGCAATTATCTCGGATTGGCGGTGGCGTTGGGATTTCCCTCAGTAACCTGCGGGAAGCGGGTGCCCCTATCAAAGGTTATGAAGGGGCTGCTTCTGGTGTAGTACCAGTTATGAAGCTCTTTGAAGACAGTTTTTCGTACTCTAATCAATTAGGTCAACGTCAGGGAGCCGGTGTTGTTTATCTTAATGTCTTTCACCCAGATATTATTGCTTTTCTTTCAACTAAGAAAGAGAATGCCGATGAAAAAGTACGGGTAAAAACCCTTTCTTTAGGTGTTGTCATTCCAGATAAATTTTATGAATTGGCTCGCAAGAATGAAGAAATGTACCTTTTTAGCCCTTATTCTATTGAACGGGAATATGGCGTTCCATTTGCCTACATTGACATTACCGAAAAATATGACGAATTGGTTGCCAATCCTAAGATTAGTAAAACGAAGATTAAAGCTCGTGATTTAGAAACTGAAATTTCCAAGTTGCAGCAGGAATCTGGCTATCCTTATGTAGTTAATATCGATACTGCTAATCGTGCGAATCCAGTAGACGGCAAGATTATCATGAGCAATCTCTGCTCCGAAATCCTGCAAGTCCAAGAACCAAGCCTCTTGAATGACGCTCAAGAATTCGTTCGTTTAGGAACAGATGTTTCTTGCAATCTCGGCTCTACCAATGTGGTTAATATGATGACTTCGCCAGATTTTGGTAAGTCTATCCGTACCATGACACGTGCGCTGACATTTGTTACAGACAGTTCTCACATCAAAGCTGTTCCGACTATTGACCACGGCAACAGCTTAGCTCACACTTTTGGGCTAGGTGCCATGGGCTTGCACAGTTATCTGGCTCAACAATTGATTGAATACGGATCAGCTGAATCTGTTGAGTTTACCAGCATTTACTTTATGCTCATGAATTATTGGACACTTGTTGAGTCCAATAATATTGCCCGCGAGCGCGAGGTGGTTTTCCATAACTTTGAAAAGTCTGATTATGCAAATGGTTCATACTTTGACAAATATGTGACCGGTGAATTTGTACCAAAATCTGACCGAGTGAAAAAACTCTTTGAAAATATCTTTATTCCTTCTGCAAAAGATTGGACTGAGCTACGCGAGAAAGTCATGACAGACGGTCTTTATCACCAAAATCGCTTAGCTGTTGCACCGAATGGCTCTATCAGCTATATCAATGATGTATCTGCTTCTATCCACCCAATTACACAACGCATCGAAGAACGCCAAGAAAAGAAAATCGGAAAAATATACTACCCAGCAGCAGGACTGTCAACTGAGACGATTCCTTACTATACTAGCGCTTACGACATGGATATGCGCAAGGTCATTGATGTCTATGCAGCAGCGACTGAGCATGTAGATCAAGGACTATCTCTGACCCTCTTTATGCGCAGCGACATTCCACAAGGACTCTACGAATGGAAAACCGAATGCAAACAAACGACACGCGACCTGTCTATCCTGCGCAACTATGCCTTTAACAAGGGCATCAAATCAATCTATTATGTCCGTACCTTTACAGATGACGGCAGCGAAGTTGGAGCCAACCAGTGTGAGAGCTGCGTGATTTAACGAGAATTAAAATTTCTAAAAGCCTTTCAGAACAAATTTAAACTATCTGTAAACAATAAGAATCAACTGGAATAAAAGAAAGTAATCAACATGAAAACCTATTATAAAGCCATAAACTGGAATGCCATTGAAGATGTCATTGACAAATCTACTTGGGAAAAACTGACCGAGCAGTTCTGGCTCGATACACGAGTCCCCCTCTCCAACGATTTGGACGACTGGAGAAAATTATCACCTGAAGAAAAAGACCTTGTTGGTAAGGTCTTCGGCGGATTAACATTATTGGATACGATGCAATCCCAATCAGGTGTCGAAGCTATCCGAGGAGATATTCGCACACCTCATGAAGAGGCTGTGTTGAATAACATCCAATTCATGGAGTCTGTTCACGCTAAGTCGTATTCATCTATTTTCTCCACCCTTAACACGAAATCAGAAATTGACGAAATTTTTGAATGGACCAATACAAATCCTTATTTGCAAAAGAAAGCAGAAATTATCAACGAGATTTACCTCAATGGAAATGCTCTTGAAAAGAAGGTTGCCAGTGTCTTTTTAGAAACCTTCCTCTTCTACTCTGGTTTCTTTACTCCGCTCTACTATCTTGGAAATAACAAATTAGCCAATGTAGCTGAAATCATCAAATTGATTATCCGCGATGAATCTGTCCACGGAACGTATATTGGCTATAAATTCCAATTAGGCTTTAACGAATTACCAGAAGAAGAGCAAGAAACATTCCGAGAGTGGATGTACGACCTGCTCTACACCCTCTATGAAAATGAGGAAGGCTACACAGAAACCTTATATGACGGTGTCGGCTGGACAGAAGAAGTCAAAACTTTCCTTCGTTATAATGCTAATAAAGCTCTCATGAATCTTGGTCAAGACCCACTTTTCCCTGACACGGCTGATGACGTCAATCCGATTGTCATGAATGGTATTTCAACCGGAACTTCTAACCACGACTTCTTTTCTCAAGTCGGAAATGGTTATCTTCTTGGTGAAGTTGAAGCCATGCAAGATGATGATTACAATTACGGGTTATAAAATATCAATTAACAAAAATAACATCTAATAACACAAAAACACGAATGAAGCAAGACCAGCAAGTAGCTGAAACTAAAATCGTTCGTGTTTTTATTATATTATTGTAAATGATTGTACTATTTTTACATCGCTATCGAAACATCGCAAACAGCATAACGAGAGCTGCTGGTGTGTTGTTTAAAATATGCACAGCTATTGAATCTTTCAGATTTCCTCGACGTGCAAAGACAGCATAAAGCACTAATCCCATGGCAAAATAAAGTGGAAACTCTGTCCATTTTGAGATATGAGGAAGTGCAAAAATGATAGATATTATGATGGCTGCTGATATTTTTTGATCTTTCTCAAAGAAAAAGATTGTCGCAAAACCACGGAATACTAATTCTTCAATCACCGGAGCTATTATTGCAACAGTTACTACATATAACAGAGCAAAAAAGATATGATTAACAGACATAATTTTTCCTAGACTTTGTAAAGCACTATCGTTACTGGTCGTACTTTGCCCTGTTAAAAAGATGTTTAGATAAGTTCCTAAAACCGCTACTACTCTTGCTGCTAAAAAGAACAACAATGCTTTCCCAAAATCTCCCCAAGAAAATGACAGGACTTTGATATCCTCTGAGACATGTGTCTGGTATCTCCTCCATAAAGTGCGGATAGCAAAAAACATGAGCACAAGGTAGGCTAACACCAGTAAAATTTCTATATACACGGGCAAATCTTGCCCTCTAGCTAGAAACAACATAGGAATGCCATTGATAGCCATGACTAAGACAATCAGTCCCAATAATTTTACAATTCCAAGTCCAATATGGGCTATTTTTTTCATTAAAATTCTCCTCGTATAACTAGTTATATTTCATAAGATTGGGACAGAACTTATCTTGAAAAATTTAAGTTCGTAGTCCCACTCTCAATCACCTACCACGTCATTCACTTATCACTAAATGAGATAGAGTCAGAGATACTTTTTGACCAGCCTTATTTAAAGTATTTCTTTATCATAGAAATATTTACTACATTGATGTAGAGGTGGATAAAGACCACGATTGCAATAGGAAGGTATTGAACTTCACGTAATAGAAGCGAAATAGTGAACAGGAGGATGTAAAACGCTGGCAAAATGAACTGATTTAACTGAAAAAGAATCTTAAAGCTCTGCTCATAATGTGCTTCTCTTTCTGCTTCATCATAGGTCTTCATCAAGGCTAAAACATCTTCAGGAAATGTAACGATTGGCAATTTAAAATGCCGAACCTGCTCAATTGTCTTTTGGAGACAATATTGTCCATATAGAATAAAAGTAAGTGCTACATAAGGAAATAAACTGCCTGTAATCAAAACACTATTTTTAGTAATGAATACATTAAATGATGTTAGTATATCAAAAATCGTCAAGATTGTCACAACGTCTAATAAAATAGTACCATATTCCAGATTTTTGAACATCTTCTGATAAAGTTGTTCATTTAATTCATCTCCATTTGTTGACTGCTTTTGAATTGTTCGACTAGACTGTAGTAAATAAATCGTCATGCAGAATAAAAGCAGATTGAGCACACGAATAATCCAACCCCAAAGTATGCTATTTAAAAAGATTGGAAAATGGAAATTTCCGAGCCAACTACTTGCTACAAAAATTCCTAGCAAAACACTCACTACTAGTAAACCACTAATTTTCATCCATTTTTTCATCGCTATTCTCCTTTAGATAAAATACATTTTCTACGTTTTCTCCAAAAATATGTGCAATCTTCAAGGCAATGATGACAGACGGAGCATACTCTCCCCGCTCAATCAAACTGACGGTTTGTCGAGAAACTCCTGCTTTTTTAGCCAACTCTGTTTGATTCAACCTATCTCGCGCTCGAAGTTCTTTTAATCGATTTTCCAGCTTCATATGCTCCTCTCCTTTCATCTCTATTGTAACTCATTCGTGTCACTTTGTCAACTATTATTGTCAAAAATAATATTATCATTGTCAATTTAATGTAGAAATTTATTCAATTCATATAAAAATCCCCCAAAGTTAGTTTTGTATCCAACTTTGAGGGAATTCTTCAACATGATGTTGATTTTCTTGCTTCAACTAGTCACTATTCTTTTTTGAACGTTTTGCTAAGATGAAGATGACAACTCCTAAAATGACAATTCCTACTAAACCAAGGAAGGTTACTTTTTCACCAGTTGACGGAAGGAAGCCACGTTTATTTTGTTTTGGCGTTTCTTTGACAACTTTGTAATTCACTTTGTAAGTAGAGAAGTGTGTTGTTTTAAAGCTAATCGTTTGATCTTTGTTGAGAACAAAATCAAATTTTTCCGCTTGCTTGCCGTCTTTCATAGCATAAACAGAATCCACCGTAGCACCTTGCTTCACTGGTACTGTCACTACTGTTGAACTGACTTGTGACACTGCTTCGCCTTTTGGATTGGTCAAGGTAATGTCATAGCTATCTGCGTTTTCTTCAATCGTCTTTTTAACTGCTAATTTGAGATTAGCTTTCACCAAATCTGCATTTTGCAAGCGAACCCCTGTGGCTGTATCCACTAAGGTATCAGAAGTTTCGCTTGGTTTAGGTTTTTCAGTATCTGATGAACTAGATGTAGACGTTTCATTTGTACTTGACGAAGATTGAGATTGAGATGTAGACGAAGTTGAAGATGACTCACTTGTACTTGAAGATGGTTCTGAGCTAGAGCTTGGTGGCGTTTGCTCATTTTTAATCTTTTCTTCCATTTCAGCTTCTAGAGCTTTCATTTCTTTAAAGACTTCCTCTGCACGCGCCATACTAGACGCAGTCACTTCTTCTGACGAAGCTCCACCTGCAGCTGCGTATTGTTCATCTAATTTGGCTTGTTCTTCAATCAATCGTGCTTCCAAAGCTTTCCATTTTTCTTGAATGCTATTGCCAAATAATTTTTGATGTTTGGCTGCCATATCGTAAATGTGTGACGCAACCCAGTACCAAGAATTTTTGTCGTACTTCGTTGTATCAACTTGATAAGCAGCATAAGTATTGTTGATATTTCCATAGTATGGCAAGTATGGTGCAAATCGAGGACTACCAACAGAAAGCCACATTGTGCCACCACCCATGCTGGCAGGGATATTATCTTTCAATTGGAAGATATGGGCTTCCATTACATTTGGATTGCCAAGAGGATATTTGTAGACTGGATCTACTTTTCCACGTTGAGGAATGCCTTTCCCGTCCAATTCCATTTGATCAAGGGGCTTAAATGGCGTTCCTTCAAAACGGTTCCGCTGCATCCGCATCACATCTGCAACGCTGATTTTTTTATTGCTAGATTGCAACAAATCAAAATATTTATCATCATAATTGACTGGTGCGTCTGGGTTCAAAGCCTTAATACCAGCCCAAGCCCGTGAACGATCAGCTTCTGCCATTGGCGGATTGTAAGATTGGGAAATATGGAATTTACCATCGATTTCCTTATAAGAATTAGCATCACGCGCTACTTTTTCCACATTTTCTGAGGCAATAACATTTTCCTTATCATTAAAATCAACACTTCCTAAGAAGAAGGTATTAGGGAAAATACTGTATTTGTCGTCTGGATATTTAATGGCAACATATTGATGACCAGACAAGATTTCCATGTACCAGACACCTGTCTTATCTGCAATTGTCACAATGTTCCCTTCGGCAGCTCCTTGCTTTCTGACAATTTCTGCGATGAGCTCCACACCTTCACGAGCTGTTTTGACATGTGGCAAGACAACCGTTGTCATAATGGATTCTGCTAAACCTTTTTCCACATAAGGATCAACTTTCTGGATAGCTTTATTCGCTTTAGCTGATACTGTAGCAGAAATGGAAACTCCATGCTCATTGAAGCCTACTTCATCAAAAATACCTTCTTTTGGTGTAACATCCGAAACAGAAGTATATTTATAGCTATGTGCGGGTAATTGCCATTCAAAGCCATTGGCTTCATCAATCAGCTTTTCTCCCGCTTGATTGTCCTTGGCTGGATGAACTTTAAAGACTTTGTTATGATTAGGCTCCAAATCCTCTGTACGACCATACAAAGTAGAGCCGTCTGCCGTCAAGTTCTTCCCGACAATGAAACCTGTACAGGCTTCTACTGCTTGAAAAGGAAAGAGCATAAGAGCAGATAACAGAATTGTTAAGCGAAAAATCAATTTTTTCATATATTTCTCCTTTTATGATTGCATGTTGAATACATCAACTTTTAAGAGTGAGCATCACTCTTATCACCTTTTTAAACCGTATACCTTAAATTTAGTATACTATTTTAAGTCTATTTTAGCAAGCGCTTTCATGTATGTTTTGTGTGTTTAGGTTCTTTTTATCTCAAAATTCATAGTAAAAAAACCAGAAAATCATTTCTGGAATTTTTGTTCATATCGTAAAATTTCTTGCAGTATTTCTTGATAATCAGTTGTCTCTAAATGATACGTTAACTCTTCGGGAGTGTAGGAATTTTTTCTCAAAAAGAAATCGCTCGGCACTTCTAATCCTAAAGCATCCAAAACGGTCTGAGAAAATTCTACATAAGCAAACCCAATGGCTGTAATAACATTCTTATCTTTTACAACAGGCTGATGGAGAAAATTTTCTTTTTCCAAAAAAGAAAAATACTCTACCAACTCCATATACAGACCACCTGTGTAATACCGGCTTCTCAACAAACCAGCTTTTCCTAAAAACATAGGAGATGAGGAAATAGCCGCTACTATCGTCCGCTTTGTGTCTACCCTCTTCAAAAAAGAGATTAGTCTGAAATCATAAAGGCTAACAAATGGCTCTAGTGTGCCTGGCAATATGATACAATCATACTTTACATTTTGTACTTCTGCAAAAGTAAAATCTGGAATAACTTGCAATCCTTCTTCACTCGTATAGACTTTCTTTTCTGAAGCAAGATAATCCAAAGATTGTCCAAAAGAAAGACAAAGCGTTGATGTCAAAGTTGTGATTTCCTGCAATGAACATGCTGGATACAGCAAAACTGCTATTTTCATAGATGCTCCTTCTAGAAAAGGTGCGACATGCTTCTTTTACAAGATTTTTATTTCCTATGTTTATCAGGATCCCAAACGAAACTTGCGATGAAACTGAAAGCAAATGTTAGTAAGCCAACAACAATTGACAGTAGCAGAGCGATCAAACGGGGGAGTAGCAATAATATATTTGAATTTTTCTTCACTTGAAGTGCCGCTACTTCGGCATCTAAGCGATTAAATTCTGTCTGAATACGACGTGCGACTTCTTCCACACCCTCGTCATTCATCTTTTTGATATCTGAAACATCAATAGGTTGTCCAAAATCCATGTCTACACGTTCGCCTTTTGCTAAACCTTTCAGACTCATCGGTCCTACATAAACAACTGGAAGAATGCGTACCTTTGCCATTTTAGCAATCAGTGCAACGCCACCTTTCACATCTGTCGAATGTCGGCTTCCACTTGGAAACATAATCAAAGACCGATTGCTTGATTTCAACATCTTGACGGGGTATTTAATAGCAGATGCTCCTGGATTTTCACGGTCAATTGGAAATGCGCCACACATGCGAATCCACCAGCCGAAAACGCGATTTGTGAACAGTTCTTTCTTTGCCATAAAGATAAATTGCTTGGGCCTTGTTGCAAAAGCCATGTAAACAGGATCCCACCAAGTACGGTGCGGTGCTACCAAAATATAATTTTCCTCTTGATCCGGAATATTCTCCAAATGATGGTAGTGCGCATTGCCATTTAAAGCCCATAAAATCAACATCACCAATCTTCTTAAATATCTATAAAACATAGGCTCTCCCTTCTTATCCTTTTCATTATACCTTATCCAATGCCCACTCGCAAACTTTTTTTGCTTTAAAACTGTTACAGCTGAATGGATTCTATTAGAAATTTTACTAAAAAAATGGTATGATTATCCTCATGAACATGAAAGAATTTACGGGATTAACCCACCAGCAAGTCCAAGAAAAAATTTCACAAGGACTCACCAATGATTTTACAGTCAATACAAGTATCAGCACTTGGCAAATCATCAAGCGTAATGTTTTTACGCTATTTAATGCGTTAAATTTTGCAATCGCTGTCGCTCTCGTTTCTGTTCAAGCATGGAGCAACTTAGTTTTCTTCGCTGTTATCTGCTTTAATGCTTTTTCTGGAATTGTCACCGAATTGCGCGCCAAGCACATGGTTGATAAGCTCAGTCTCTTAAATAAAGAAAAGATTAGTGTTATCCGTAATGGGCAAACCACATCTATTAATCCAGAAGAATTGGTTCTAGGTGATGTGATTCGTTTGAACGCAGGTGAGCAAATTCCAAGCGATGCAACTGTTTTAGACGGTTTTGCAGAAGTAAACGAAGCTATGCTGACAGGAGAAAGTGACCTCGTCCAAAAGGAGATTGGGGATCAACTGCTCTCAGGAAGTTTTCTTGTCAGTGGTCATGTAATAGCTGAAATTACTCATGTCGGAGCTGACAATTATGCCTCTAAGCTCATGCTAGAGGCTAAAACCGTTAAACCAATCAATTCTCGCATCATGAAATCCATGGACAGAATTGCAGGTTTCACAGGGAAAATCATTATTCCTTTTGGAATTGCACTCTTTCTAGAAGCACTTTTGGTAAAACACTTGCCTGTCAAAGATTCGGTTGTCAATACTTCGACAGCTCTTCTGGGAATGTTGCCAAAAGGAATTGCACTTTTAACAATTACCTCGCTTTTAACAGCAGTCATCAAGCTGGGCTTGCGAAAAGTCCTCGTACAGGAAATGTACTCCGTTGAAACGTTGGCTCGTGTTGATATGCTCTGTCTTGATAAGACAGGCACCATTACACAAGGAAAAATGCACGTCGAAACAGTCAGCCCGCTCACAGAAGATTTATCAGAACAAGCAATCTCTGAAATTCTTAGCGCTTATATCGCTGCAAGTGACGACAACAATCCGACTGCTCAAGCAATCCGTAAACAATTTACAAGTCCTTCTAATTACCAAACGAGTAACACTATTCCATTTTCTAGTGACCGTAAATGGGGAGCTATGGAAATGTCGGACTTAGGTACTGTCTTTCTCGGTGCGCCTGAAATGCTCTTTAACAAAGAGATTGAGGTTGCCCAAGCAGCCCAACAGCGTGGTTCGCGTGTACTCGCTTTAGCCATTAGTCCTGAACGCATTGACCATAAACACATTCACTTACCAAGTAGCATTCAACCCATTGCCATTTTAGAAATCACAGATCCGATTCGTGACGGAGCAGCTGATACTTTGGAATACTTACGCTCACAAGAAGTTGGCTTAAAAATCATATCAGGTGACAATCCAATTACTGTATCAAACATTGCTGCAAAGGCAGGTTTTTCAAACTACCAAAGTTATGTTGATTGCTCAAAAGTAACGGATCAAGAGTTGATTGATCTGATAGAAACGACTGCTATTTTTGGCCGCGTTTCTCCTCATCAAAAGAAACTTATCATTCAAACCCTGAAAAAAGCAGGGCATACCACAGCTATGACCGGTGACGGAGTCAATGATATTCTAGCCTTACGGGAAGCAGACTGTTCCATTGCCATGGCTGAAGGGGATCCTGCAACACGACAAGTTGCCAATCTCGTTTTGCTCAATTCTGACTTTAACGATGTCCCTGAAATTCTCTTTGAAGGACGCCGCGTCGTTAATAACATCGCCCGCATTGCACCGATTTTCCTCATTAAAACAACCTATTCGTTCATTTTGACAATCATTTGTATTTCTAGTATTCTGTTGGGACGAGCAGAATGGCTCTTAGTCTTTCCATTTATCCCCATTCAAATCACCTTGATTGACCAATTTGTTGAAGGTTTGCCGCCCTTTGTCCTCACCTTTGAGCGAAATATCAAACCTATTGAACAAGATTTCCTTAAAAAAGCAATTTTCAAGGCGCTACCTAGCGGGCTAATGGTCGTCTTTAGCGTTTTATTTGTCAATATTTTTGGTGGACTGCATGGCTGGTCACAGGTGGAAATCTCAACTTTACTTTATTATTTATTAGGCTCTATCGGCTTTCTATCTGTTGTTCGTGCCTGCCTGCCACTTAATCTCTGGCGGATTCTGCTGATCCTCTGGTCACTCATTGGCTTCTTTGGAACAGCCATTCTTCTACAAAAATACATTGAAATCGCTACTCTAACCAGCAATAGCTTCCCTGTCTACATTATTCTGATGATTCTCTTTACAATTACTTTTATTGTCGTGACACACATACAGAACAAACGGGAGCAAAGTTTATAAATCTTAAGAATAATACCTACAGGCAGTAAGAAAAACCGTACATTTTTGTCTTACTGCTTATTTTTGTTACTTCTTTTCCTCTACATCATGATATAATAAGGATATATGGCAGAAATTCTTTTAAAAGACGGTGAGCGAATCAATCAGCTCTTTTCTACTGACGTCAAAATTATTCAAAATCGAGAGGTCTTTAGCTACTCAGTAGATAGCGTGCTCCTCTCTCGCTTTCCAAATTTACCTAAGCGTGGTCTTATCGTGGATCTTTGTGCTGGAAATGGTGCCGTTGGGCTTTTTGCAAGCACCCGAACCAAGGCTCAAATCATAGCAGTTGAAATTCAAGAGAGACTGGCAGATATGGCAGAGCGCTCTATTGAGCTAAATGGCTTAACCCACCAAATGCAGGTCATTCAGGATGATTTGAAATATCTCACCCACTATATCGACGGTAGTAAAGTGGACATGATTTTATGCAATCCGCCTTATTTTAAAGTGGATGAACATTCTAATCTCAATGCAAGCCGACATTATCTACTTGCACGGCATGAAATTGCGACCAATCTGGAAGAAATCTGTCAAATTTCCCAACGGGTCTTGAAATCCAACGGACGCTTAGCAATAGTTCATCGTCCCGAACGATTCCTTGATATTGTTGACACTATGACTGCTCACAATTTAGCACCAAAACGCATTCAATTTGTTTACCCAAAGACAAATCGAAAAGCCAATATGCTCCTCATTGAAGCTATCAAAGATGGTTCCCGTGACGGGCTAAAAATCCTGCCACCGCTTTTCATTCATAATGAAGATGGCAGCTACACTCCAGAAATTCATGAGATTTACTATGGAAACTAAAGCCTATATGTATGTTCTGGAATGTGCCGACGGCTCTCTCTACACAGGGTACACGACTGATGTTAAAAAACGACTTTATACGCATAATACTGGAAAAGGCGCCAAATACACGCGTACACGATTACCCGTTACTCTTTTGTATCAAGAAGAATTTCCCGACAAACCTTCTGCCATGTCAGCCGAAGCCCTCTTTAAAAGAAAAACACGACAACAAAAATTAGAATATATTGCAGACAAGAAAAAGTAGAAAGCGGGAGGTCTTTCTACTTTTTTCAATGATTTATTGGTTATTTTTCTTAGAAATGACAGCAATAAAGACACTCAGAAAAACAACACCGATACCAGCTAAATATGACATGCTAGTCCCTGTACTTGGTAATAATTCTTTGGTTTTAGTTAATTTTTTGTCACTTGTAGTAGGCAAAGTTTCCTTGTTCCTATTCGTTTGAGAAAACTTCCCATTTTTATTAGACGAATCAGAATCTGTCAACCCAGCATGGGAGTTTTCTCCTTTTTGTTCTTTGCTATTAGAATTTTCCTTTGTTTTTTTGCTATCTTCATGCTGAACATTAGATGAAGATTGATTTTCTAGTGGTACAAGGGCTTGAATAGCAGTCTGTAATGCTTCACATTCTGCATCAATCTCTTCTTGTGTCGCATCATCTTTTTGTAAAATAGCTTGTGCTTCTTCTACTTGTTCTTTTAAGTTCGCAAGTGAATCCTTTGTATAATGCATAGTTTCCGCTAATTTTTCTTTTGCCGAAGAAAGAGTGGTTCCCAACTTTGTCTTATCTACTCCTTCTTTGGTTAAAAGCAAATCGTCAATTGTTCCCCATGAACCTTTATTTGCTTTCACAAATACTCCCAGTGTCACCTCGGTCTCTTTTGTTAATGTAAAGCTCAATTTCGCTGTCTGCCAATTTGACCAACCAGCTAGTTTGATTTTTTCACTTTGAACATTTACTGCCTCAGCACGAGCAAAAGCATAAATATCTTCAGAGCCATTCGTATCACCACCTTGAATTTGGGCAGAAAATTGATAAGTTCCTGCTGGAAGTGTTATCTTTCTTTCAACGCCAGTTGTATAATCGCTTGTGCCATTGTAGAAATTCATGGCATACTTGCCTGTTTTAGGCGTGTCTTGTCTACGCTTGATAAAATCGTTAAAAGTATAATCTGAAAGATCTTCTTCCTCAAAGCTAGAATTTGATAACAAACTCTCTTGCAGCTCTGCTTCTTCATTCTTATCATATTTTAGATTTGTATTCAACCCAGTATAAACATATTTAAATGTCGCAAGTGATGGCAAAGCTTTTCCTGTAAAATCAAACAATGCTTGATTATCCCATTCAGAGCCACCGTAATTTTCCTGATTAACATTTGGATCATACCCAATGACGGCACTAGAAGCCCAGCCCGAACCGTATTTTTCCCAAATAGGTGTATTTACTTCTTTTCCTTTGGAACTAACCGGTGTCCAAGCTGGTTCCCAATAAAAGATGCCTAATGCACTTGCTTTATTGGCTGCATCAATGACATCTCGTAAGGCATGCGATTGCCCTTGAATAGAGGCAGGATAGCCACCTACCAGCATTTGATTTTGTGTTCGGATAACATTTTGTTGACCATCTCCATCTTCTAATGTATAGGCATAAGAAGTCTCTGCTACAAGTGTCTTTTTCCCATACTTTTCGGTCACTGTCTTTAAAACTGAAGTCAGATTATCTAAATTACCATGCCAAAAACTATAATAACTAGTAGCAAACACATCATAATCAATATGGTGATCTGATAAACCTTTTGCGTAATTCAGTATCGTTTCCGTTTTATCTGGATTGGTAAAATGAAAAGCAATCAATATAGTTGCATCCACTTCTCGCACTGCTTTGGCGCCTGCTGCAAACAACTGATAGCGTTCCTCTCCTGCTTCACCTGCTATCCCACTACTCGTTGTTTCATTACCAACTTGAACCATTCCTACATTTACACCAGCTGCTTTTATTTTTTCAAGGCTAGCTTTGGTGTATTGATATAAAGCCTCTGATTTTTCAGACACATTCATATTTGTCCAATCTTTTGGTGGAACTTGACGTCCTGGATCAACCCAAAAATCTGAATAATGAAAGTCCACTAGTAGCCGCATACCATGTGCTGTAGCTCGTTTTCCAATCTCAATCGCCTTTTCTATATCGCTATTTCCAGCGCCATAACCATGTCCGTTTTTTCTTTTAAAATCACCAAAGCATGCTCAGCAATTTTGTACTCCGTCGGATATTGCTCCGACATATCCGGCAAGTGATTACTTTTATAAGTATTTCTTTGCAGCGCTTGATAACTACAATAAATATGATCTGTCAAAGTTACATAGATGTACTCTTGAACTGGAAATTGGAACTGTTGAATACCATAATCAATAATTTCATAACTAGTCGTGATAAAGTCCAAGGGAACATCTTTTAACAAAGCAGAAAAGTTTTCGCGCGATTCTTCACTTTTCAGTTGAAAGACTTTTTCTACTCGTTCTTCTGCCAACAAATCCCCTTTTTTCTTTTTAAAAATGATACCGAGCCCCATGACAACAGCCTGTTCACCACTTTCATTTTTGACCACCGCAACATTATTATTTAGTGGCTGGACAATTCGAAACATTTGTGTCCTCCTTTCTAACAATCTTTTTGTAAAACATAAAAAAACCATAAACAAACCAAGATTTTTTACTTGGGTCATTTATGGTCTCGCCTAATTTCTTAGTTACAATCCATGTTTTATTTAACTTTATGAATAGAGTTTAACACATTTTCAAACTTTTGTAAACCCTTTCTTACTTTATTTTTTAAAAATTTATATAAAATGGATAATTTGTATAAATTTAAAATCTTTCATTCTATACTTTAAAAAATAGCTTACTTCTGTGCAATACCATTTGGGATAATGACTTCTTTGAGTAATTTCTCTTCTTCCTTGATGCGATTATACAAAACTACCGCATATAGAGGAAATAGAATACAAAATGAAATTAGTGCATGACAAAGTAATGCTAAACCAATCAACTCTGGAACGATGTTCAAGAAATAATTGGGATGTTTCACATAGCGGAAAAGCCAGTGATCAACAAATTTATGATTCTTAACCAGCATTAATTTTACAGTCCAAATTTCACCTAAGAGCTGTGTCACAACATAGAGCATAAACATTGAAAATAGCAACAGTCCAAATCCTATAGCACTAAGCGCGTCAAACCGAACCTGACGTATCGTAGCTTCAGCAAAGCAAGAAAGGTAAAATAAAATGTGAAGAATAGTGATATACTTGGTATTTTGCACGCCATATTCGCGCCCACCATTTGCCAATATCGCTTTCTCATTCTTCATCGATATTTTTAGAAATACCAACCGAAATACAAATACCGCTAAAACAATAAGTCCTGATAAAGTCATACGACCTCCTTATAATAAAATAATCTATTTTATTATATAAAGAGGGGATTTTCTAAGTCAATACATTCAAAAAATATCATATAAACTGTAGAAAGAAATTACAAAGTCGTTAGTTTAATTTCGTCTACAATTCGTTTTACATCGGCTAGGTCTACTTTTGGAGTCCATTGCAGGCAGTTAGCTGTTGCATAAGCACAGGCACGAATGACAGTTTCTCTATCAACTCTCCCCCTACTTTCTAAAGCATGGCAGAGACTTCCAAGGAAAAAGTCGCCTGATGCAATAGGATTTTTGACATGAATTGCTGGAAACGTCAGTTGGAAAATATCATCCTGCAGGCGTGCTACGACTCCTTTTCCTCCCATTGTCACAATGAAATAGGGGATTTCATCATATTCTTTGAGAAGTTTCGCTACTTCTTCTGCGGTTTCAACTGGACATCCTGTTAATTCTGCCAATTCTTCATCATTAATTTTTACAATATCAGGCTGCGCTGAAAAAGCTGCTTTTAGTGCGGCACCGCTTGTGTCTACTACTAAATTCACATCTTCTGGCAAAAGACAACCAATTTGTGCAATATAATCATCTGGCATCCCTTTCATCAAAGAGCCAGAAAACACAACGCTATCGCTAGGTTGAATGTGCTTTATAAGATTTGTGGTGAATTGTTCTAATAAATCCTTATTCAGCTCAAATCCAGCTTCATACACAAGATAGGTCTTTCCTAATTCTGTATCAATCATAATTGTACAAGTACGCGTATTTTTATCAACCTCTGTCACAACAAGCGGAATACCATCTTCTTCATTTAATTGCTGAATATATTCGCCCATTTTGCCACCTAACATTGTATGAATGCAAAAATTTCCTTGCTCTTCACCTTTCTCGCGGTTTAAGACATAAGCAACATTAAAACTCTTTCCGCCAGCATTCTCATGCACTTGATTTGGTCTGTTGACCACATCTTCTTTAAAATGACTAAGTAAAACTGTCCGATCCAAAGCTGGATTTGGACAAACTAAATGAATCATGTTTCTTCCTTTCTTTTTTTCAATCAAAAGCCAGACTATTTCAAAAGGAATAGCCCAGCTTATTGTTATCTTATTCTTCTATTTTGCATTTGCAGCGTATTCTTCATTTCGCTTAATCATTTGTTTTCTATACCAAGCAAAGATACCAACATAGAACACTAGAAAGACAATAACACCAAAGATAGCCTTGATATCGCCTGTTGTAGCATTTCCGATTGTCCAACCAAGTAATTTTTCAATTGGACCTTCAAGAGTAGAGTGGGTAATCAATTGTGTGCTAGCTACCCCTTTAGGAAATGCATCTACGCCTTTCGCTAAGTCCGTAACAAATGGCGCAATAAGGGTTCCAGATAGAAGGAAGAGCGGAAGCAATAGAGTTCCAAATACAATCATCCGAATGAGTTTACCACGTGTAACAACCAGAAGCGCTGGAGTAACCCCCATTGCAATAATCCCAGCAAGTGGCAAAATACCATTTCCGACTTTAGAAAGAAGGACAGCTTCTACTAGCATAATTGGTGCTAAAACATTGGCACATGCCCAGATTTCTGCACGACCTGCGATAAATGGCCAGTCAAGTCCAATATTGAATTTACGTCCTTGAAGACGTTTTGTTGCAACATTTGTAATTCCTTGTGAAAGAGGTTCTACTGCCGCGATGAACCAAGAACCAATAAGTGAGAACAATTCCAAGCAGACACCAGCTGTCAAACCAAGAGACAACCAACCTTTGATAACAAGTGACCATTTTGCTGCTTCGGCAATGCCAGATACTGGATGTGGCGTTCCCATAATCCCTATCACAATCCCAAGGATAAATCCAATAAAGAATTTAGAGCCCCAGAAACCAATTTTCTTATTCAATTTTGCAGCGTCAAAGTCATATTTATCCAACCAAGGGAAGAATTTATCAAAAATCTTATCCAAAACCATGATAACTGGATTCATCATGTAGTTCATGTGAGTAGAGGTCATTGGCGAGGAGCTAGGCGCATTAAGCAAGTCATCAAATGTTGGTTTCATTAAGTCAGAGTTAATAATTTTCATTACTCCGACAAGTACGACTGCAAGCGTTGCTACAAAGAGCGACACACCTTGGCTAACACCATTATTATCCGCATACCACTTAATCAATAGACCTGTAATTGATAAATGCCAAATATCAAAAATATCAACATCTAAGGTATCCGTTTTTTTCGTAATTAACATCACGACATTAACGATGAGCATAATGAGTAAGAAGTAAAGCGTCCAAGCAGAACCCCATGTAATCGTCGCCAATGGTGCCCAACCAACGTCTGTAATATTAAGTTGAATTCCTGTGTTTTCAACGAATTTCGCAAGTGAAGCCGAGAAAGCGCCATTTAACATACCGATAATAGCACCAATCCCCGTAAGAGCTATGGCAAGTTTAATACCGCCTTCTAAAGCTTTGGAAAACTTCACTCCAAAGCATAAAGCAAGCACCGTTAAGACTATCAACATGATAATTGGTGCCCCCATATCTAAAATGGGTTTAAAGAAGCGATTGGCTAAGTCAATAATGACATTCATAAAAAATCCTCCCGATTTTATTTTTTGAAAGATAGTGAACGAAAAGTGAAATAACTATTTCAGTAGATAAAAATTGTTTTTATCTAGCGTTTCAATTTTTCATTTTTTCTAATGAATTACTTTAACTAAGTCCATGTTCCTTAATAGCTGCTTCAATATTGTCATATACTGGTGCACTCATGGCTGGAATACGGAATAAAATTGGTCCTGCTTCAATAACAGGAATCCCCGGTTCAAATCCCAAATCCGTTGCTGCTATTGGGGTGAAAATATCATAACCTTTTATCAAGTCTTCATTCACATCTTTGACCATTACCGCATCGCATTGGACATCATAGCCGCGATTTGAAAGTTCTTCTTCAAGAGCATTTTTGATTTGGTGGCTTGAGTTTACCCCTGCTCCACAGGCTGCTAAAATTTTAATCATTGTAAAATCCTCCATTTTTATTTTTAATGATTTATTGTTTCCGATATATAATGAAATAGTTTATCTTCCTCATCCAACTTGGATAAGGACTCTAGGTTGCCGTCAGCAGTAAAGAAGTCCATCAATTGAGCCAAGATATTCGTTTGACTGGCATTAGAATTATTGATAATGAAGAACAAAAGCGATACTTGTACTTCATTTGACGGAACAATCATATTATGAAAAGTCACCGGCTGATCCAAGCGGACTACAACCACTTTTTCTGCTAAATTATGAACAATATCCGTATGCGGAATTGCTACATTCGGCAAATCTTTCCCTAAAAATTCCATGTCCAGCCCCGTAGGAAAGGACTTCTCTCGTTCAATTAAGGCATTCTTATAAGAAGACGTTACAATGTGTCTATCTTCAAGAAGGTCAGCAACTTGATTAAAAAGGTCTTCCTGACTGTCGGCTTGCAGACAAAAGACTAAATCTTTATCAAATAACTGATAAAGTTCCATCATATTCCCCCTTCTATTTTGTTTTATTTTGTTTATAAACAAAGTATATCATTATATGTAAACGGTGTCAATAGTTTATTTTGTTTTTTTATGTTATTTTTTGTTTGACAATATTTGTGTGAGATGTTATGATGTTGTTGTGAAATAAAAAAAGGAGGTATAACAATGAAAGTTATACTAGGTACAGACCGTGATGGTTTTGAGTTAAAAAATAAAGTAAAAACTCATTTACTCCAACTTGGTTATGACATTAAAGATCTCAACGAACAAGAAGGTGCTGCTGATTTTGTCGACTCGACAGACGCTCTTGTTGAAGAATTACGAAAAGATGATACTGCCCGTGGTATTTTGTTTGACCGTTTTGCAGTTGGTTCTTATATGGTTGCGAATAAACACCGTGGGATCATTTGTGCTGCTGTTTCAGATGAGCATTCTGCCATGATGACCATTCGCCACAATTCTACACGCATTATCACTCTCGGTACAGCTATTCTCGGTGAAGAATTGGCAAATGCCTGTGCAGAAGCTTATTTAAAAGCTGACTATGATGCTGGGCGTCACCAAGTTCGCATTGATATGCTTAATAAATTATGTTAAAGGGTAGGAGGAAAAATTATGAAAATCGCTCTCGGCTGTGACCATATCGTAACAGATACAAAAATGAAAATTTCTGAACATTTAAAAGACCTCGGTCATGAAGTCATTGATGTCGGAACCTATGACTTTCATCGGACTCATTACCCAATCTTTGGTCGTCTGATTGCAGAAAATGTTGTTTCAGGAAAAGCTGATCTTGGAATTGCCCTTTGCGGTACAGGAGTCGGTATTTCTGCTTCTGCTGACAAAGTTCCCGGTACTCGTGTAGCTCTTGTTGGTGACGTTCTAACCGCACGCTATGCAAAGAAAGAACTCAATGCAAATATCATCGCTTTTGGTGGACGTATTCTTGGTCAAAATCTTATTCATAATATCGTTGATGTCTTTCTTGAAACAGAGTACGAACCAACAGAAGCCAACAAACAATTGATTGAAAAAATCGATAATAGCATTGAAGTTAGCCCTGAAATCGCTAAAAATGACCATATTTTCGATGAAGAAAATGCTAAATGGGCTCGCGGTGAATACCACGACTAAAAACTCAATACTCAGAAAATCAGGCTCAGTCTAATATGGACATGGCCTGTTTTTTAATAGGATGTGTCAATACCGCAAGAAAGATACAAAACAAAAATCACCTGCTCCTCTATGAACAGGTGATTAAAATATTAACTATAAAACATTTGTATATGATTTATACTTTTCCTTGACCTTTGGTGAGATATGATCATCCGTGATTACTGCATCCAAATCATCCAACTGATAGAAACAATAGAAAGAATAGCTGTCAAATTTGCTATTATCTGCCACAATGTACTTTTCAATCGCATTGTTCAAGATAATGGCATTGCCATTTCCTTCTTCTTCATTGGCAGTTGTGACATTATGACCGTCAATTCCATTGACACCAATAAATGCTTTAGAAACTTTGATTTCTTTCAATAATTTATTAGCAAATTGTCCGACAAACGTTTGTGTCTTCACCCGATAACGACCGCCAATCAGGATAATATCACAATTGGGATTATCTTTTAATTTTTCAAAAATAGGAAGCGAATTTGTCACAATACTCACACTTTTATCAGCCAAATAATCTCCGATAAAATCCGTCGTTGTTCCCGAACCGATAAAAACTGTATCACCAGAAAAAATCAAATTGGCACATTTTTGAGCAATTGTTCGTTTTTCTTCAATATTTAACATCGTTTTTTCAGTATGGGAGGCTTCATTCAAGCCATTTTTTACTTTTTTGTGAGCTCCTCCATGAACACGAGTCAACAAACCTTGCTTTTCCAAGTCAATCAAATCACGACGTATCGTCATATCTGTTACATCTAGTAACTCTTTTAATTTCTTGACAGAAACCACTCCTTGCTGATCCAATTCTTGGAGAATCACTCTATGCCGTCCTTCTTTCATTTTGTCTCCTTTCTAGTTTTATATAATTTTATTCCTCAAATATATTATACAACAATTTATTCATTTTGAAAAATTAAAAACAATATTTTTTTGATTTTTGTAAAATATTGTTTGACTTTGTTTTATTTGTGTTCTATAATTAAACTATACAAAACAAAAGGAGTCTAAAGATGACAACAAAACAAGAAAAATTAAAACGTTTATGTGATAAAAACGGAATTATCGGCGCTTTGGCTATTGACCAACGAGGGGCTTTGCGTCGTATGCTTGGTGAAGACACTCCAGTTGAGCAATTGGAAACCTTTAAAGTGCTAGTTTCGAAATACTTAACAAAATACGCTTCTTCTATCCTTCTTGATCCAGAGTTAGGTTGGAAAGCAGCGGAAGCTCGTGATAAAAACGCTGGATTATTAGTTGCCTATGAAAAAACAGGTTATGACAAAACTGTTCCCGGTCGCTATCCTGACCTCGTAGAAAATGTCTCCGTCCAACGTCTCAAAGCAAACGGTGCTGATGCTGTGAAAGTCTTACTCTATATAGATATTGACGAAGATAGAGCAGTCAATGACGTCAAAGAAGCCTTTATTGAGCGAATAGCTTCTGAATGCAAAGCAGAAGACATACCTTTTTTCCTTGAGTTAGTTTCTTACGATGCCAAGGTGATGGATGAAAAAGAATATGCTAAACTCAAACCTCGCAAAGTCATTGAAGCAATGAAGCTTTACTCACAAGAACGATTTGGTGTAGATGTTCTCAAAGTTGAAGTTCCAGTCAATATGAAATATGTTGAAGGATTCGCAGAAAATGAAGTTCTTTACACCAAAGAAGAAGCCGCTGCCTTCTACAAAGAACAAAGTGATGCCACTTCTCTTCCATTTATTTTCTTATCTGCTGGAGTATCCGCACAGCTTTTCCAAGATACACTTCGCTTTGCTAAGGAATCCGGCTCAACTTTCAACGGTGTCCTTTGCGGTCGTGCAACTTGGGCTGGTGCTACCAAAGCCTATCAAGAAGGTGGCGAAGCTGCTACAATTAAATGGCTTGAAACAATAGGTAAACAAAATATCGTTGAATTAGATGCAGTTCTCCAAGAGACTGCTACGCCTATTGTATTTAAATAACTTTGTATCTCCTTATAAAAACATAAAAAGACGAACTTCTATTCGCCTTTTTATTATTGTATAATTACTTATCACCTTTATTACGGATGACAAATCCTGTTTTCTTCTCACTTGAAGTATTACGAGGTTTTTTGTGGTCTTTGCGGTAACGCTTTTCTTTGTCAAAGCGATCGTGGCGACCACCCTTTTTGTAATTGTCACGCCCATTAGTACGGTCACGACGATCATTACTACGACGCCCATTTTTGCTGTTACGATTACCTTTATTAGCTCCCGGAACATATTTAAATGGTAATGGCTTTTCACGAGCAATTTCTACTTCTGGTAGAGTGTCTGGATCTTGTACGGTTAAGGTCAATATATATAAAGCCAATTCCTCCGGTGTAAATTCAGCTGCCAGCTTGCGAGCGTCTTTGCCAAACTTTTCAAATTGGTTGCGAATACTTTCATCTGCAAAATCTCGCTCAATCTTTTTGAGTGCAACTTTTTTCTTAGCTTGAAAGGCTTCTTCTGCCGTTGCTGGCTTCATACCTTTCATCCGTTTTTTAGTTAAGCTTTCAATGACTTGAAGATACCCCATTTCATTTGGTGCGACAAATGTAATGGATTGACCAGATTTCCCAGCACGACCTGTCCGTCCGATACGATGCACATAACTTTCAGGATCTTGTGGAATATCGTAATTGTAAACATGCGTGACACCAGAAATGTCCAATCCACGTGCTGCGACGTCCGTTGCAACAAGAATATCTAAATTACCATTTTTGAAGTCACGAAGAACACGGAGACGTTTTCCTTGGTCTAAATCGCCATGAATCCCCTCTGTGCGGAAACCACGGATTTTAAGTCCACGAGTCAATTCATCAACTCGGCGTTTGGTACGCCCAAAAACGATAGAAAGTTCTGGTTGTTCCACATCCATGAGACGTGTCATGGTATCAAATTTTTCATTTTCTTTTACACGGATATAATATTGATCCACCAGTTCTGTTGTCAATTCTTTTGCTGCAATTTTGACATGTGTTGGCTCTTTCATAAACTTCACGCCAATCCGCTTGATAGCATCTGGCATAGTAGCTGAAAAGAGAAGGGTCTGACGCTCTTCCGGCACGCGTGAGATGATTGCTTCAATGTCTTCTAAGAAACCCATATTGAGCATTTCATCCGCTTCGTCTAAAATGAGCGTTTCTACATGATTGAGTTTCAGTGCTTTGCGCTTAATGAGGTCTAATAAACGTCCTGGAGTTCCAACGACAATGTGCGCGCCTGAACGGAGAGCCTTGATTTGCTTTTCAATGCTAGATCCACCATAAACCGAGCGAACTTTTACTCCTTTGTTTCGACCAAAGCGGAAGAGTTCCTCTTGACTTTGAACAGCCAATTCACGAGTTGGTGCAATGACTAAAGCCTGAACAACAGGATTTTCTGTGTTAATTTTTTCGAGAGTTGGAAAACCAAAAGCAGCTGTCTTTCCTGTACCAGTCTGCGCTTGTCCAATCACATCTTTTCCTGCCATAGCAAGCGGGATTGTTTGTTCTTGGATTGGACTGGCTTCAACAAAGCCTGCTTTTTCAATTTCTGCTAACAATTCAGCAGACAAATGTAATTCATTAAATTTCAATTTTTTCTTCTTTCTAAAAAGGTAGTGCGAAGCTACCTTATAAAACATATTTTACTTTCTCATTCAGTAAATTTGATACCAGTATTCCAATAGAAAAGACTTTATCTTAATTACTTGCCAAAAGCAACTGAGAAAGCTGACTATTTTGTAACTTATCTAGTATAACACAAAGAATGATAAAAAGATAGGATTTATTTTTTACTTCCACGCCGTACGCATGAAGAAAATGCATGTAACCCTTTTTCCGGAATACATACATTTTTCAAAAAATTTTCAAACAGATTTACCAATTAAAACTAAATACATTCATTTTGAATGAATTATAGCATAAATTATACTTAAAAAGTGATATTTATCGTGAAAACACGCTAATTGAAAACGATAATTTCTTCATGCGCTTGGCGTGTTTTACTTTTTATTGGCCAGCCATTTTAAAGCTTTGGTCAATACAACCCACAGAACGAGACTAATAACAACAATATAAATCCAAGCATTTTTATCATTAGACAATGGAAGTGGCACATTCATGCCAAAGAATCCCGTAATAACTGCAAGGACTGCTAAAAGGACTGAAATGATTGTTAAAACGGTTAAATTATCATTTAGATTATTGTTCAAAATGTTATTGTAGGAACCAGATAGTTGACTGAGAACTTGAGAAATCAAGTCTGTCATTGCTACTAATTGGCGAGCTTCAATCATGACATCGTCAAACTGCTCTTTTTCAATCTCATCTAAATGGCGATAAATTGCATGTCCTTTAATGTGCTCTAACAGCATACGATTTTGCTTTGCAGCTGCTACCAAATAGACTATGGAAGTTTCTAAGTCTGCTAAAGCAAAGAGATTTTTCTTGGTGGTCGTTTTGTGCAATAACTGATTGATATGATCCTTTGTCTCATCCATTTTTTCGATAACAGGATAATAAGAATTGCACACTAATTCTAAACTAGCAAATAGAAATTTGTACACCGTCACAGGTTCATGATATTCAATATAGTTTTTCATCATGTCTACAACATAAGTATTTGCTCGATTGCTGACTGTCAAGAGTTTATCTTTCTGTACAATAAAGGTCATAGGAATAGTTTCATAATAGTCCTTATCCCTTTTTAAGTTTAATACGTTGAAAATAAAAACGACTGTTCCTGTTTCACGATTGTAATCCATGTGCGCTCGTTCATTTTTATCTAACGCGTACTCAATCGTTTCTTCATCAATATTGTATTCCTTATAAGAATCTGGATGTTGACTTAAAATATCTGCATCTAAGTTTATCCAAGACATTCCATTTTTCAACTCTTTTTCAATAAACACCCTTTTCTCCTTTCTTGACTTTAAATAATCTAAAGGATTGAGAAAAACGCTCAATCCTTCATCAATCGTTATTGTACTTCTTTATCTAATGCTTGATATGCTAACAAACGAACTCACTTAACCCAGTTCTGTTTCAAAAATCATTATGATAAAACTCCAACAATAGCATAGTTTTTGAGTGAATTACTCTGCTAATATGCAGTGGCAAGTCTCACATTTTCTTTAACTGAGTTCGAGCTAAATCCTCGGAAAATAGATAAATCCTCCTAGAAGCAATCGCTTCTTCGTCAGATTTCCTAATTTTCTATCGGATTTTTAACGCTCTCACATCTTCTCTTCCAACTTGACATCTGGATATTTATCGGCAAACCAGCGCAAGGCAAAGTCATTTTCAAAGAGAAAGACAGGCTGGTCAAAGCGATCCTTGGCTAAAATATTGCGGCTGGAGGACATACGCTCGTCCAGATCATCTGGTGAAATCCAGCGGACAGTCTTTTTGCCCATGGGTGTCATGACTACTTCGGCATTGTATTCATTTTCCATGCGGTGCTTGAAGACTTCAAACTGAAGCTGACCGACAGCCCCCAGCATGTATTCACCGGTCTGGTAGTTGGTGTAGAGCTGAATGGCTCCTTCTTGGACCAATTGCTCAATTCCCTTGTGGAAGGATTTTTGCTTCATGACATTTTTAGCCGCAACCTTCATGAAAATTTCTGGAGTAAAAGTTGGCAGGGGTTCAAACTCAAACTTATTTTTACCAACTGTCAAAGTATCACCAACTTGATAAGTCCCTGTATCGTAAACCCCAATGATATCACCGGCCACCGCATTTTCTACATTTTCACGTGATTCTGCCATAAACTGGGTGACATTTGAGAGTTTGACAGTTTTTTTGATACGGGTCAGATTTACACTCATACCGCGCTCAAATTCGCCCGATACGATGCGGACAAAAGCAATGCGATCACGGTGTCTTGGATCCATATTGGCTTGGATTTTAAAGACAAATCCTGAAAAATCCTTATCCAGCGGGCTGATTTCCTGATTATCTGTGGTTTTGTGTCCATGAGGCTCTGGTGCAAACTCCAAGAAAGTGTCAAGAAAAGTCTGCACTCCAAAGTTAGTTAGGGCTGAACCAAAGAAGACAGGGGTTAATTCCCCATTAAAAATAGCTTCCTGTGAAAATTCATTTCCCGCTTCCTGTAGGAGTTCAATATCCTCTAAAACCTGAGCATAAAATGGATTGTTGCCAAATATTTTTTCTCCTTCTTCGATGCTGGCAAAGCGCTCATCACCTTTACAGAGCTCCAGTCGCTGATTGTGCAAATCATAGAGACCTTCAAAGGATTTCCCCATCCCAATCGGCCAATTCATCGGATAGCTGGCAATGCCAAGTACTTCTTCTAATTCTTCCAGCAAATCAAGGGGTTCACGCCCGTCGCGGTCCAGTTTATTGATAAACGTAAAGACTGGGATATTGCGGTGTTTGACGACTTCAAAGAGTTTTTTAGTCTGAGCCTCAATCCCTTTGGCAGAGTCCACCACCATGACTGCGGCATCCACGGCCATGAGGGTGCGGTAGGTATCTTCTGAAAAATCTTCGTGCCCAGGTGTATCAAGAATATTGACCCGTTTTCCGGCATAGTCAAACTGCATGACAGAAGAGGTCACTGAAATCCCCCGCTGCTTCTCAATATCCATCCAGTCAGATTTTGCAAAGTTCCCGGTCTTCTTACCCTTGACCGTACCTGCTTCACGAATCTCACCCCCAAAATAGAGCAATTGCTCTGTGATAGTTGTTTTACCGGCATCTGGGTGAGAGATAATTGCAAAAGTTCGGCGTTTTTTAATTTCGTCTTGAATCGTCATTTTGTCCTCTTTTTCTTTTTGATTAGTATTTTTTATCTCTATATCACAAACTCTTACTACATTGGTCTGTCCTTAACTCTTTCAACCTACCTATTATAGCGGATTTAAAGGATTTTTTCAATTGCTTAGAACATATAAAAAATCGCTCTGTTTCTTGATATAAGAGACTACATTTTAGAATCTCACAATCACACTAGCAAAGAGAAAAATTACCAATATAACGATTAAAACCAGTAAATAGATAATCCGTTGTTTCCTCATTTGAAGTTCTTCTTTTTCTTCTGTCGTCATGGAAAAAACAGCCTTGTTTCGGTTTAATAAGTACAAAATCAAGCCTTCTCCCCGTTGACCGCCAGCTGCCAAAACTCCCCAGAAATTAGGATGCTTCATCCCACGCGAACCGCAGCGTCTAATTCAACTAGTTTAAACAATTGATACACAAACAGCCCATTTGTTACGACGAGTAAACCAATCAAGGTCAGCAGATAACTCTTAGAAATTGGAATGATAAAAATAAAGAAAAGGAACAAAAGACAAATATTACATATAAAGGCCAATAAAATCTTTTGGTTGCTCTTTACAACATTTGTCGAATCTTCTAAGTGCTGAATCATGCGCTCATCTCCTTTCAGCAATTCATCCAAACTAACCTGGTACAAATCACTTAATTGTAAAACATATAAAATATCCGGATAAAATTTTTCTGTTTCCCAATTTGAGATGGTTTGTCTAGATACATTTAATTTTTCTGCGACATTTTCTTGTGTCAAACCACTCATCTGACGTGCTTCTTTTAATTTTTTCCCAATTTCCATTATCCCTCTCCTATCTTTCTACCTTTATTTTACTATTTTCGTTTATAAAATCTAGCAAAATTTTTTACATTTAGAAAAAATCCTGCCAAATAAATTTGACAGAGGATGTAATGCTTAAAGTTTTAAACTAATTTTGATTGCTTTTTCCATCGCCTTTTAAAATATTCATCAAAAAGGAGCAAAGCGGTGGCCAGAACCAGTGAGACAAGTACGTAATTCACCCAGATTCGGTCTCCTTTTATAAGCGGGGGATGAGTCATCAATCCATAATTTCCACCAGTTACGGCATTGACACCAACTAAAAACAAATCCAAAGCAAATGTGTAGCCCACAATCTCATACTTCTTCAACAGCTGCTTGTCATGGTGGTTGATAAGATAAACCAGCGAATTAACCAGCAGGCAGTAATGCCCCAGAAGAAATGAAAAGCTGGTGATATGCGGAAAATCATAGGGGTCAAAAACTGGGTAACCAATTGCAAAAATCGCCCCGCTGACACCTAAAAGAGCAAAATACTGCTTGCTTCGACATTTATCTGGCAGCAGCAACATGGCAAACATGGCTAAGCGGCAATGATAAAAAGGCAGATTATTTGCAAATGAAATATGGAAACCAAAATACCAAGAATAAAGTATAACTAATTGAAAAGCTTGTAAATATTTAAAAGTTTTCTGATACAGTGGGTTTGGCGCATAGCGAACTGAAATGTAAATGAGGAACAAGAGAATTCCTATCATCGTCACATAGCTCATAGCAGAAATGGGAGGTGGTGCTGTCTTTTGAGTTGTGAAAAAATCATTCAGCACAGCTTAATTTTCCTGTCTTACTGTTTCTTCTTGTTCTTGTCTAATTTGTTTAAAAATCAAAGAAACCACGAAAATTGCTAAAATCAAGGTCAATGAAACAAAAATATAATTAGCAATCATTCCATGACTTCCAACTAAAGGTGGTACTTTCAAAAAACCATAATTTCCGCCACTCACCAGATTTACAAATATCAATAAAAGATTCATACTAAAGCTAATCTCTACAATTCGCCGTAAATTCAACTGCTCACTATCATAATGATTCAGCAAATATGTGAGAGAATTTCCCAAAAGAGCATAGTGACCAATTAAATAGGAGGCTAAAGTGATGTGAGGAAAAGCAAATGGGTCAAATAAAGGATAGACCAATGCACAAATAGGTCCAAACACTCCTAAAAGCGCAAAATACTGTTTATAGGTTGAAGAATCAGGCAGAAACAAAATAGCAAACATCGCCAATCTGCAATGATAAAAGGGAAGTGATTCAGAAATTGGTGACAAGGTCACAATATACCAGCCATAAAGCACTAAAATTTGTAAACCTTGTACAGCTTTCAAAAAGTTCTGATAGCGCCTGTTTTTATGATATTTTACAGCACTATACATGACATAAATGATTCCTAAAAACATCATTCCATACCAAAATGGAGTTAATTGAGGGGCCTCCGTTTTATGACTTGTAAAAAATTCTTGTAGATTCATCTCCTACTCATCCATCCTATTACTTAATTCTTTAATAACACTCAGCTTTCTTGTTGTGGCGACAATACCTAACTTCTTTTCAAGAAAATTATTATTTAACTTCTTTTTTCTGGCAGCTCTTGGTAAATACATATAAAGGCAAGTAGTTCCAACTGCAAATATTTCGTCTGTAAAGTTCATTGCTTGTAGTTCTGCCAATTGCTCCGTTGGAATGTGATTGTTTGTAAAAACGAGATGAATCCGTGACGAATCCAACTCCTCAGAAAAGGGATTTCCTAAAATAGCATTTTCTAAATCGGACTTTTCTTTTACGATAATGGATAAATTTGCACCAATGTTTTCCAATATCACCTGATGCATGTGTTGGGCTAATTCTTCAGCTGGTAGGCTTGTTTCGCAAATCACATTGCCTGATTGAATATAACTTGAAACATTATCTAAACCAGATTGTTCCAACATTTGAACCAAATCACTCATCTTAGGGATCCGATTTGGTCCTGTTGGCATCACGCCACGAAGGAGGGCAAGATACTGTACTTGACGGTTACTCTTCATTCTCCAATTTCTCCACTAGACTGGCTAAATTCATAGAGTTACTTCCTTTTATCAGCAATTGGTCCGTTGGTTTGAGTGCTTCTTTAACAGCCTTGACTAAGTCAGAAAATTGATCTTTTTCAGCATTTTTTACAAAATAATGGGCTTTTCCAGGCGGGAAAATTTCCTTAGCATAGGCAAATAGAGCAGCCATGTCCTCTCCATAAAGGAAAATTTCTGAGAGAATTTCTGGATTTAGGCTGGTTATCATGGCACCGTGCATTTGTTTAGAATCAGCCCCCAATTCTTTCATATCAGCTAAAACTGCCAGTTTCCGACCTTTTTCATTAAACGGAATCGTTGAAAATGTCTCCAAAATCAAGCGCATAGCGGTTGGATTGGCATTGTAAACATCTGAAAGGATATCTGCACCATTTTTAGCTTTCTTCCATTCGGTTCGATTTCGTGTTAATTCAAGCGTGGCAAATGCTTTTTGGATCTTATCTTGTGTTACTCCTTCTTTCAACGCCACATAAGATGCAATCATGGCATTTGTTGCATTGTATTTCCCAGTTACTGGAAGGTCAATGGCGTTATCTAAGAAATTGGTTTCAAAAGTCAAACTATCTTTTCGTTCTTCTAATTTCGTTAGGAAAATATCTTCGTCTGGACCAAAACGGACTACATTTTGCTGGCTCGGTAGAAAATCATTGATAATCTTGTCCGCTGGAACGATTAAAAGCCCCCCCTCTTTCATGCCGTTGGCAATTTGCATTTTTCCTTTTGCAATTTCATGACGACTTTTAAAGAATTCTAAATGCGCTTCGCCAATCAGTGTCACAATACCTACTTTTGGCTGAGCAATTGTGGACAGAAGGTGAATATCCCCCATGTGATCTTGTCCCATTTCCAAAACCAATTTTTCGGTGTCATCTGGCATGTGTAAAACCGTATAAGGAAGACCAATTTCATTATTGTAGTTTCCTTGCGTTTTATAAGTCTTGTAAGTTGTTGACAAGAGGTGAGCCAGCATATCTTTGGTCGTCGTCTTACCGTTAGAACCTGTGACCGCAAAGACATCTACCTTCATTTTTCCCAGATAATACTGTGCCAAACGCTGCAACGCTGCCAATACATCATCAACTAAAATATAAGGATAGTCGTCCAATTCTTTTTCTGACAAGGTTGCCACAGCACCATTTTCAAATGCTGTCGCAATAAAGTCATGCCCATCACGCGCACCCTTAAGAGGCAGAAATAAATCTCCCTCTCCAATCAATCGGCTGTCAAATTCTGCCTTTCTAAATGTACAATCTGGAAATAGATGAACATCATTTTTGGCTTTCAAAACAGAAGCCACTTCATAGAATGTTAATTGCATTTTTCTCACCTGTATGTCTTAAATTTCTCTAACTCTCTCATTATACCACAGAATAACCTACTTTTACACATACTCGCTAAAGACATACTAAAACAATAGAAAAAAGAACCTTTCGGTTCTTTCAATCTTGTCTCACAACAAATGTTTTTCATGTTTTGTAAACGTTTCTTGGGCTAAAAGGACTAATTTCTCAATCAAATCCGTATAAGAAATGCCCATATTTTCCCAAAGCAGCGGATACATCGACCATTGAGTGAAACCTGGCATCGTATTTAGCTCATTAAGGAGAATCTCGCCCTTATCAGTATAAAAGAAATCACAGCGAGCTAAACCAACGCCGCCGATAGCATGAAATGCTTTTTCAGCATATTGACGCATAGTGGCAATGACATCTTCTGATAGTTTTGCAGGAATATCCATGGTGATTTTGTTGTCAATGTACTTGGCTTCATAGTCATAAAAAGCAACATCTTTCACTACCTCACCTGGCAAACTGCTTTTGACTCCTTTATTTCCAAGCAAACCGACTTCAATTTCACGCGCATTGACACCTTGCTCAATTAAGACACGGCTATCATATTTGAAAGCCAGCTCAAGAGCAGAGCGCAATTCATCTTGATTTTCAGACTTAGAAATGCCGACACTAGAACCCATATTAGACGGTTTGGTAAAAACTGGATAAGTTAGATTGGCTTCTACTGCTGCAATCTTTTCGTCTATATTTTCCCCTTCAATCACTGCTACATAGGGAACTTGTGGAATGCCGGCAGAAGCTAATACACGTTTAGTCGTGATTTTATCCATAGCCACACTAGAAGAAAGGATATTACAACCCACATAAGGCATTTTCAACACTTCAAGAAATCCTTGGATAGACCCGTCCTCTCCCATTGGACCATGCAGAACCGGGAACACAACTGCCCCTTCTTCGTAAATATCGCTTGGTTTAATCTTTTGACTTGCAACAACAGTATCGTTGGTCATTAATTTTTCATCGTCGGTAGGTTTGCTTGAAAATTCTTGCGTCTTGATGAAATCACCTGCTTGTGTGATGAAATAAGTCTTCACAAAAAATTTATCATAGTCAATCGCACGCATGACACTCTCCGCTGATAAGACAGAGACCTTTCTTTCCGCACTGCGACCACCGTAAAGGAGAATAATTTGTTGTTTTGCCATTTTTATACCTAACCTTCTTATCTTAAAAGAAATCTACAAATTTAATCGCCTTTTAGTATATCATATTTTAGATTGTTTTTGAATAGAAAAAGAGCTTCCATTTTCTTTTAAAGGAAAGCTCTATTTTCTTTTTTACAATTCTGTGCGATTCTCAATAGCCCGAAGCAGCGTCACTTCGTCTGCATATTCAATATCAGAACCAACTGCTAATCCACGAGCCAGGCGCGTTACCTTGATACCAGCTGGTTTTAACACCCGCGAGATATACATGGAAGTCGCTTCACCATCTGCTGTTGCATTGGTTGCCACAATTACCTCTGTTACCTCACTATCCATCAACCGTGTAATGAGACTTTTCAGATTGATGTCATCAGGCCCAACACCATTCATAGGAGAAATCAATCCCTGCAAAACATGGTACAAGCCATGGTATTCTTGAATATTTTCCATAGCAGAAACATCTCGGCTATCTTCTACAACCAAAATAGTCGATTGATCCCGTGTCTCATCGGTGCAGATAGCACAAGGATCATCATCTGTTAGATTCCCACAAATAGAACAATAGGTCAGCTCACGTTTTGCTGCAAGCAAATTTTTAGCAAATTCATTGACATCATCATCACTCATACCAATCGTATAAAACGCCAAACGCGTTGCTGTTTTTATACCAATTCCTGGTAATTTAGAAAAGCTATCAATCAATTTTGCAATCGGTGTTGGATAAAGCATAGTATCCTTTCTAATTCATTGGATGTTGTTGTTGATACAAGTTAATAATATCACGAGTTATACTATGGCTAACGGTTGACGATAAGTTTGTATTGTGCGGGAACACAACTGCTACTGCAATCTGCGGGTTGTTACTTGGCGCATAAGCCACTACATTCGTATTAATGGCTTCCTTTCCACCCGCAAAGGTTTCTGCTGTCCCTGTTTTGGCGCTAATCGGCACTGCTTCACCTTGTGACAAAGTACGCCCTGTAGTAAATCCGCTTGTACCATGAACTACTTGATAAAAACCTTGTCGAATCAAATCCATATTCTCTTTTGAAATATCAACTTTATTCAGCTCTTTGGTTGACTTGGATTCAATCAACTTTCCAAGCCCGCCCGTCTCATTATTGTCATAAATTCCTTCTACTAAGTGTGGTGCAATACGAGTACCGCCATTAGCCACCGTTGCAGCATATTGCGCCAACTGCATTGGAGTATAGTTATCAAACTGCCCAAAAGCATTGGTTAAGTAGTTCGCAAACGTATATTTCTTAGGTGTGTAACCTTCTGATTCACTTGGTAAATCAATTCCTGTAGATGCTCCCAAACCATATTGAGCAAAAGCTTTACGCAATTTGTCCATAGAGGAATCCAAATTCGTCAAATCAATCGCCATATTGGGCGTATAAGGCGTTCCCATCATATTTAAAGCTAGTTGAACCATATAAGTATTGGATGAATATTCTAGTGCCTCTAAAGCCGTAATTTGACGAGCCCCATATTGTGTGAACCAAGAAGTGATGGCAGAGGAGCCTCCAAAAGAAATTGGTTGATCCGTCATAACTTGATTTCCTGTGATAGCTCCAGATTCCCAGCCAGCTGTTAAAGTAGCTCCTTTCACCACAGAACCCGGGACAAAGTTGTTCATAATCGTTCCAAGAGAGTCTGTTGTTAGTTCTCCTGTATTGGTATCGTGCTTCAGACCAACCATGGCTAAAATAGCACCTGTTTTAGGATTCATCGCAACAGCATATACGCCTTCAGAATATGTCGCATTTCCGCTCGCTAATTCCGCACTAAAATACTTTCTCAAAATGTCTTCTACACCGTTCTGAAAAGCTAAATCTGTTGTTAATTTTAAATTATTTCCCTTACTACCATTGGAAATATTTTTCACGCTTTCCATATTTCCATTTTTATCAAGATTGATTTCTTTGACTGCGCGTTTTCCTTGAAGTGTAGACTCATATTGTTTTTCCAAATAACTCGTCCCAACACGATCATTAAGGGAATATCCTTTTTTCAAATAAGTATCCACTTCTTCTGCGGGTAGCCCTGCCTTTTCACTTGAAACACTTCCGATGATAGAAGCCAAAGAAGTATCCAACACTTTCCTGTCCCAGCTGGTGGTAATACTGATACCAGATAGTTCTTTCGAGCTAGAGGCGATTGTCGCAATCTGATCAGCTGATAAATTATCCGTACGAATATTTCCCGTTTCAAAATTAGAAATAGCATTCATCTGACTGAACAAATAAATAGCTTTTTTATCTTCATCTGAGTAGTTTAACTTTGCTACATCAACACTCTTAACGGCATTATTATAAATCTTAGACTCTGCCAAACGATTTCCATCTGTACCATATTTTTTATTTTTAGGCAGCTGATTAACGACCTTCTTATAAACCTCGCTGTCTGCCAAATAATAATCTACTTGTTGACGCTCAGTAACATCTGCGTTGGAAATAGAAACCAATGGAAGCAATTTTTGAGCAATTTCTTTAATCTCTGCAGCCGTCATTTTGTTGCTACGTGTGAAAGAGACGACTTGCTTGGTTGTATTCTCAACCAACGGTTTCCCACTCGCATCATAAATCTGACCCCGAACCGAACTGGTTGTCACTTTAGTCTTGCTAGCTGTCGCTAATTTTTTTGTATAAAAACTCCTATGGATAACCTGCATATAGCCCAAACGCACAATCAAACTCATAAACAGTAAAATCACAATTCCAAATAATAAATTCAAACGTCGTGGAATGGAATGGCTATTAAATGTTCTTTTTTTCTTAGACATGGTATCTCTCATTCTAGTCAAAATGCTATCTTTTATTGTACCATAAATCCACCTAAATGAAGTCGTGGAAAATGGAAAACACTGAGAAAAAACACAAACTAGAAAGAAAAAACTCGCAACACTTTAAAAAGCCCTGCTTGCGCAGAGCTTACAATATTTTATTGGGCTTATTTCCCAAGATAGTATTCGTTTACAAGATTCAATTTATCATCAAATTCAAATACAAGCGGTGGGAAATTAGGAATTTCCACATTCATGATTTCATCATCTGATAATTGTTTGATATGTTTTACAAGGGCACGGATAGAATTACCATGTGCACCTACGAATACATTTTTACCGTCTTTCAAAGCTGGAGCGATTTTATCTTCCCAGAATGGAAGAGCGCGTTCCAAGGTTACTTTCAAGTTTTCTGCATCTGGAATAACAGAGTCATCAAGGTTTGCATAGCGACGGTCAGTATGTGCTGAATATTGATCATCTTTTGCCATAGCTGGTGGCAATACATCATAAGAACGACGCCAAATATGAACTTGTTCGTCACCCCATTTTTCTGCTGCTTCAGCTTTATT
The DNA here is from genome assembly GCF_049166725.1 of Streptococcus atopicus. Classification (NCBI taxonomy): domain Bacteria; kingdom Bacillati; phylum Bacillota; class Bacilli; order Lactobacillales; family Streptococcaceae; genus Streptococcus; species Streptococcus atopicus. The sequence goes on from NZ_JBMHFC010000003.1 coordinate 146,974, forward strand.
TTGACCTGTCAAACCACCATAATGACGTTCATTCAAGCGCCATGATTTTTCAACTGGTACCCAAAGTTGATCTGCCGCTTCAAGAGCAAGATTTGTTGTTTTAATAGCACGTGTCAAAACAGATGTGTATGCTTGGTCAAACTCAATACCAGCTTCTTTAATCAATTTACCAGCATCAATAGCTTGTTGCGTTCCCTTTTCAGACAAATCAACATCAGCCCAACCTGTAAAGAGGTTTGCTTTGTTCCATTCAGACTCACCGTGGCGAGCAAAAACTAATTTTACCATTAGAAATTCTCCTTTGATTTTTGAAAACTGTCTCACAGTCACTACTATATTTTACAAAATTTTTTCAAAAAAATCCAGTATCAATGGGAGAATATTTGATTTTTGATAATTTACTTTATTCAAGCGTATACATCAATTCCTTAACTATTTTTCGAGCACTCAGGACAAATTCCGTACATCAAGACTTGTGTCTTTGTAATTTTATAACCTGTTTGTTCTTCAGCTTCGCGCTTCAAATCAGGTATATCTACATCTTCAAAGTCTGCAATTCGACCACATTTTTCACAGACAACATTCAGATGTTCGTGCCCCATAAAATCAAAATAAGTCGTTTTATCATGGCTAATCTTAATTTCTTCTACAAAGCCCTCTTCCACCAAAACTTTGAGATTATTATAAACTGTTGCTAAACTCATATTAGGAAAGTCAGGAAGTAAATCATGATAAATTGCTTCCGCACTTGGGTGTTCATGTGTCCGGATCATATAGGCAATGACTGCCTTTCTAGTCTCTGTAATACGGACTCCCTTTGTTTTCAATCGTTGAATAACGTTTTCATAATCACCTTGATCCGTGAGTTCTAAATAAGGATGTGACTTCATTTCCTACCTGCTCATGATTTTTTCCTTTATTATATCACGAAAATAGGAAAATGCGTATTTAGAATGATTGCAAATAAATGCAAATGATAAAGTCAGTCTCCTTGTCTGCCCTTTTACAAGAAAAAAACCTATTGCTCAACGCCAAAACGTTGAAACAATAGGTTTTTTAAAATTGCATTATTTAACAGCATCTTTAAGAGCTTTACCTGCTTTAAATGCTGGTACTTTAGAAGCTGCAATTGTGATTTCTGCACCAGTTTGTGGGTTGCGACCTTTACGAGCTGCACGTTCACGAACTTCAAAGTTACCAAAACCAATCAATTGAACTTTTTCACCAGCTGCAAGGTATTCAGTTACTGCTGCAAATACAGCGTCAACTGCTGCTGCTGAATCTTTCTTAGTCAATTCTGTAGCTTCTGCTACTTTTGCAATCAAATCTTGTTTGTTAGCCATTTAACAAATCCTCCAAAAAATTTTATGAGTTAGCAGTTACTAACTCTAACAAGTATTATCATATCTAAAAATTACTATTAGGTCAAGCACAAAACGAACTTTTTTCTATCTTTCCGAAAATATCCAACTTATTCATAGCGAACAAGAACTGCCCAAGCATTTTCCCCAGTATGTGTTTGGATAATAGAACCCGTTTCTAAAACAGGAATCGGAGCTGTCACAAATTGTTGCAACACCTGTTTCATCTCATTTGCCAACTCAGCAGTCCCTGCATACGAGATTCCAATCTCAGCCACTTTTTTATCTTTTAAGCCTTCAGCTAAATCATTGACCCATTTTTTAAAGGTTTTTACACCACGCCCCTTAACAATCGGTTGTAATTCGTGGTTTTTCATTTGCATAACCACTCGAATATTAAGCAGCGAACTGAGAAGACCAGTCACACGACTAATACGACCGCCTTTTACAAGATTTTCAAGCGTTGAAACACCAATATACAATTCTGTTTTTTCGCGCACTTCTTCGATTTTTGCTAAAATAGCATCAAAGTCTGCACCTTCTTTTGCTAGTTTTGCAGCTTCAACCACTTGAAACTTCAATGCTTGATCCGTAAAGGAGCTATCAATCACTGTTACATCCACATTTGCCAAGGTTGCACCTTGACGTGCAGCTTCGACCGTTCCAGATAAAGCATGCGACATATGAATAGATATGATTTTATCGGCAGTTTCTCCGAGTGTTTCAAAGATTTCTGCAAAAACACCAACTGGTGGTTGACTGGTCTTCGGTAGATTTTTACTTGACTGCATCAAATGAAGAAATTCTCCTTCTTTTAAGTCAGCGTCTGAATAAACAACACCGTCTACCATTACAGACAAAGGGACGATTGTAATCTCTAAATCCTCTACAACTTGCGGTTCAATCGTAATAGATGAATCCGTTACAATTTTGATTTTTGTCATGGTTTTCCTACTTTTATAAATTTTATCTATTTAATTTATTATATCAAAAAAATAACTTTTTGTGGAATAATTTTTCTGGATAAAATATGTAAAAGATGTGTAAGAACCTCTTACTTTTCTAAATAGGCATAATTATTAAATTTTCAGAAAATAATTGACAGTCTTTTATTTTTTTGTTAGCCTAGTGATGTATCTTGCTGAAGCAATTGCTTTTAAGAAAGGGTTGATAAATGAAACAGACAAAATTTTTAGGAATTCTTTGTCTTGCTCTGGTTATGATTTCAATTACAGTTGGTTCTAGCCACTTTTCGTGGTGGCAACTGCTATATGGAAATAAGCAGACCGGGCTGCTATTTTGGGAGTCACGCTTGCCAAGGACAATTAGTATTCTCCTAGCAGGCTCTAGTATGAGCATTGCCGGGCTTCTTATGCAGACTGTTACACAAAATCATTTTGCTGCTCCTAGTACAGTTGGAACGGTCGAGGCTGCGAAATTTGGTATGTTGCTCAGTTTATTTTTCTTTCCGTCAGCCACATTAGCGCAAAAAATGCTATTTGCTTTTGTATCTGCTATTTTTTTTACAATTATTTTTATTAGATTTATCAGAAAATTCTCATTTAAAGAAAAATGGTTGTTACCGCTTGTCGGAATTATTTATAGTGGGGTGATTAGCGCAGCTGGAGAAATCATTGCTTATCGTTTTGATCTTGTCCAAAGCATGACTTCATGGACACAAGGCTCTTTTTCCATGATTCAGAAACATCAATATGAATGGTTGTTTTTAAGTTTAATCATCTTGATTGCGGTATGGAAACTATCAGCCACGTTTACCATTATGAATCTAGGGGAAGACGCCAGTCATAATCTAGGCATTTCCTTTTACCAAATGGAGGGAATGACGTTGTTTCTCATTGCATTGACAACAAGTGTGACGATGATTACAGTCGGCTCTCTTCCATTTATCGGAGTCATTGTTCCAAACATCATTCGGAAATTTTATGGTGACCATATCACGCGCATTAAGGGACTGACCGCATTAACTGGTGCCTGTCTCATCTTGGTCTGTGATATTGTAGCGCGTCTAGTCATTCGCCCTTACGAAGTTTCCGTCAGCTTGATTTTAGGAATTTTAGGTAGTTTGGCTTTCGTATATCTTTTATGGCGAGGTGCTGCTCATGAATAAAATGAAGAGTCAAACAAAAATCGCTTACTTTTATTGCTTTTGGTAGCTAGCTTGAGTGGCTTGTTATATCTCATGCCAATGGACTATCCTTTACCAGGTTTTATTATGAAATTGCGCTCGCAAAAGTTACTAGCCTATCTCTTAGTCGCCATAACTGGAGGTCTTGCTACAATCAGCTTTCAAACAATCACAGAGAATCGTTTTTTAACACCAAGCATTCTTGGAATGGAATCTCTCTATGTCTTTATGCAGACGATTTATCTTTTCTTTGCTAGCAAATTCATCGGCAATACCAGTCACCCTTTGCTTGAGTTTATCTTAGTCTTACTCATACAGTGCGGCTTCTTTTTCTGCCTGCAACCTGCATTAAAAAAGCTACTCCAGCAAGGATTTCTATTTATTTTATTGATTTGTATGGCACTAGGGACGCTATTTAGAAGCGCTAGTACATTCTTGCAAGTGCTAATGGATCCTAACGAATATGATAAACTGCAGACAAAACTTTTTCCTTCCTTTCAACGAATGAATATGGATATTCTATCTGTCGCTACAATCATCATTGGACTAGCAGGTTTGTATTTGTTAAAGAAGAACGCTATTTTGGATGTTTTTCATTTGGATAAAAAGACAGCGACGATTTTAGGTGTAGAAGTTGAAAAAGAGCAAAAAAAGATACTATGGGCAATTGTTTTGCTGACTTCAACGACAACTGCTCTCGTTGGACCTATGATGTTCTTCGGCTTTATGATGTCCAATTTAGCCTATCTGTTAATCAAAGAATACCAACACAAATGGTTGTTCTCAGTAGCAATTTTACTCAGTTTTCTTTCTCTGACCACTGGGCAAATGCTGGTAGAGCGCGTCTTTCAGCTCCAAATCAATGTCAGCATGGTCATTGAGCTTGTCGGAGGGCTATTCTTCTTTTATCTTTTAGCTAAGGAGACAAAACGCTAGAATGCAATTAAAAAATGTTGGCAAATCATTTGGAAATCAAGCAATTTTAGAAGATATTCAACTGAATATTTCACCGAGCAAATTCACCGCCTTTATTGGACCAAATGGTGCTGGAAAATCAACGCTACTTTCTATTATGAGCCGTTTGCTCAAGAAAGATCAGGGGTTTCTCAGTATCAAGGGAAAAGAAATTGAAGCGTGGAACTCAAAAGAGCTCGCCAAAGAATTAACCATTTTAAAACAAAAAATCAATTACCAATCTAAATTAACTGTTGAAGAATTGGTTTCTTTCGGTCGCTTTCCTTATAGTCAGGATCGTTTGACAAAAGAAGATTTCAAAAAAGTAGAGCAAGCACTTGAATATCTGGACATTCTTGATTTAAGAGACCGTTTTATTGATACACTCTCCGGAGGTCAATTGCAACGCGTTTTTATCGCTATGGTGCTCACTCAAGACACTGATTTTATCCTTTTGGACGAGCCACTAAACAATCTAGATATTAAGCAAAGTATTTCTATGATGAAAATCTTGCGTTCTCTCGTTGATGACTTAGGAAAAACGATTATCATTGTCATTCATGACATCAATATTGCCAGTCAATATGTTGATGAAATTGTCGCCTTTAAAGACGGAAAAGTCTTTTACCAAGGCACAACCAATCAGGTCATGAGAAAAGAAATTTTAGATCCATTGTATGAAATGGACATTACCCTTGGTGAAATCAATGGTAAAAAAGTTTGTATTTATCTATAATATTAATTTTGGAGGATTTCTAATGATAAATTGTAAAATATAGTGCAACAAAAAAACTCATAGTGTTTCATTGGTGTAAACTGTAAGTAACCACACAAACAGAACCCGAGGAAAAACTATGAGCTACTCCCATCTTACCATAACTGACCGAATAAAGATAGAAACCTACTTGGAATTAGGTTTGAAACCTTGCCAAATTGCAAGTAAACTTGGCGTCCATAAGTCTACCATTTCAAGAGAGTTAAGACGATGCCAAAATGGTTATTCCGCAACCTCAGCACAGGAACAGTACGATCACAGGGCTAAGCAAAAAGGTCGGAAGTCTTGTTTGACACCAAAGTTGAAAAAGGAAATTGAGAACGGTTTAAAATCCTCCTGGTCGCCTGAACAGATTTGTGGCCGCTATCAGCTTGAACAAAAGCCAATGGTAGCTTTTAAAACCATCTATAACTGGCTCTATGCTGGTTTGATTGATTTGGATTTGAGTGTCCTTCGTCGTAAAGGAAAAACTCGACAACCTAAAGAAACACGTGGGACATTTAGGATTGGCACGTCGATTGCCAAACGTCCTAAAGAGGTCAGGAATCGTAAAACTTTTGGTCACTGGGAGCTTGATACTGTGGTGTCTTCCAGAGGCAAAAGCAAGGGCTGTTTAGCTACTTTTCTAGAGCGAAAAACGCGCTTTTACTTAGCTTTCAAGATACCAGATAGAACAGCCAAAGCCATGTTTTCAGCCATCGAAAAACTTTGTAGGCTATTTCCAAAAGAGGCTCTTAAAACCTTCACTTCAGACAGGGGAAAAGAGTTTGCCTGCTATCCTCTGGTAGAGAATTTAGGAATTTCCTTTTTCTTTGCGGATGCCTATTCATCCTGGCAGAGAGGAAGCAATGAAAACGCAAATGGCTTACTAAGAGAATATTTCCCAAAGAAAACAGATTTAGCCGCTATCTCTGATGAGGCTTTGAACAAGGCCTTATATGATATCAATCACCGACCACGAAAATGTTTAGCTTACAGAACGGCTTGTGAAGCTCTAGTGGATGAGTTAGAGTAAATGTTGCACTTATTCTTGCAATTTATCTAATGAAAAAGAATACAAAAACACTACTTCTATCTCTCTTCACAGCTATTGCAGTTGTGCTACTCGCTGCTTGCGGAGCCAATAAACAGGCCAATTCAAAAACGACAAATTCTTCATCTGCTTCTAGTGAAGTCACTGTCAAAACAGCAAATGGAGATGTGAAAGTCCCTACCAACCCTAAAAAAATTGTAACACTAGATTTAGGTTCAGCTGATACCATTCGTGCTTTAGGTAAAGAAAGCAGCATTGTCGGTATGCCAAAGAAAACTCTTCCTACTTACTTAAAAAATTTACCAAGTAGCATTAAAAATGTAGGTAACATGAAAGAACCGGATATGGAAGCTATCGCAGCTTTAAAACCAGACTTGATTATTGCTTCTGGTCGTACAGCTCAATATGTCAAGAAACTCAAGGAGATTGCCCCTACTGTATTATTCCAAACAGACAACAAAGACTACTGGGGTTCTACCAAGAAAAACATCCTTTCTTTAGCAAGTATCTTTGAGGAATACGGAACCAAAAAAGCTAAAAGTGAATTAGCTAAATTAGACAAAGAAATTCAAACTGTTGCTGCTGCCAATGAAAAATCAAATAAAAAGGCTCTGACGATGATGTTAAATGAAGGTGCAATGTCTGCTTTCGGAGCTAAATCACGTTTTTCTTTTCTTTACAGCACTTTGAAGTTCAAACCAACAGATGCTAAAATTAAGGAATCAAGACATGGACAAGAAGTCAGCTTTGAAAGTATCAAACAAATCAATCCAGACATTATCTTTGTTCTGAACCGCACTCTTGCTATCGGTGGGGACAATTCAGCCAATAAAGACTTACTGAATAACTCACTGATCCAAGAAACAAATGCAGCTAAAAATAAAACTATTGTAAACTTGACATCTGACCTTTGGTACCTCAGCGGAGGCGGACTCGAATCAACAAAATTGATGATTGAAGATGTAAAAAATGTAGCTGGGAAATAATATAAAAGAGCTGAAGAAAACCTTAAATGGATTTCCTTCAGCTCTTTTATCGTCCCCAACTTCTAATCATCTTCTACCGCGAAACCATCATTTGTGATGAAATGATGTTCTAAAATTCCCTCATTTCCAAATAAAACTCCGTGGAGAACACCGCCATAGACAGCTCCGCCATCCATACCAATTTTTTGATCCTGCGTTTGCCAAAGGCGACTTGTCCCAGGCATCTCAGAAAAAAGATAAAAAGTCGGAGTATGCCCAAATACAATTATTTTCCCTGTTTGATTGAGACCTTGATGAAAGGGCTCACGTATCCAAACTTTTTGATAATCGCTTGTTTCATGCCAATCTTTTAAAGTTAAGTCAACTCCAGCGTGTACAAAAATATAGTTATCTGTTTCAACAAAGAAAGGCATCTGACGAATAAAAGACACGAGGTCTGGCGCCTCTTCCGACACGCGCTTTGCGTCTTCAACTCCATCAACAGGAGTATCTAAAGGTCGCCCCAAAATGGAATTGATTGTTGTATCTCCACCATTGCGACGATAATGAGCATAGCCACTCTCAGGATTGTCCAACCAAGTTAAAAACATGTATTCGTGATTTCCAGAAATACAAATCGCTCCTTGCTTTTCAACAAGTTCTTTCACACACTCCAAAACAGCGCGGCTATCTTCCCCACGGTCAATCAAATCCCCTAAAAAGATGAGTTGGCTTTTTCCATCCCATTTTTTGAGTAATTCTTTTAGCATTTTTGCTTTTCCATGTACGTCACCAATTACAAAATAATTTGTCATGATTACCTCCTGATAACAACTCATTTAGCACAAGCCAAAAGGTGTTTCATTTTTTCAAGAGCTCTCTAGCCTGCGTGAGGGCTGCTTGGGTCACATTTTCACCCGCCAACATTTTGGCAATTTCTTCGACACGCTCCTCATCTGATAACAAACGAACAGTTGAAACAGTCGAATGTTCATCAGATAATTTCTCAATGAAAAATTGATAATCCGCAATGGCAATCACTTGTGGCAAGTGCGAAATTGCGAGGACTTGTCCGTTTGAGCCAATTTTATGAATCTTTTGAGCAATAGCTTGTGCAACACGTCCCGATACGCCTGTGTCCACTTCATCAAAGACAATGCTAGTCTTGCCTTCCTTACGAGAAAAAGCAGATTTGATTGCCAACATCAAACGAGACAATTCACCTCCTGAAGCAACCTTAACGAGTGGTTTGTAATCTTCACCGGGATTAGTCGAAATATAAAATTCAACGTGTTCATTTCCTTCACGACTAAATTTCCCTTTGGTAAATTGAACTCGAAAATTCGCCTTTTCCATATAGAGGTCTTGCAGTTCTTGCTGAATCTCTGCTTCTAACTGCTGGGCTAATTCGTGCCGAGCCTGACTAAGACTGCTTGCTAGAGAAACCAAGTCTTTTTCCAGCTTTTTCAGCTCTTTGTCCAAATCATCTGATGAAAGATTTTTCCCAGTAAGTAGAGCATATTCTTTAGAAATCTGCTCAAAATAAGCTAGGACATCATCTACTTGACCGCCGTATTTGCGAGTAATACTATAGATTAAATCTAGGCGATTTTCTACTTCTAAGAGACGGCCACCATCAAAATCCAAGTCTTCTAGAATATCCTCCAAACGCTTTGTCACATCTTCCAACACATAGTAAGATTCAGAAAGGTTGGTCGCAATTTCTTTGTAAGTGGCGTCGTAGTCTTCAATAGCTTCCATGTCATTCATGGCAGATCGAACATTTGCTAAACTAGACAATTCTTCATCATCTAGCATGGCATAAGCATTGGTCAAAGTGTCCGCAATCTGCTTATGATTGAGCAACTTATCACGTTCTTGATTTAAAGCTAAATCTTCACCTGCTTTTAAATTAGCTGCTTCAATCTCTGCAATTTGATATTCCAGCATGTCAATCCGCGCTTTATTTTCTTCTTGATTCTTTTGAATCGTCAAGACCTGCTTGCGCAACTGACGATACTGGTCAAAAGTCTGTTGATAATCCGCTTTGAGCTTGAAAAATGCGTCAGCTCCAAACTCGTCCAACATGGCAATATGCAGCTGCGGTCGCATGAGTTCTTCTTGGTCGTGCTGACCGTGAATATCCACCAAATGCTGTCCAACAGCTCGCAAGACAGACAAATTAACCATTTGACCATTAATACGACTGACACTACGTCCATTTTGAAAAATTTCCCGCCGAATAATCAGCTCCTCTGTCATATCAAGTCCTTGCTGCTCAAAAATTTCAACCAAAGCCTTACTCTGCTCAATTGCAAAAAGCCCTTCAATCTCTGCTTTTGATGCACCGTGACGAATCACATCTGTTGTCGCGCGGCTTCCTAGCATCATGTTCATAGCATCAATGATAATAGACTTTCCGGCCCCTGTTTCACCTGTCAAAACAGTCATGCCTTGCTCAAAATTGAGGGAAATCTCTTCAATAATTGCAAAATTTTTAATGGAAATTTCAAGTAACATAGGCTATCTACCAATTCCTGATTTGTTCCAATACCTGATGAGCCATTTCTTCACTACGGAAAATAAGGAGAATCGTGTCATCATCGGCTAAAATACTAAAAATGTCATTAGAGAAATCTTCTACAATTTGTCGCTTCACAAAAGCTGTGCTTCCAGGGACAAGATTGAGATTGATCATACTTCCCAATAGCTCAAACTTTAAGATATTATTGTCTGCTAACTTCAAACTCGTACTAGCTGATTTCGGTAGTTCATAAATATAAGTGTTATTTTTCAGCGGAATTTTGACAATGCCCAATTCTTTAATATCACGCGAAACAGTTGCCTGTGTTGCTGTAATTCCTGATTTCTTCAAATATTCTACAATTGCTTCTTGTGTTCCAACTTCATAGTCCGACACAAAATGTCTAATTTTTTCTAATCTTTCCTTTTTATTCATCTTTAAATTCCTTATGTGCTGTCTCTACGACCGTTGTAATCATTGTTTTCACTAGATTTTCTGGGTGAGAACTTTTTTCTAAATAGGCTAAAAATTCCACATTCCCATGCCCACCTTGAATAGGGGAGAAATCCAGACCTTGGACAGAAAATCCGGCTTCAACCATAAAGTCCGTTACTTTTTCTAAAACTGCTTGATGCACTTTTTTATCTTTCACAATCCCATTTTTGCCAATCTGCTCTCTTCCTGCTTCAAACTGAGGTTTGATGAGAGCCACAACTTTTCCATTTTCAGCCAAAATCTTATACAGAGCTGGCAAAATGAGACCAAGCGAGATAAAACTGACATCAATGGAAGCAAAGCTAGGTGTCTCCTCAAAATCAGTTACTTTGGCATAACGAAAATTAAACTGCTCCATGCTGATGACGCGTTCATCTTGCCGGAGTTTCCAAGCCAGTTGATTGGTGCCGACATCTACTGCGTAGACTTTCCTTGCACCATTTTGCAGCATGACGTCCGTAAACCCACCCGTTGATGCTCCAATGTCCAACGTAATCTGATTTTCAACTGAAATCTCAAAAACCTGCAAAGCCTTTTCTAATTTTAAGCCACCACGGCTAACATATTTGAGCTTTTCGCCTTTGAGCTTCAACTCAATAGTCTCATCAACTTTCTCGCCAGGTTTATCGAAACGCTCACCATTCACAACAGCAACGACTAAGCCCGCCATCACACCGCGCTTGGCCTGTTCTCTTGTTTCAAAAAGCCCTTGCTTATAAGCTAGAACATCTACTCTTTCTTTCGTCATTGAGTTTTAAACTTTCTATTATCTTTCTGATAGCCGCGCCTGAAAAAGCAAGCTCTGCTTCTACTTCTGCCAATAAATGCTCTGTTTCCTCTAGTTGTTCTTCAAAGAATCGCTTTGCTCCATTCAAGCCCAAAATAGCTGGATAGGTGGCTTTCTCTGCTGCCACATCTTTCTGCGGTGTCTTCCCCAACTCTTCAAAGTTCGCTGTGATATCTAAAATATCATCTCGCACCTGAAAAGCTAGTCCCAGCAGCTGACCTATTACTTTCAATTTTTCCTGCTGTGGCTGTGCCACTTCCGCAATCAAACCCGCAGCAATAAAAGGATAGGTCAGGAGTTTGCCAGTCTTATTGGCATGAATGGTCTGCAGCTCTGCTAAACTGATGTCCTTTCCTTCGCCCTGCATATCAAGGACTTGACCCCCGACCATACCAAAAGTTCCAGCCGCTAACGACAATTCTGCGATTAAGTTTACCTTGATTTGACTAGGTAGTGCCGCTTCTGCTATCAAGGCATAAGAATCTAAAAAGAGAGAATCTCCTGCTAAAATAGCCATTGCTTCGCCAAATTTCTTGTGGCTGGTCAAGCGACCACGACGATAATCATCATCGTCCATAGCCGGCAAATCATCATGAATCAAGCTACCTGTATGAATCATTTCAAGCGCTGCTGCCACTTGGAAATGTGCTTCTGTCAGTTCCAGTCCTAGACCTTCTAGCAATTCTAAAAGTAAAAGAGGACGAATTCGCTTACCGCCTGCATTAACAGAATAGAGGATTGCTTCTATCAAATCAGCAGATACTGCTTTTTGAGCATAAAAAGTCTCAATAGCTTGCCCAATTCTAGCTAATTTTTCGTCTTGTTTCATTCCATTTCCGTTTCTGTGCCATCAGCCTGCATAACTTTTACCAGCGTTTTTTCTGCCTGATCTAGTGTTTTTTGCAATTCTTTTGAAAGCTGCATCCCCTTTTGAAACTCAGAAATCGCTTCTTCCAAAGCCACATCTCCGTTTTCTAACTTCTGTACAATAACTTCTAAATCTGCTAAATTTTCTTCAAATTTCTTTTCTTTCGACATCTTTTACCTCAACTTCTATCTGACCATCTCGCATCAAAATGGTTAATTGATCTTTTTTATTGACTTTCTCAACAGATTCTAACACCTGTTCATCTTTTTTGACAATAGCATAACCCCGAGCCACAATTCGGCTAGTATCCAGCATGAGCAAAGCGTCAGACAGACGCTTGACTTCAGCCACTTTATGGTCATAAACAACTGCCATATTGCTACGCAGAAGCCGTTCCAACTGAGCTACACGCTCTTGATAAATCTGAACCTGCTTTAAAGGAGCTAGAGCCTCCAAACGATGTTGTAAAAGCCTTGCTCGCTGCACTTCCTCGTTATAATATTCGCGAATTTTTTGCTTGAGCCGTAAATTTAGTTGATCTAATTTTTGCAGGTAGCTATCATATAGTCGTTCTGGTTGTCGAAAAATGACAGACTGACTCAGCTTAGCCAATCGCTCACGATTGTAAGTAAGACGATTAGACATGGCGGCTGCTAACCGATTTTGTTGCTGCTGCAAGTGTGCTAGGAGATCCAACTTTGTTACAGGTGTTGCTAATTCCGCAGCCGCTGTCGGCGTTGCAGCCCGTCTATCCGCAACAAAATCTGCCAAGGTCGTATCCGTTTCATGCCCTACACTCGAAATAATCGGAATGTGCGATTCAAAAATTGCACGGACAACCACTTCCTCATTAAATGCCCAGAGATCTTCAATTGAGCCACCACCTCGACCGATAATAAGGACATCTAAATCATTTCGCTCATTAGCACGACGAATATTTTCAGCTACTTCAGCAGACGCTCCTTCGCCTTGCACCTTCGTCGGATAAAGAATTATCTCAACTCCCGAAAAACGACGGCTGACAGTCGTTATAATATCGCGAATCACTGCACCACTAGGACTGGTCACTACTCCAATTTTCTTTGGAAATTGCGGTAAAGCTTGCTTAAAGCGCTCCTCAAAAAGCCCTTCCTCGCCTAGCTTTTTCTTGAGCTGCTCAAACTGAATTGCCAAAGCTCCGATACCGTCTGGCTCCGCTTTTTCAATGATAATAGAATAAGATCCACTTGGTTCATAGAGTTGAACACGACCGATGACATTAATCTTCATACCCTCTTCCAAGTCAAAACCTAACTTCTTATAAACACCACCCCAAATTGTTGCCTGAATGACTGCTTTTTCATCTTTGAGAGAGAAATATTGGTGATTAGGTCGCCTACGAAAATTAGAAACTTGCCCCGTCAGATAAACTCGTTCTAAATAAGGATCTTTATCAAACTTTAATTTTAAGTATTTGGTCAAGGTTGACACGGATAAATACTCAGACATTCCTCTCCTTTCATTTCCTGTAATGCTTCTTTATTCATAATTTTTATTATACCAAACAATCTATAAAAAATCATTTCCAGCCCTCAACGAAAAAGGAAAGACTAGTTTCCCATATCTTAAGCAGAGCCTAGCCCAACAAACTTGCCAAAATATACAAAAGATAGATATGCACAGGATAGAAAATGTAGAAAAACAACTTCATACCACGCCCCTTTTCACCATTGTAAAAATACATTGGAATAATCGCAAAAACCATCATCCATTGTACAGACATTGGATCTGTCAGATACACAAATAAAGAGACTAGTGCTAATATCACCATTTGTGCTATGCGGTGTCTGCGGAAAATATAAAAGAGAAGACCAAGGTAAACCATGATATACCCTCCTTCAACCACGAGAATGTTCGGAATAGCCATGATAAAAAAGGCAATAATTTGAACCATAAGAGGCGATATATTTTCACTAGCTAGATAACCTGATAGAAACAAAGTCGGCAGAGCCATAAGAATCGGCAAAAGAAAAAGCCCTAGCCCTTTCCAAAATGAACAAACTTTCTTTTCCTTCACCCCTTCAACCATCAAATCTCAAGCACAGATAGATACGCCCGCTAAGAAAAAGGCGCCAAAAGCATTATTCGCCAGCCCAACTTGACCATTGGTAAAAAAGTAACTGACAATCATGTTTCCAATAATCATAAACCATGTCATAAAGAGCAACCGTTTCAAATAAGCTTTTCGATTATGCGTATAATAAAAACTATCAGCTGCCAGAAACATAAAAAGAGGAAAAACTATGCGTCCTAGCATTGTTAACCACATCGGGGCGCCAAAAGCACCAAACATTTCGTGGATATGATCTAAAAACATAAGAAAAATAGCTAAAAATTTCAAGTTCGTTGCATTTGATACTTTCTTTAAAGATTGTAACATCATAAAATCTCTATTTCATTTTTTTCAACAAGCATTATCTTATCGAAAATTTCCCATTCTTTCCATTACATAAACTTACATTTTCAGAAAGAAAAGTGACATTTTTGTAAGACAGAAAAAATAAGGTCAAGATAAAACATCTCAACCTCATTAAATACAATGTTTTCTCATAAGATAGTAGATATGGAAAAGATTATTCTCCCTTTCAACTTATAGCTGAACCTCATGAGCTAAATATCAAATTTATTACTCCAATAAACAGTTAAGAAAAGCTAAATTTTCTAATTTTTGAATGCTTCTGCAGACTTTTTCATTATAACATATTTTCATTTTTAGCTAACTTCTTCATCCACTTAGGGATTTCTTTGCTGATTTCTGTTGGCAAGACTACATAGTTTTCTTTACTTAACTCCTCAGCAATGGCTGAATGCAGATAGACTGCGGCAGTTACACGTTCCAGTAAAGAACTAGTCTTGAACTGCCCTGAAAAGCCTGCAATCATCCCTGCCAGCGTATCTCCCATGCCGCCCGTTGCTTGATAAGGACCACCAATAGTCAGTTGAAAATGGTTCCCATTTCCACTTTGGAAAATAGTCGTTCCGTGCTTCTTTTGAACAACGATAGTTCTAACAGGAAAGGAATTAACAGCTTCTTGGCTTTTTTCAACCGTTTGCTCAGCTATCTTTAGTCCGCTCAACCGCTCCCACTCTTTTTGATGCGGGGTAAAAATCGTCTGTGCTTTTGGAAATGGCAGAGCTTCTTGGCTAAAGAGAGAAATAGCCCCACCGTCCATGATGAAGACTTGATGTTCACTGACAAGTTCCACTACTAGCTGCAAAACGGATTTTTCAAGTTTACTTTCAGCTAAACCTGGTCCAATCAATACTACATCTGCTTTTTGGACTTGCTCGGTCAATAGCTTTTTATCTTGTACATCAAAAGCCATTGCTTCTGGTAAATGAGCATGGAGAGCTGCGATATTTTCCCTATCCGTCGCAACCGTCACTAGACCAGCTCCGCTATGAACTGCCGCTAAAGCTGCCATGATAATCGCTCCACCAAAAGGATACGTCCCGCCAATCAACAACAAACGACCGTAATCCCCCTTGTGACTATTGAGCGAACGTGGCTGAATAATCTTTTTCAATAATGTATAGTCTACTACTTCCATGTTTGCTCCCTTCACCTATGCCAGTAGAGAAGTGACACCCTTGTTTACCTTTGTTTTACCATAAAAGAAATAGACGTGTCGCATTCTATTTCTTCAAACTCCGCTTGCACGCTCGATAGGTTTGCTCCATGAGCATAGTAATGGTCATCGGACCAACCCCTCTTGGTACAGGAGTGATGAGACTCGCGATTTCAGATACTTCATCAAATTTCACATCACCAATCAATTTACCATTTTCATCACGGTTCATGCCAACATCAATCACGACCGCGCCTTCTTTGACAAAATCTTTAGTCACAAAATGCCCACGGCCGATAGCGACAACTAAAATATCAGCTTCTTTTGTAATCTCTGACAAGTGATGTGTCCGTGAATGTGTCAGAGTTACTGTTGCATTTTTAGCAAGTAAAAGCTGTGCCATGGGCTTTCCGACAATGTTACTCCGTCCAATGACAACAGCACGTTTACCTTCTAATTCTACACCGTACTCATGAAACATTTCCATAATGCCAGCAGGTGTGGAGGGAATCATGACAGGATGACCACTCCAAAGGCGTCCCATATTCATTGGGTGAAAGCCATCCACATCTTTATCAGGGTCAATTGCTAACAGTACCGCCTCTTCATCAATATGCTTTGGCAGCGGCAATTGAACTAAAATCCCATGCCAATCTGGATCTTGATTGTACTTTTCAATCAAAATCAGCAGCTCTTCTTGAGTTGTTGTTTCTGGCAGACGCACCACTTCACTTCGCAGTCCTGCAGCCAAAGCTGACCGCTCTTTATTTCTCACATAGATTTGACTAGCTGGGTTATTGCCCACTAAAATCACTACAAGTCCAGGTACCAAGCCTGTTTGGTCTTTTAGTTTACGAACTTTCTCCGCTAATTGTGCTTGTAATTTTTCTGCCAAAGCTTTTCCGTCAATTATTTTTGCCATATAACTCTCATTTCTATTTTCTCATTCTATTATAGCAGAAATTCATTCATTTGCCCTATAGACTTTTTTTATAGAAAGTTATAGAGCGAAACCAACCTTGTCTTTTCCCCTTTTTCTACCATTTTATGAAAATTTACACAAAAAACAGAAAAAAAGGAGCCAAAAAACTTAAAATTACCTTAAAACTTAAAACTATTTTAAGGTAACTGCTTTAACATAGAACACGGTACCGATTTAGTTTAAAAATATATAGAAGGGAAGAAGATTATGCAAATAGCCAAACAGGCTTTGAATTACATCAGTAGAAAAAGAGTTAAAACGGTTCTGATTTTTCTGATACTGACATTTATTTCTACTGCTTTATCCAGTAGTTTTTCGATTATGAAAACGACGGACAATATCGAAAAAAGGATTTATGATGCTTCAAATACTGGCTTTACAATAACTAGCAAAACACTTGAACGACCACTTTCACTAAAAACAGCAGAAAAATTACTTGAGAATAAAGAAATTTCAAAATTCAACTTCAAATACGATGCTTTAGCAAGTTTGACAGATAAAACTGTTGTCAAGAAAAAACAAGGTGTCACAAGAGACAATCAAAACCCTGTCCTCAACAATCTGGTTGCTGCATTAGGAACAAGTGATTCTACTCTAGAAACAACCTTTGCAAGTGGTGTTTTCAAACTTGAACAAGGAAAGCCAATTCGTAAAGGCGATAAATCCAAGATTCTCATCCATGAAAAATTAGCTAAAAAGAATCATTTAAAGGTTGGAGATAAACTAAAACTAAAGGGAGCTTCCTTAAAGGATGAGGATGCTAAACAACTCCATGAAGTAGAGTTTGAAATTGCTGGTATCTTCTCTGGAAAAAAAGAAGAGAAACAAACAGGTTTAAGCTCAGATGCGACAGAAAATACTGTCTATATGGACTATGAATCGAGCCAATACTTACAGGACTACAAACCAGCTGATTATAAATTATCTGCAGCCGTTTATTTCGTATCAAATCCAAATCAAATTGATAAAGTCATCAATACAGTCAAAAAGTCAAAAATTGATTGGAAGCAAACGGATCTTGTTAAAAATTCTAAGGCTTTTGAAGCAGTTTCTTCTTCTGTTACCAGTTTCAAACAGATTATTAATGTTTTAACTTTCAGTATCATTATTGGAAGTATCATCGTTCTTTCCTTGATTCTCATGTTCTGGTTGAGAGAAAGAATTTATGAAATCGGAGTACTATTATCTCTCGGTATTTCAAAAGCGATGATTATCTCTCAATTCATACTGGAACTGGTTATCATATCAGTATTTAGTATGGCACTAGCTTCTATTAGTGGCTCTTATATTTCCACTATGGTATTCAAAGGGTTTATAAAAGGCGGTCAACAACAAGATAGCTCATCCGCTATTTTTAAAAATATCGTTCCGCAGTTACATACCTCTACTATTCTGATGACTTATGGAATACTGCTCATCATTATTTTACTTGCAGTAGTAGGTTCATCTTCTATTATCCTACATAAAAAACCAAAAGATATTTTAACCGATATAAGTTAAGGAGACAAAATATGACAATTTTAAAAATGGATTCAGTTAGTTACCAATACAATAGCCTACAAGAAAATGTATTGAATCAAATCACAGCTTCATTTGAAGAAGGAAAATTTTATGCTATTATAGGGAAATCTGGTGCAGGAAAATCAACCTTGCTTTCCCTTCTTGCAGGACTTGATACTCCTACAAAAGGAAAAATCCTCTTTGAAGATCAAGACATCGCTCAAAAAGGCTATAACCATCACAGACGGAAACAAATCTCCCTGGTTTTCCAAAATTATAATTTAATCGATTACTTAACTCCGATGGAGAATGTTCGACTCGTAAATTCTCAAGCAAATAAAGATAGCTTACTACAACTTGGACTCAACGAAAAAGAAATCCATCGTAACGTATTACGATTATCAGGCGGTCAGCAGCAACGGGTTGCTATTGCACGCGCTCTTGCATCTACAGCACCAATTATCTTAGCAGATGAACCAACTGGGAACTTAGATGAAGGTACTGCCATGGACATCATTGAAGTCCTAATTAAATCAGCTAAACAAAAAAATAAATGTGTGATTGTGGTGACACACAGCAAAGAGTTAGCTAATAAAGCAGACGTCGTCTTAGAGTTAAGCAATAAGAACTTAGTCGAAGTCACTAAGAATTATAAATAAGACCTCCAAGGAGAAGAAATTATATGTTAACGATAAAGAACGCTCTTGCCTATGTATGGCGCAAAAAAATAAAAACACTGATTATCTTTTTAATCCTGTTAGCCATCTCTACTTTAACACTTGGCAGTATTGCTGTTAAAAATGCAACAGACGCTGCTTCAAAAGAAACTTTCAAAAATATCACTAGCAGTTTCTCAATGCAGATTAACCGCGAAGTGAACCAAGGTACCCCTCGCGGAGCAGGAAATCTTAAAGGCGAAGATATCGAAGCTGTGGAAAAAGTTAAAGGTATCTCTGGCTACATCAAACGAATGAATGTTGTCGCTGACTTAATTGATCACCAATTGGTTGAATCTGGAGAAACCGACTTTGAAAGCGAAGATAGAAAACAAAAATTCGGCCGTGCCATTATGGCAACAGGTATCAACGATTCATCTAAAGATGATAAATTTACTGCAGAAACCTTCAAACTAGTTGAAGGTAGACACATCAACAAAAATGATAAAAATGTTGCTTTAATTCATAAAGATTTTGCAGAAAAGAACAAACTTAAAGTCGGCGATACGATTAATATAAAATCGAATACTTATGACTATGATAATGTTCGCAAAGCTAATAAAACTACTAAAGTGACAGTTATCGGAATTTTTGACGGGAAAAATAAAGGAGGCGTTTCTAGTCCTCAAGAATTGTATGAAAATACCTTTATCACAGACTTAGAAACGACTAAAACTTTACAAGGTTCAACAGATAAAAACGCTATTTATCAAGATGCTACTTTCTTTGTAAATGGTAGCCAAGACATTGATAAAGTGATGGCGAAAGTAAAAGAAATATCATCTATTGATTGGGAAGCCTACACCCTTGTTAAGAGTACAAGCAACTTCCCAGCACTTCAATCTTCTATTAACGGTATTTATGGCGTTACTGGAAATCTCTTAATCGGAACTCTAATCTTTGGAGCGATTGTTCTTACCCTAGTCTTGTTCTTATGGATCAATGGTCGTAGAAAAGAAATGGGAATCATGCTTTCAATGGGAATTAGTAAAACAAAGATTTTCTTCCAATTTATCACAGAAGTTCTCTTTGTAAGTATATTTAGCTTCATTGGTGCTTACTTTGCAGGTAGTGCTGTCAGCAAGGTGATGGGAAATAGCATTTTAAAACAAGTTACCAGTGGTATTGCTGAAAAACTAGCTCGAGAAGGTAAGAGCGCCAATCTTGGAGGCGGGGCTGAAGTGGATGGCTTTAACAAGACCCTCACTAGCCTCAATATACATGTATCTCCTGATGATATGACCAAGGTGGTCATCTTTGGACTTGCCATTATCATCGTTTCCGTCCTCATTGCTTCAATCACGCTCCTTAGTAAGCAACCAAAAGACTTACTAATGGGAGATAATAGCAAGTAGAATAATCAAATCTATTCAGATAAAAACAGTCCGTTTGCTCTATTGACGGACTGTTTTGCTTAATAAGTTACTCTGTCAACCTAGTCGAAAGGATGAATGAGTTTTGGTTTGTTTCGTCAGCTCGGAGGACGAGGTGAACGACTTCTAGTTTAATCCATCAGCTCGGCGAATGAGATGAAACTATATTGATTTAACTTACCCAATCACTCAGGTATATTATTTATGTCTCATTTTTTCTTTGATTTCACATTGGCAGTCGCAATTGCCACAACTTCCTTTTCCCTTAATGATATGGTGCATCGCTGCACCTGCTAAAAATAAAATAATAACAAATACAATAATCGTGGACATGATTTCTCCTATACTGTTTGATGTGCCAGACTATCTAAAGTGATAACCTCTACTTTTTCTTTGCGCGATTTTCTAAAGATGAAGTACAGACTAGCTACCATAACGATAAGTGCAAAAATAGTCAAAACTGAAATTCCTTTTCCATACAGCAAGACTTGCCCGAATTGGTAAATCACAAGACTGACATTATAAGCCAGTAGGGTTTGGAAGGAAATAGCAATCCACGTCCATTTAGCATTGCCCATTTCCCGATGAATAGCACCAATCGCTGCAAAACAAGGAGCGCAGAGCAGATTAAAGACAAGGAATGAGTAGGCGGAAAGTGCCGTATAATGCTGTTGAAGATTGGTCCACAACTCTTTTGTGGTCTCTGTCGCGTCTGTCACTTTATACAAGATTCCAAAAGTAGAAATTACCGTTTCCTTAGCCAATAAGCCCGTAATAGCCGCAACCGTTGCTCGCCAATTGCCAAAGCCAAGAGGGCTAAAGATCCAAGCCAGCCCTTTTCCTAATGCCGCTAGGATACTATCTTCTGTTTCAACCGCCTGCAAGCCAAAGTTATAGGAACTAGCAAACCAAATGAAAATATTGGTCACAAAGATAATTGTTCCAGCACGCTTAATGAAGCTCAAAGCCTTTTGACCAGCATAGCGCAAAACCGTCTTGACTTGTGGCAGGTGGTAACTCGGCAACTCCATGATAAAGGGCGCTACTGCTCCACCGAGACTCGCTGTCTTTTTCAAAGCAATCCCTGATAAGACAATGGCTCCCATTCCAACAAAATAAGCACTTGGTGCAATCCAAGGATTGCCGGGAAAGAAAGCTCCCGCAATCAAGGAAATAATTGGCAACTTGGCAGAACAAGGCATAAAGGTTGTTGTCATAATAGTGATTCTACGATCACGCTCATTTTCAATGGTTCTACTCGCCATGACACCAGGAACGCCACACCCCGTCGAAATCAACATGGGGATAAAGGATTTTCCAGATAAACCAAACCGACGAAAGATTCGATCCATCACAAAAGCAATCCGGCTCATATAGCCGATGTCTTCCAAGAAGCCCAAGCAGATAAACAAGACAAAAATCTGAGGCACAAAGCCTAGCACAGCTCCGCAGCCTGCGATAATCCCATCAATGATTAAAGATTGAAGCCAGTCATCTACAGCTAATTGCTCTAGCAATGATTTAACACCATTTGGAATCCATTCTCCAAAGAGAACATCGTTTGTCCAATCCGTTCCCATCGTTCCAATCGTTTGAATAGAGAGGAAATACACCAACCACATAACAAGCGCAAAGATTGGTAAAGCTAAATAACGATTGGTCACAATACGGTCAATCTTGTCTGACAAACTTAATTTAGTAACATCGGCTTGCAGAGCCATTTTAACGGCTACCTCAATAAACTCATACCGCGCATTGACAACAATACTCTCTGCGTCTTCTGTGTAGATTTCTTCCGTAATCCGAATCGCATCTTCAATCTCTGTTTTTTGAAAATCAGACAATGCCAGCTGTTCAGATAATTCTTTATCGCGTTCAAAAAGCTTAATGGCATAAAAACGAGCTTGTTTTTGAGGTACTGCATTCCCTAAAATGCGGATAATTTCTGACAAAGCCGCTTCAAAATGATTGTCGTAAGCTGGATAAACCTCCTCCTTTGCCTGGTTCATCACTCGCATGGCCTGCTGCATGACTTGGTCAATCCCTGTCTTTTTCAAAGCACTGGTCGCTACGACCGGCACACCCAGTTGGTAGCTTAATTTTTCTGTATCAATCCATTTTCCTTGTTTTTCAACGACATCGCTCATATTTAAAGCCAGCACAACCGGAATCCCCGTCTCAATCAATTGCAAGCTCAAGTACAGATTCCGTTCCAAGTTGGTCGCGTCAACCACATCCAAAATAGCATCCGCATTGCCACTTAACAGATAATTTCTACTAACCATTTCCTCTGATGTATAAGGAGACAAGGAGTAAATTCCCGGTAGGTCTTGGATAATGATTTCTTTATTTTTGCGAAATAACCCACTTTTCTTTTCAACCGTTACCCCAGGCCAATTTCCCACATGCTGGCTACTACCGGTTAGAATGTTAAATAAACTAGTCTTTCCACTATTCGGATTTCCCGCAAGCGCTAATTCTTTCATCCTTTTGCTTCCTTTTCACCTTTCACAACACTAACCAGACTCGCTTCTGACTTTCTCAATGTCAAATCGTAGCCTCTCAACTTAATTTCTAGTGGATCACCTAATGGTGCAACCTTCTGCAACTGAACTTTTGTATTTTTCGTCAATCCCATGTCCATCAGCCTCCGTTTTAAAGCACCCTCTGCATGAATTGCTTCTATATACGCCACATCTCCAACAGCTAACTCAGATAAAGGAAGAGCTGAGCGATTGCTATCTTTCAGAACAACGTCCAACTTTTCCAAAATAGATTTGTCCAAAGCAATCCTAGCAGCTCGAACTAAGAGAATGGCTGTATCATTTGTTTTTGAAATGATTTGAATAAAACTGCCTATCTTAATCCCTAAATCTGCTAAATGACGGACGCTCGCTTCCTCCAGATCGATTCCGACAATTTCATATTCTGTTAATAATGTTATCCGAGATAAATCCATACTATCTCCTTTTCTGTTTGTCAAGAAATATGCTTACTATCACCATTAGTATACCACTTTTTTTCTAAGAATTTCTGACAATTCTAAGGTAGATAGGCAAAAATTATTGCAAAATAAATACCCCTAAGCAGGTGCTTAGAGGATATCTTATTAGAGACTAGCAAATTAATACAACAATTCATAAATTTCCATAGCAATCAAATCAATGCTATCAAAAGTATAGGTTTCACGCGCTGCAACATCGCGAAGAGTGAATACTGAGCCATTTTCTTCATCATAGCTATAAGCTACTTCTGCTACAACAACCCCGTCACGTTCAAAATTACGTTTCAAATTTCCGCCATCTTTTGTCATAGCATCTAAACGATTGATAATTCTTACTAAATGTGATTCCATTTTCCTTCTCCTATTCATTTATACGTTACTATTTTACCACAAATGAAAGATGAAATACCAGTAAAAGCCCTGTTTTTGATAAATTTAACACAAAATGAAACGCTTCAGTACAAAAATCTGTCTTTTAACACTTTATTCTTGCAATGTTTTAGAATACTGATATAATAAAACTAAGAAGTTTGACTATTATTGACCAATTGGTATTAGTCAAACAAATTTTAAAAGAAAGAGGTAGCACATGCTTTGTCAAAATTGTAAAATAAATGAATCAACCATTCACCTTTACACGAATGTGAATGGAAAACAACACCAAGTTGACCTCTGTCAAAATTGTTATCAAATCATGAAAACAGATCCAAATAATGCCTTATTTCGTGGCATGACCAATATGAATAATCAAAACAACTTAGACCCGTTTGATGATTTCTTTAATAATCTTGGAAATTTCCAAAATCATCAAGAACCACAAACCCCTCCGACTCAATCTGGAGGTAGTTACGGCAATGGAGGTTACGGTTCCAATCAAGGTGGGGGTGCACGCCAGCAAACTCCGCAACAGCCTAAAGGCCTCCTAGAAGAATTTGGTATCAATGTAACCGAATTTGCTCGGCGCGGTGAAATTGACCCTGTCATCGGTCGTGATGAGGAAATCGTCCGCGTCATTGAAATTCTCAACCGTCGAACAAAGAACAATCCAGTCCTCATAGGAGAACCCGGTGTCGGTAAAACAGCTGTTGTAGAAGGCTTGGCCCAGAAGATTGTGGACGGTGATGTTCCACATAAACTTCAAGGAAAAGAAGTCATCCGTTTAGATGTAGTCAGCCTAGTGCAAGGAACTGGTATCCGCGGTCAATTTGAAGAACGAATGCAAAAACTCATGGAGGAAATCCGTTCTCGTCAGGATGTGATTTTATTCATTGATGAAATCCATGAAATCGTTGGAGCTGGTGCAGCTGGAGATGGGAATATGGATGCCGGTAACATCTTAAAACCTGCTCTTGCTCGCGGTGAGCTTCAATTAGTTGGTGCCACAACTCTCAATGAGTATCGCATTATCGAAAAAGATGCAGCACTGGAACGCCGGATGCAGCCAGTAAAAGTGGATGAACCAACGGTTGAAGAAACCATTACTATTTTAAAGGGCATTCAAAAAAAATACGAAGACTATCATCACGTTAAATATACAGATGATGCCATTGAAGCGGCAGCTGTCTTATCCAATCGTTATATCCAAGATCGTTTCTTGCCAGATAAGGCTATTGACTTGCTAGACGAAGCAGGTTCTAAAATGAATCTGACACTTAATTTTGTTGATCCCAAAGTTATTGATCAACGCTTGGTAGAAGCTGAAAATCTCAAGGCACAAGCTACTCGTGATGAAGATTTTGAAAAAGCTGCCTATTTCCGTGACCAAATTGCCAAATACAAAGAAATGCAGCAAAATAAAATGGCAGACCAAGATACACCTATTATCAGTGAAAAAACCATTGAGCATATCATTGAGCAAAAAACAAATATCCCAGTTGGTGATCTAAAAGAAAAGGAACAATCGCAACTGATTAGTCTAGCTGATGATTTGAAAGCTCATGTCATCGGTCAAGATGATGCCGTTGATAAAATTGCCAAAGCCATTCGCCGTAATCGTGTCGGGCTTGGCTCTCCTAATCGACCAATTGGTTCCTTCCTCTTTGTCGGACCAACCGGTGTCGGTAAAACAGAACTTTCTAAACAATTAGCGATTGAGCTCTTTGGTTCAGCTGACAGCATGATTCGCTTTGATATGAGTGAATATATGGAAAAACACAGCGTAGCCAAACTCGTTGGAGCACCTCCAGGCTATGTTGGCTACGAAGAAGCCGGACAATTGACAGAGCGCGTACGCCGCAATCCTTACTCTCTCATTTTACTTGACGAAGTAGAAAAAGCGCACCCAGATGTCATGCATATGTTCCTGCAAGTTCTTGACGACGGACGTCTGACAGACGGGCAAGGGCGCACAGTTAGCTTTAAAGATACGATTATCATTATGACTTCAAACGCCGGTACTGGCAAAGTCGAAGCAAATGTTGGCTTTGGAGCAGCGCGTGAAGGACGGACTAACTCTGTTCTCGGTGAATTAGGCAACTTCTTCAGTCCAGAATTTATGAACCGCTTTGACGGTATTATCGAATTCAAGTCCCTTGATAAGAAAAATCTCCTAAAAATCGTAGACTTGATGCTTGAAGATGTCAATGAACGGCTTGCAACAAATGACATTCACCTCGACGTGACAGACAAAGTCAAAGAAAAATTAGTTAATTTGGGTTACGATCCGAAAATGGGAGCTCGTCCACTCCGTCGGACAATCCAAGATCACATCGAAGACGCCATTACTGATTACTACCTTGAACACCCAAGTGAAAAAGAACTCAAGGCTGTCATGACAAGCAACGGCAAGATTGTCATCAAATCAGCTGAAAACGAAGCCGGCAAAGAAATCCAAACACCAGCAGATAACAATGCTAATTAAACATGAAAGTCACTCCTTAGAAGTCTAGGGAGTGACTTTTTAGTTACTGAACACTATATCTCAAAATTGTCGTTAGTTTCTCTGGAGCAGTGCGATTTTTATTGTTCAAATAAATTTCACGATGATATGCTGTGCAGCGTTTTAACCCATTTTCTTGACAGAAAGCATCCATTTTCGCGAAGGTTTGTGGTTCATCGTCAAATGGTCCTACATGAAGCATGGCAACGCTGCTTCCTTCGCTTATTCGTTCAAAGCGAATCTCATTATAAAACGGATTTGGCTTTTTCACTTTTACTTTTTCGAGAGCTGTTTCAACTATTTCATTTGTAATAAACTCTGGCTGAGCAATCATAATCGTATAAACCAAGTCGTCTTTTACCAAAGTCTCTGCTTCTGTTTGCTGCCAAATCCCTTCCAAAGGGTAAACGGTAAAATCAGTAAATTCCTGATGATGAGCAGTTTTTTTATACTCCATTTTAATCGCATAAGCGAGGGAATAAAGAGCAGAAACCCTTTCTGAAAAGTCAGCTTTATTTGGATTTCCTTGACCATTTAACATGATAAATGACTGCACAGGATGTTCAATGACCACAGGAGTTTTTGGAACTTGATAAAGTTTTTTATCTAATTTTCTCCATTCATATTTCATTTGTTTGCTCCTTTCATTTTTCTATCATGAGTATAACAGAAGAAACTTGTCGCCTGATGTCAACTTTTATATAAAAGTAAAATTTGTTTGAAGATTTTTCTTCTGTTTTCCCATATTTTTTATAATAGATATTCTGTTTTTTCAAAATAATCAGAAAATTTCAATTTTTCTATTGTTTTTTTGGAATAAGATGTTATAATAGACAACAAGAAAAATAAAAAAGGAGTTACGTTATGTTGATGATAGCTATTATTGTCATTATTTATAGTATTTTATCAAGGCGTAGCTACCGTTTTAAAATGGGATAATCATCTCCATTTTTACACGACTCCGCCTTATTCTCATTTGGGATAGGGCGGATTTTTATTTTTCAAAAATAAAGGAGTTTTTTATGACAAAAGAAAACACAACCGCATCACTTACCCCTAAATCATTTTTGCATAAAGTTCTAAACGGAACCGCAATCGGTGTTATCGTAGCCTTGTTGCCTAACTGTATCTTTGCCATTATTTTCTCTTTAGACTTTTTCAAAAATAATGCTTTCTTTGCAACTTGGAATGTGGCTAACGTTCTTTTCCAAGCCACTTTATCTGCCGTAATTGGAACGCTGGTTGCCTTGGAATTTAATTTCAAAGGAATGAAAGCTGCGCTTCTAGCAGCCATTGCTTTTGTTAGTTCTGGTGCTTCTAGTAAATTAGTGGGTGCTACGGAGTTATTAGGATATCTCCAAAAGCAAAAAGCCCCTGCTGAAATTACCGCAACTGCAAACAAAATGGTTACTGGATTCTACACGACTGGTACAGGGGACATTATCAATGTCATGCTAATTTGTGCCCTCAGCGTCCTCGTATTGCTCTGGCTAGAAGGAAAATTTGAATCCTTTAATTTTGTTCTTCTTCCAATCGTTGGATCGCTTCTTGCGACTGTGGGGCTATTCACACTTCCTTATGTCAAAATGATTTCTAGCTTAATCGGGCAAGGAATCATCTACTTTACGGATCTTCAGCCTTACCTAATGAGTGTTCTCATCTGTGTTACTTTTGCTATCTTAATCGTGGCTCCAATCTCAACTGTTGCAATCGGTCTTGCCATTGGACTAAATGGACTAGCTGCTGGTGCTTCTGCTATGGGAGTCGGAACAACTTGTATCGTACTTGTTGTTCATTCATTCTTTGTCAATAAACCTGGTGTAACTGCTGCTGTCGCCCTTGGTTCAATGAAAATGATGATGACCAATGTCTTTGAACATCCAATCTCTTATGTTCCTATCGTTGCAACTTCTGCTGTAACTGGGCTGTTGGTTCCACTATTCACTATTACTGGGACTCCTGCATCAGCAGGTTTTGGACTCGTTGGTCTGACAGGACTCTTCGCTTCTGTTACAGGCGGACTTTCCATGGGACTGGCAATTCTAGCTTGGCTTGTCATCCCAACAGTCGTTGCCATTCTTTTCCGTCTTCTCTTTGAAAAAGTGCTCAATTTATACACAGCAGATATTTTCAAATTTGAACCTTAAAATGCTTGAAAGCCTTGACAGCGCTTGATTTCTGCATTATGATATTAGTAGCATATAAGAAAGAGTGGAAATGATATGACAGTCGCAACTTTTGGAGAAAAGCAAGAAGGCGTGCAATATGTGAATCGCTATGGCGTTTATGCAGTTATTCCAGATGAAAAGCAAGAAAAGATAATTTTAGTGCAAGCTCCCAACGGCGCGTGGTTCTTGCCCGGAGGCGAGATTGAGCAAGACGAAGATTACTTGACTGCCTTAAAACGTGAACTGATTGAAGAGCTTGGTTTTACCGCTCAAATCGGTCAATATTACGGACAAGCAGATGAATATTTTTATTCTCGCCACCGCGATACCTATTTTTATAACCCTGCTTACATTTATGAAGTAAGCCAATATAAGCAATCGCATGCACCTTTAGAAGATTTTAATCAGCTCGCCTGGTTTCCAATCGAAGAAGCTATTTCCAAATTAAAACGTGGCAGTCATAAATGGGGAATTGAAATGTGGAAAAAGAATCATAAAGTATGAGAAATTGTTCACATTTTTTATGAAAAAGTGCTATAATAGGAATAGAATATAGGAGGAAGTCAGATGAAGCTTATTAACACGACAAACAGCCATGCACGCCTTGTACAAAGTCAATTAGAAAGTACAGATGCTACACTAGTTGAGACTTTTTCCGCTGGAAATACAGACGTTGTCTTTACGCAAGCACCTTTTCATTATGAAATTCTGATTTCAAATAAACACCGCGCCATTCGCGAACAAGAAGTTGAAAAAATTCGAGAATTTTTTCTGAAACGAAAAATTGATACAAAATCGATTGATGCTTCTCGAATTAAGACACTCTATTCAACAAACCTCATTGAAATATCCATCCCAACTAAATAAGCCCGTCAAGGCTTATTTTTTTGTTTAAAAAAGAGTGAATTCGCAACTAAGTGCTCAATCCACTCCCGTTTTATTTCTGTCTGACATAGTTCATCATGTCGTATGGTAATGTATTGGCGGTTTCTTTGAGAGAATAGTTTTCTAAATTATTAACATTTTGACGAAGATATTTTGCATAACTAGCTGAAATCAGCTTTTCGTGTTCGTATTCAAAAATAATATTCCGCTCCAAATAATAACCTCGCAGCATTTCCTTGATATTATTCGGTTTGATACGTGTGATAACTCGCTCAATAAAAGCACCGCTTTCAATAATTGCTGCCTCACGAATACGCGAATCTTGCAAGAAATTGATAAGCGCAGTATTATAAACGCCCTTCAGATTTTCTAAACTGCCGATAATCACTTCTGTATTGGCTAGATACAGTTCGGCAATCTCTTCTCTTTCAGCCTTACTAGGCTTTGCTCTATCTTGATTGAGCCAATTACGGAAAGTAGAGCCAAACGTAACAATCTCATGTAGCAATAAGCGAGTCATTCTGAAAAAGCTAATCAAAAAAATAAGTTAAGCGCGAAGCAAGATTGCGGTTGATTCTTTGCTCCATATTCCATAAATAACGTTGGTAAATGGAATAGGCACGGTTACTCATTTTTCTTTCTTCGTAGGCTTGTTCCAAACCGTCACTTTCAATACTCAGCATCAGCAATTGTAAATCTGTCAAATCTTTTTGAACAGATTTGCCTTCCTGCTCCAGAATAAGATGCTCGATTCGTCCATGATAATTATCAATAGCCGCATAAAGCGGAGCTTTGACTTTGGTATGCTTCAAATCTTCTTCTAATTCTTGGACAACGTCATTTAAAATAGCAATATGCATGAGGTAGTCTGATGATTCTTCCTTATTTTCTGATAAACGAGGCAACACTACCAGTCCTGTCAAAAAACTAAGCAATGTAACTCCAGCCACCAAGAAAAGCAAAAGAGGATATTCCTGCTCTAAAGCTGTTGGAATCAAGAGAATGGTTGCAATGGATACGGTTCCTTTTACGCCTGAAAAAGTTAACAGAGCAATGTCTCTCCAATATTTCGACATTTTCTTTTTCAAACGTAGGCTTCTCCCGAAATAAAAGCCATAAATCATGACAAAACGAATGACAAGTAGCACAATCGTCAGCAAAAGAATCGTCAGAAGGAGCCAGAGATTATCATAAACCGGACTTTTCAAAATGGGTTCAGCTATCGTTTCCAACTCAATTCCTAAAATGACAAAGACCGCTCCATTCAGCATAAATGTGACAGTTTGCCAAATCGTATCTGTCACGGTATCAACTTGAGCCTCTAATAAAGTAATCCTTTTAAAACGACTAGCCTTAAAAATTCCTGCCACGACAACTGCAATAATCCCTGATACATGGAGTTCTTCGGCTAAGAAGAATGTCAGCAACGGTAAACTTAATTCTAACAACAACTCTCCTGCTGTGTCTGAGGCTCGCACCGTATACAGCAGCTTTTGCAACTGACGATTTAAAAAAGCAGTTAGACCACCCACAATAAAACCGCCAATGATTGAAAGGATAAGTGAGGTGCTGGCTTCCTGAGCTGAAAATTTCCCTGTTGTCCAAGCCGTCAGGGCAAATTGAAAGGCAACTAAACCACTCGCATCATTTAGCAAGCCCTCCCCTTTCAAAATATTTTCTACACGTTTTGGAAAGGTAAAGCGCTCAGATAAGGACGCAAAAGCCACTAAATCAGTCGGACCCAAGGCGGCTCCAACCGCGATACAAGCTGCAAGAGGAAGGGACACCCATAGCCAATGTGACAAAAAGCCAAGACTCAGAGTTGATAGAAAAATAACTGGAAAAATCAGATAAACAACAATCTCCCAGTGCTTAAGAATACTGGTAATATCGCTTTCTTCTGCTTCTCGAAACAGTAGCGGCCCAATGATTAAAGCTAGAAACAGCTCCGTCTCTAAATGAAACGTTCCAACTGGAATGAAAAATCCCAAGCCAATCCCTAATAGAATTTGTATGAGTGGCGCCGGCAAGCTTGGAAATAGCTTGTTGGTGGCATTTGAAACAATCAGAACAGATAAAAAGATAATAATATAAAGGAGTAAATCCACATTTTCCTCCTTTATTTTTGTTTACAGCATTTTTCAAAAAGCATCTTCTGCTCGGAGATTTTTTGCTCAATTTTCGATAAATCGCGATGTTCAATCATTTTTTGACAGCGCTCCATTTCAAGATTGACTAATTTTTTCTTAATCCGAAGCATTTTTTTGCTCATCTGCACATCATTTACTTGCTTTGCTAAGATTTCTCCATTGGTTGAATCTAGATATTGACTGCGTAAGCAGTTCAATTTTTCATGTAGATATTGCTTATCCATTTTTCTCTCCACTTAAGTCATTTTTAATTTCTCAATCATCACTAAAAAGGGGGGCTGATTGATTTGGTTGATTGTTTTATAAAGGGCGACAGTAAATTCCTGCTGCGGCAATTGACTGACAAAGTCTAAAACTGCATCTCGCTCCACATCGCCACCTGCATGCCCATAATAAACCATGATTGCAATCCGACCACCAGTTACTAAACGCTGACATAATTTTTCCAAGGCCTGTATAGTTGTATGTGGCTGCGTAATCACTGTTTTATCTGCCGACGGAAGATAGCCTAGATTAAAAATAGCTGCTTTAATGCTTTCAACATATTGATCCACATTTTCGTGGCCTGTCAAAAACAATTCAACATTGTCCAATTTAGCTTCTGCCAAGCGCTTGGTGGTTTGCTCAATGGCTTGCTCTTGAATATCAAAAGCATAGACTTTTTTAGCCAATCGTGCCAAGAAAAGCGTGTCGTGCCCATTGCCCATAGTGGCATCAACGACGATGTCTTCATCAGTCACTACTTCCTCTAAAAAAGCATGTGCCATTTGTAATGGTCTTAACATATAAATCGTTGCTCCTTTGCTTTACACCCTTGAACGCTGCCGCGACGGTTCATTTCTTGCTCAATCGCATTGAGCACTTCCCATTTATTGAGGCTCCACATGGGCCCAATTAGCATGTCCCGTGGTGCATCGCCTGTAATCCGATGAATGACGATATGCTCAGGGATTATTTCTAATTGGTCACAAACAATAGAAACATACTCATCTTGGCTAAGCAGCTGCAAGCGTCCTTCATGATAATCTCGTTGCATCCGTGTGTTGGTCATTAAATGCAAAAGATGTAATTTAATCCCTTGAATGTCATTGTCAGTCACACAGCGGCGAACATTTTCTATCATCATCTCGTGAGTTTCACCAGGTAAGCCATTGATTAAGTGGGAAACTATCTCGATTTTTGGAAATTTCCGCAGGCGTTGAACCGTTTCAACATATAATTCATAGGAATGTGCGCGGTTAATCAATTGCGAAGTGGCTTCATAAGTCGTCTGCAAGCCCAGCTCTACCGTCACATGCATGCGTTCAGACAATTCTGCTAAATAGTCAATCGTTTCATCAGGTAGACAGTCTGGCCTAGTTCCGATATTGATACCGACAACCCCTGGCTCATTGATAGCTTGCTCATATCGCTCACGAATGACCTCCACCTTATCATGGGTATTGGTAAAATTTTGAAAATAAACTAGATATTTCTTGACTTCAGGCCATTTGCGGTGCATGAAATCAATTTCCTTGTAAAATTGTTCACGAATCGGTGCTTCAGGAGCTACAATGGCATCACCAGAACCTGACACCGTACAAAAAGTACAGCCACCATGAGCAACCGTTCCATCTCGATTGGGACAATCAAATCCCGCATCAATCGGAACTTTAAAAGTCTTCTCTCCAAATAGTTTTCGATAATAAGCATTTAACGAATTATATGGTTTCATAACTTCCATTGTACCACAAAATAAAACAGAACTCGCGCTCGGAGTTCCATTTACACTTTATTCATGTCAATTGGCTTCCATTGGTGCTTTTTCAAATCCACACAGCCATTCGTTTTAAAAGTCACTCCTTCAGCCCAAAGAAGATGTCGCTGATCTTCCCATGCTGGTGCTAAGCGTCCTGCTGCATTAACCACACGGTGGCAAGGAAATTTTCCATAAAGTTCTGCTTGAGACAGCACGCGCCCCACTAAACGAGCATTTCTTTCTCGCCCTATCAAATGCGCAATTTGTCCATAGGTAGCCACTTTTCCTACAGGAATCTGCTCAACTATTGACAAAATTTGAAGAATCAGACGTTTATCTAAAACTTTTACCACCCTGCCTCCTCTAAACTGTCTGCTAATAATCTATTTTTGCTTTCCTGCAAAACGCCATTGGAAGCGCACCTTATCATAGTATGGAAATTCAATATATAAAATCCCCACTCCTAATAAAAGGCTTCCTAAAACATCTGTTGGATAATGAACTCCTAGATAAACACGAGATGTCATGATTGTAAGAATGAATACCATGAGTAACACTTGCAGCAAATGTCTGAGATGACGATTTTTCACGCGCTGGCTCACAATAATCACTAACGCCCCAACAACTAACGTCGAAGCCAAGGCATGTCCACTCGGAAAAGAAAATCCACCTTCTTCTACTAAATGTTGGAGCGTAGGACGAGGACGTTGATAGACATTTTTCAAAAGAGCCACTAAAATTCCCGTCAAAGCAAGATTTCCAGCCAAAAGAATTGCCTCACTCCACCATTTTTTATAAAGGAAAAGACCAACTAAAACTACAACCCAAGTTATAATAACGGGTATGTTGATTAGACTTGTCACATTAGAAAAGAAAAATGTCAAAGAATCTGGTAAATCCCCACGTAAAATTGTCTGAATTGGCCGATCAAAGCCTTTTAAATAATTAGAATGAAACTTGATAACATATCCTAAAATCACAAAAAGTAAAAGGGCAAAAGAGCCCTTGGTTAAAAAAGTTTGTTTATTTTTCATATTTGATTAAAATCGGTTTTAAAAGCAAATGAATGAGCCAGAAGGCAACCGCAAAAACCACACCTTCTAATAGATTAAATGGAATGACCATTGCAAATAGATAGTTTGCCACGCCCAGAATCTTTGAAATATCAAAATTAGCAAATGTTGCATAGAGTGGAATAGCATAGGCATAGTTGAGAATCAGCATTGCCAAGGTCAATCCGAGCGTCCCCACCACAGAAGCGATTAGAAAACGAACGGTTGTCTGCTCTTTTTTCCAAATCAAGGCAAAAGCAATTACGAAAACAGCAACCGCAATGATATTCATCGGCAAGCCAATATAAGTATTGACGCCTTGATTGTTCAGCAGCAGTTTGAGCGCTGAACGAACCAATAAAATACTCAAAGCACCACCTAAATCCAGCACCACTAATCCCAGTAGGATTGGTAAAATACTGAAATCCAGCTTTAAAAAGCTAGCCCCCGGTAAAATCGGGAAATCAAAGAACATCAGCAAAAATGAAATTGCTGAAAGAATGGCAACAACAGCCATTTTGCGTGTATGTGTCATAACAGGTTCCTCCAATTTATAAAAATTAGAGAAGCTGGAAGGCTTGCTGAAGAACGATTTCTCTAAATCAACAGAACCTTTGAAATGGTATAAGAAAATCTCCTTAAATAAAATTTAAAAGCTGTACTTTTAGACCTTCTTCATTGCCTTTCGTCTTCTCCCATCCAGACTGTACTGTCGGTTGTGGAATTACACCACATCAGCTTACGCTCGCGGACTTAAAACAGCTATCCAGTTGGCAAAAATTTTGTTTTTAAATGAAGTGGCACTACAAAGATATACCATGAAACTCCAACGCTATATAAAAACAAAAGATTGTCAACGGCTGCAAATTACCGCCGGTCGGGAATTTCACCCTGCCCTGAAGACCCTTTAATCATAACAAAAAAAGCCTGCTAGAGCAAGCATTTTATCCGATGTCGTCCATTCTTTTAAGAAATCCTATTTTAATTTGTCATGTGCATAGTGATGTACTAGCTCCAAACCTGCAAAACTCTGTTGCCGCAAGGCTTCATACACCAGCATACAGACTGTATTTGACAAATTCAAACTTCTGACATGTTCATCATTCATCGGAATCCGCAGGGCTTTTTCAGAATGAGCACGCATAAAATCTTCTGGCAATCCCTTATCCTCACGCCCAAACATGAAATAGTGATTTCCAGCAGTTGCAAAATTTTCTTCTGCATAAACTTTCTCCGCAAACTTAGAAATCAAATACAATTGTCCGTCCATTTTACTCATGAACTCTTCTAAATTGTCATAATAAGTGATGTCCAGCTTATCCCAATAATCCAAGCCAGCTCGTTTCATCTTACGGTCATCAATCGGAAATCCCATTGGTAAAATGATATGAAGAGGAGAATTGGTCGCCGCACAAGTCCGTGCGATATTTCCTGTATTTTGAGGAATTTGTGGTTCAAAAAGAACAATGTGATTTTGAAATGTTGTCATATCTTATAGCCTTCTCATCTATCTTAGTGAACTGTGATTGCTACCAAGCAAAAAAATAGCCACGCTGCCCGGAGTCAAGCTCAGCAGACAGCATGGTTTAAGGCTCATTAACTTACATCACAACAGGTTTGAGGTAAATCAATGAGGGTACTTTCTTAGTATATCACTTTCTTAGCATATGTCAACAAAAAAAGCTTTATTTTTTTATATTTTCTAGATTTATATGACGAATTTTCAAGTTTTATCTTTTTATTTTCAATTACTAGACTCTTCTGAATAAAATATCTCTTTTTCTTTCTTCAAAACGATGAAATTTTTGCAAAAAAAGGGTATGATAGAGGGGGATACTTGGGAGGTATAACATGAAAATTATTGTCGTTGGTGGCGGTAAAGTAGGCTCTGCACTTTGTCGTTCACTTGTGGCTGAAAAACACGATGTGATTCTCATTGAGCAAAACGAAGCCGTACTGAATCGCATCACCAAGCGTTATGATATTATGGGCATTGTTGGTAACGGTGCCAATTTTAAAATTTTAGAGCAAGCTGATGTAGAGCATTGCGATATTTTCATTGCCATGACAGAGCACGATGAAGTCAATATGGTATCAGCTGTGTTGGCAAAAAGAATGGGAGCAAAAGAAACGATTGTCCGAGTGCGCAATCCAGAGTATTCTAATTCTTATTTTAAAGAAAAAAATATCCTTGGTTTCTCTCTTATAGTCAATCCTGAATTACTAGCAGCACGCTATATTGCAAATATCATTGAGTTTCCAAATGCGCTCTCTGTTGAGCGATTTGCCAATGGACGCGTCAGCTTAATGGAATTTAAAGTTAAGCAAAATAGTGACCTCTGTCAGATGACCATGTCTCAATTTCGCAAAAAATTTGGCAATGTCTTGATTTGTGCCATTAACCGCAATGGACAATTGCTCATTCCAGACGGTGAAATTACCATTTTACAGAATGATATTATCTATGTCACCGGAAATCGGGTAGAAGTCATTCTTTTCCATAATTTCGTGCGACCCAAAGTCATTAAAAGTTTAATGCTCATTGGTGCAGGAAAAATCGCCTACTATCTACTTAATATTTTAAAAATAGCAAAATCAAACTAAAAGTGATTGAAATCAATCCAAAGCATGCTGAATGGTTTAGTCAAGAATTTCCACATTTACATATCGTTCAAGGTGACGGTACTGCAAAAGATATTCTTCTGGAAGAAAGTGCGCAGCACTATGACGCTGTTGCCACTTTGACTGGTGTCGATGAGGAAAATATCATTTCATCTATGTTCCTTGAAAGCATGGGTGTGCAAAAAAATATCACGAAAGTCAATCGGACTAGCTTGCTTGAAATCATTGATAGTCAGGAATTTTCAAGCATTGTAACACCAAAGAGAATTGCTGTTGACACGATTATGCATTTTGTCCGCGGACGTATGAATGCTCAATATTCTGATTTACAGGCCATGCACCACCTGGCCAATGGACAACTTGAAACTCTGCAATTTCAAATAAAGGAAGAAAATAAAATGACTGGAAGACCACTTTCCAGCCTCAAACTGAAAAAAGGTGTCTTGATTGCTGCCATTATCCGAAATGGAAAACCTATTTTCCCAATGGGGGAAGACCACATTCAAATCGGTGACCAAATCATCGTCACAACTCTGATCCAAAATATCACACAAATATATGATTTGTTAGAGAGGTAAGCCATGAATAGAAGTATGATTCGTTTCCTCCTCTCAAAATTGTTAATCATTGAAGCAGGGTTACTGCTAATTCCACTCATTGTAGCGTTTATCTATCATGAACCCAATCAAAACCTGCTCTCAATTTGCACCACAATTGGTATTCTCTTAGCAGTCGGATTTTTAGGTATCTCTTTTAAACCTAAAAATCATCACATTTATGCCAAAGAAGGGGTCCTGATTGTCGCCTTATGCTGGATACTTTGGTCCTTTTTTGGAGCTCTTCCTTTTGTTTTTTCGGGACAAATTCCTCATCTCATTGATGCTTTCTTCGAGATCAGTTCAGGCTTTACAACAACTGGAGCTTCAATCTTACCAGACGTTTCTGTTTTGTCGCATTCCCTCCTCTTTTGGCGCAGTTTTACCCACTTAATCGGAGGTATGGGAGTACTTGTCTTTGCTCTTGCTATTATGGAAAATAATAAAAATAGCCATTTGGAAGTGATGCGAGCAGAAGTTCCTGGTCCTGTTTTTGGGAAAGTTGTCTCTAAATTAAAGGACACTGCACAAATTCTCTATTTGCTGTATTTAGCACTTTTTGCTATTTTTGTAGTGATTTATTATCTGGCAGGAATGCCTTTATTTGATAGTTTTATCATTGCCATGGGAACAGCGGGAACAGGAGGCTTTAGTGTTTACAATGATGGTATTGCGCATTATCACAGCTCATTGATTACTTATTTAGTGAGCTTTGGTGTGCTCATCTTTGGTGTGAATTTTAATCTGTATTATTTCCTACTACTACGAAAATTCAAAGCCCTTTTTGGTGACGAAGAATTACGAACCTATCTCATTATTGTAGCATCCGCAACCATTTTTATCTGCCTTAATGTCTTTCATATCTACCAAAACCTCTCTCAAACTTTGGAGATTTCATTTTTTCAAGTCTCTAATATTATTACCACAACTGGATTTGGTTTAGGGGACATCTCAGCTTGGCCACTATTTTCTCAATTCATTCTCCTCATTCTCATGTGCATAGGAGGGTCCGCTGGTTCAACCGCCGGCGGTTTAAAAGTGGTTCGTTGCTTAATCTTAGTCCGCATTGCTAAAAATCAAGTATTGTCCACCCTCTCACCAAAGCGGGTATTGACTCTGCACGTCAATCATAGTGTCATTGACAAAGACACCCAGCATAAAATTTTAAAATATCTTGTTCTGTATACGATGATTATCATCTTTCTCATTTTCATCGTTAGTTTAGATAATAATAACTTGATGACAGTCGTCAGTGCCGTTCTTAGCTGTTTCAACAACATTGGACCAATGTTAGGAACAACTGATAGCTTTGCAATCTTTGGTCCTATTTCCAAACTCTTACTCTCTCTTGCCATGATTGCAGGGCGTTTAGAAATTTACCCAATGATCCTGCTCTTTATGCCACAGACATGGTCAAAACGATAGCATATCGCCTGAAACTCACTGGTCATAGAACTAACATCTCAGACTGTAGACAAATCACCATTTTGGTAGGTTTGTCTTTTATTTTTTAGTGGAAATGCTTCTTTGCTAATTTTTTATTTTTCCCAATTGTCAAGTCAAGTGCAACAAAGTTGTTCCTCTGATTAATTGAGTATCTTTCAAGCTGTTTGAGTTAGCTCAAACAGCTTTTTTGCGGACTGATAGCCATGGATTCGTCTAGGTCTTTCATTGATAGCCTTTGTATAGTCCTCTAAAAGTTTCGGATGAATCTCTATTAGTCCTACTGTTATTGCAAGCTGAACTAGGAATCAAATCGCAACGTCATTTTCACCGAATCTGTCAACTATTTCCCTGTGGTCGACTGCTTGAAAGAAGTCGCTTTAATCGTCGCTCAAGACAGTTGATTTGGTTGCTACAACTCATTCGACAAGCGATGAATGACCAAGCGCCCTCTAATAATATTGTTATCATGGACAGTTTCCCTCTACCACTTTGTCAGTCTGTTCGCAACCATAGAGCAAGTATTTTCGAAGGAGTGGCAGACATTGGCTACAATGCGTCAAAACACCAGTGGTTTTACGGTTTCAAAGTTCACATGCTCGTTACCTTATCTGGCTATATTCTGAACTATATTGTCACCTCAGCTTCTGTTCATGATATCAAAGCGGTGGAGGATTTATTGGAAGGCTGCCAACAATCTGTGATTTTAGCAGATTAAGGTTATCTCAGCCAGGCTCTTAAAGATCGGTTGAAACAGAGAGGGTATCATTTATGGACACCCTTGCGTCAGAATATGGGAAGCGCGAGCCAGCATAACAATGGGAGATTACTGGCTATGAGGCGAACCATTGAAACTTGCTTTTCTGAGTTATGTGCTCTCTTTGATATGGAACACACCTTCGCCAGAGGAGTAGCTGGACTACAACTGAGGATTGAACAAATCCTATTGGCTTATAATTTGAGCTATTTTGAACTTAACTAGCACCACGGGTATTCAAATAATTAAAAAAATTTTAAATAGATGAAACCTAAATAAATTCCATGATTTTGCTACACTTGTTTAAAAAACTATGTAAGCCAATATAAAGTCTTCATTAGGTGTGTAATCCTAGTGAGATCTTTGTGATTAGTAGTTTATTATGTTTATCGCAAAAAGCAACAATAACTCTTACTCATTCTCCACTGAGATTAGTATACTATCTACTTCTTATCAGATAAGCTATGATGATTCTATTTAAACACAAAAAGAATGTTAGAGACAAACTAACATTCCATAATTTTTCACTCTGATTATATTATAGAAAAAGCATTTTTTCACTTTTTTAAAATTTACCGTATAGGAACTAAATGAAACAACAATTTAGTGCGTAGTCTCATCTTCGAAACATACTACATGTTATCTTTCACTGCGATTGCTACCATTCTAGCTTTGGCACGCACCTGACCCGCTACTGTCATCTCCATTGCCACAATGGCTTTTCTTTGGCCTAGTTCTTCAAGTCGAGAGATGACCGTAATTTCCTCATCAATGGGCGTTGGACTTTTATAATCTATTTCCAAGCGAGCTGTGATAAATCGTCCAATGACCGTTTCTTCTGTCAAATCTAAGCCCTTATTTTGATGAGCAAACCAGGCTGCTGAAGCGGTACCATGACAGTCAAAAATCATGGCAATCATACCGCCAAATAGATTAGCTGGAACACCACCGGTATACTGTTGAGCTGGTGTTATCTTGCTAATGCAGCTAGTTCCGTTTAGACTAGGATAAGTTTTTAAATGCAAGCCTGACTCATTCTTAGGACCGCATCCCCAACAATGCTGGAATCGCTCACCATAAGTACCTTGAATAGCAATATTTCTTGTTTCCAAAACCATTTGTTCTCCTTTTTAAAATTAAATTTACAAGCGCTTTCATGATTATTATATCAGTCTTTAAATGAAGAGTAAACACGAAGTAGATTCAAGATATTTTAATCGTTCGTCTAAGCTGACTTTATAGAAAAGATAGTTAGATTTCACACAGCGAATGCCTTTAAAACTTTCCAATTTTCATTGAGTATGAGATGAACAGGCAACAAAAGGCCAGCGAGAAATACAAAAAACGAGCAATTTTAATTTTCTGTTAGTTAGAATGTCAAAATTGTTCGTTTTTCTTATTTGTACTATTAAGTTATAGTATTTTATAAAGAATCTCTGGTTGCCCCTTTTATAGAGGAAACGTCTCAACCTCTTTCTTTGTCTTCTGCATAGTTACGCTTCAAGCTAAATACATCCGGCACAGGATCATCTCCTCCTTCTGCCCAAGGATGACAACGCAAAATACGTGATATTCCCATTAATACCCCTTTAGCACCGTGCTTTTCAATCGCTTGAATCATATAATTTGAACAAGTCGGCTGATAGCGACAAGAAGGTGGAAAGGCTGGCGAGATAAACTTTTGATAAAAACGCACTGATGCGATAAAGATTTTTTTCATCATTTTTTCTTCGTCACAGCTAGGTTATGTAACTGACTGACCTCTTTTTTATTGAGACGGCGAGCTTCACCCGGACGAAGACCTGTTAAATTCAAATGACCAAATTGCGTACGAGAAAGTTTATCTACTTGCAAACCAACCGCTTCAAACATCTTTTTCACTTGATGATTTCGTCCTTCATGAATGGTCAACTGGACAACCGAACGATTCTTAACCGGGTCTACTTTCAGAATTTCATAAACCGCTGGTTTGGTTTTTTTGCCGTCAACTTCCACACCTTTTGTCAAGGGACGGAGAACTTCTTTATCAGCCACCCCCTTGACACGAGCTACATAGACCTTATCAATTTCATTTCTAGGATGAATCATCTCATCTGTAAAATCGCCATCATTTGTCAAAATCAAAGCACCCGACGTATCCCAATCAAGTCGACCAACTGGATAGATTCTCTCTGTGACATTTGGCAACAAATCAACCACCGTTGGACGACCTTTGTCATCTGTCACGCTAGAAATGACACCGCGAGGCTTGTTTAAGAGATAATACACTTTTTCTTCATTGTAAATCGGCTGACCACTGACCTCAACACGATCACCTGACTTGATCGTCGTCGCCAACTCACGAACAACTTGTCCATTCACAGTGACAAGCCCTTGTTTTATCAACTCTTCTGCCTTTCTACGGCTCGCAATCCCAGCATGGGCAATATATTTATTGATTCTCATCCTCTATCCTTTCAGTAAATAGCTGACTTTCTTCTGCTATTAACTCTGTTTCTTCTACTATTGGCAATTCTTCTAAGCTATTGATTCCCATATAATCCAAAAAATAATCCGTTGTCACATAAAGATTTGGGCGCCCTAGCACTTCTTTTTTTCCATTTTCACGAATCAAGTCAAATATCTGCAACTTTGAAATCGCACCACTAGAATTGACTCCACGAATCTCATCCACTTCCACTTTCGTAATGGGCTGCTTATAAGCAATAATGGACAAAGTTTCCAAGGCAGCTCTTGATAAACTTTGATTGATAGGGGCTTTTGAATATTCCCGCAACAATTCAGCAAAATCTTGCTTGGTAACAATTTTATAAGTATTCGACGTCTCTAACAAGGCAAGACTTGAATCTTCATCTTTTTGATACTTTTCTGCCAATTTCTCCAAACTCTGTGTCACTCCCGTAGGAGGCATAGAGAGGAGCTCTGCCAGTTGACGGACACGCAAGCCGTCCTCGCCCGCCACAAAGAGCAGGGCTTCAATCTCTGCTAACTTACTCATTTCTTTTTCCTATTAGATAAATATTCCCAAAATTTTCTTCCTGCATTACTTGGATTTCTTGGACTTTTACTAGTTCCAATGTCGCTAAAAATAAGGTAATCACTTCGTTCATATCTTTTGTTTCTGAAAAAATGGCTTGCAGAGCTATTTTTTCCTGAGAATGACAGCGATCAC
The DNA here is from genome assembly GCF_049166725.1 of Streptococcus atopicus. Lineage (NCBI taxonomy): Bacteria > Bacillati > Bacillota > Bacilli > Lactobacillales > Streptococcaceae > Streptococcus > Streptococcus atopicus. The sequence goes on from NZ_JBMHFC010000003.1 coordinate 189,526, forward strand.
GTATCACATCCATCATGTCTTCGATTTTATATTCATCTTTGACAATCGTTGTATGACTTTGAGCAAATTCTTCTCTTTTTTGCGTTATCAATTTAGAAAAAGCCAAAAACAAATCAATCGTTGTCTTATCATGGAGCAATGTTGCATCTTCATACACCAATTCAATTTTAGGTTTGGAATAATAAAGAGCTCGTTCTTCATGTTGCTCCGCCATTTTCTCACCTAACAATTTGAATTTCCGATATTCCTCAATTTGAGAAAGCAAATCTTGCTCCAAATCCTCTTCAGTTTCTAAGCTATCAGCTACTTTTGGCAAGAGTTTTCGGCTTTTAATCAACATGAGCTGACTTGCCATAACCATGTATTCTCCCGTCACTTCTAACTTCATAGCCTGAAGCGTCGCCACATAAGCCAAATATTGCTCAATGACCTCTGTAATCGGCACATCATAGATATCCATTTGGTATCTTGACACCAAATGAAGCAATAAGTCCAATGGGCCTTCAAAATCTTTAATTTTTATGTCCATTATCTGTATTTTTCCAACGTCATCATTGTTTTCAAGCCTAAATTGCGCGCAATTTCATATATTTCTACGCCTTTTTCTCGCTGGCGTAAAATATATTGCTCCCGCAAACTCTGAGCTGATAAAGTAGCTTGATTTTTTTCAATCAAAAAAGCTTCTAATTGACGAAAGCCCCATTGCCGCGAATAGCTTTTTCCATTCTTTTCTAACAAGTAAGTTCCTTCCAGAGTTGTTTCCAATTCTCCAATCAATTGGTCTGGAATGGGCACAATGCGCTTTTGACCTGCTTTCTCAATGCGAATAATCTGAAAATCCAGATTGACATCTGCTACTTTCAACTGCAAAATTTCGCTTGGTAAAAGCCCCATTTCTAAAATGAGAAGCGCAATCAAGCGACCGTTGTATTGATTTGTATCTGCATAAAAATCAGACAAATCCAAAATTTCCGCATCGTGTTCTTTCGGGATTCCCACTTTTGGCAACTCCAAACGATAAAAGTCTGAAATCAATCGTTGCTTATATAAATAATGCAAAAATTGATTGACAGCAGATAATTTTCGTTTCTGAACAGAAGGTTTAAAGTCAGCGATAGAAGCTTGGTAAATCCGCAGATTGGTCTCTGTAATTTTTGCATGGGTCACATCTACGAATTGCTCCAAATCATAAAAATAAGCTGTTTTTGAATTGTCAGATAAATTTTTTCCTTCTAAAAAGGTTGTTATTTCTTCTTTCATTTTGGATGAATCTCATATTCATTCGCAAAACTATGCAAAAGAGCATTAACTGCTTTTAGGATAGACTTGCGTGTAATAATTCCTTGAAATGTATTGTCCTGATCAACGACTGGCAAGAAGGACTCATCTACTAACTTATGCAGCACTTCTGTCAATGTAAAATCTGGACCGACTGTCAGGTCATCTTTTTTCGCCATGTGAACAATATCCGTTGTCATAAATTCCTCATCAGGAATTTCGTGCTGCATCTGATAAGACAAGATATCTGTTAGCGAAATGGTGCCAACAAACTTTTTCTGATCTGTCACCACGGGTACTCGTGAGTAGGTCATCTGACTTAACAACAAAATAGCATGATCAGCATTGTGAGTATCAATTAAAACAGCCAAGTTTTCTGCCGGTGTTAAAAAAGTATCTTCTTGCTGTAAGAGAAAATTTTCAAATTCTTTGGCAATCATCGAGTAAACTCCTTTGATAGGCGAGAATACAGTTCGTGTTGACGCGTATAATAGTCCACTTGAAATGCATCATCACTAATCTCTACCTTAGCATAAAGTCGCTCATTGATAACACCGCGCGGTTGGCTGATAGAACCTGGATTTAAAAAGAGTGTTTTTCCTTCCATCCACGCATCTGGAATATGTAAATGCCCATACAAACAAATATCTGCATTTACCTCTTGTGCCCAGAAATCCAATTTTTGAAAACCAAAATTGATCTGTTGAAGATGTCCGTGAGTTTGCGCAATAATGGTGCCGTTTAAGTCTGTCACTAAGCGATCTGGATAACCATCATAGAAATCCATGTTCCCTGCTACAACGTAAATTCCTTGCCACACTTCGTCATCACTTGGCAGCTCAGAATCACCATTATGAAAAATAGCATCTACTTTTCCGAGATAATAGGTCTTTATCTCTTCTACAATAGCACGATCTCCATGAGAATCACTCATTACGATGATGGTTTGTTTTGCCATGTTGGAAATACCTCCACTAATTTTTGAACTGCTTGAGCTCGATGTGATTGAGCGTTTTTTTCTTCCATTGTTAATTCTGCAGATGTTTTGCCTGTTTCACCTACTAAAAATAAAGGATCATAGCCAAATCCATTTTCACCTTTCGGCTCAAAATTGATATAGCCTGGCCAGTCAGCCTCTACGACCAGACTTTCTTTGTCAGGACTTGCCACTACCAGAGTGGTATGAAACTGTGCAGAGCGATCTTTCAAGTCGAAAACCATTGCTAATTCATGTAGCAATTTTGCATTGTTTTCTAAGTCTGTTGCATCATTTCCAGCAAAGCGAGCAGACCAAACTCCAGGAAGACCACCTAGTGCATCCACTTTTAAGCCTGAGTCATCCGCCAATACCATTTTGCCAGTCAGCTTAGAAATGGTCTCTGCTTTCAAACGAGCATTCTCTTCAAAAGTCATCCCAGTTTCTGCGACCTCTGGTAAATCAGGATAGTCATTTAGGTTTTCAATTTTGTAGCCTAATTTTTCAAAGATTTTGCGGAACTCAGCAGTTTTCCCCTCATTACGAGTAGCAATTAAAATCGTATCTCCTACTGTCAAACCTGACAATTCTTGTTGAGAAAAGAAATCATTCAGCTGAATCCCATTTTTAGGCAAATGCACTAAAACTAACTGTCCCTTTTCCGTAATCAGAATAGCGCCCTTATGAAATTGTGCCTGAAACTGTGAATCTTGGTTCTCGTTAATCATTTGCAAGACAAATTGAACAAAAGACATCATGGAGTTATATTGAATCACTGCAACAGAAAAAGACTGCTCTTCAACTACTAATTGACAAAGCTCTTCTTCCATACGACTGAGTTCTTCCAAATCAACATCCTTAAAATGGAAAGTTTCGCCACGAGAAGACCATTCTCCAACATACCAATCTTGGGTATCTTTATACTCATAAATTTTGCTACTCATAAGGTCACATGCTCCACATTTATTTCTTTATTTAACCACGTTTCTGCAATTTCAGCAAAACTTTTTGCATTTGCTGTGGTAAAAAAGCGGTGTTGAGGAAGTTCTCCTTCTCTGCTGTGATTGATCTCAAAATAATTGAGCAAAACAGAAATGTCCCGCACGCATTCTGCTCCACTATCAATCAGTTTCACTGTTGGTCCCATTACATTTTGAATGATTGGTTTTAGCAAAGGATAATGCGTACAGCCTAGCACTAAAGTATCTACCTTGCCTTTTAACGGCATCAAGCTCTCATAGACCACTTTTTTCGTAATGCTAGACGACAGTTCATTAGATTCTACTAGCGGTACAAATTTGGGACAAGAAAGACTTGTCACCTCCACTTCCGGTAAGAGACGCTCGATTTTTTGCCGATAAATATCTGATTGAATCGTCATTGGCGTTCCAATAATGCCAATCTTCCCATGTTGAGAGGCTTTGATTGCCGCACTAGCTCCTGGTAAAATCACTCCTAAAACTGGAATATCCAATTTTTCTTTGATTTCTTCCCAAACCACAGCAGTAGCTGTATTGCAGGCAAGAACAATCATTTTGACATTTTTAGTTAAGAGAAATTGCACTAATTGCCATGTATACTCGCGAATCTGATTTGCTGGTCTTGGTCCATAAGGCGCACGCGCAGAATCACCGATATAAATCACTTCCTCATGTGGAAGCTGCCGCATCAGTTCGCGAACAACTGTCAAACCGCCCACGCCTGAGTCTAAAAAACCAATTGGTCGATTATCCATAAGTTCTTCTTTCTAAAGAAGGGACTGGGTGCAAGGCCCAAATCCCCATTCAGTTATCTCTTTAAAAATCAAATTTTATACTGTTTTAACAGCTTATTTTTTCTTTTTAGCATTTTCAAGTGCTGCTTTTTGTTGATTTTTAATTTGACGATACACTTGTTGTACCTTTGCTTCATTTGGTTTTTGTCCATTTGCAGATAGCATTGTACGAACCGCATCAATATTCAAACGTGGATTGTCTGCAAATTCTTTTTCAATTTGTTTGCGAATTAGATACATTCCAGCGAGCATGCCACCAAAGAAAGCCAGAATAATCAACAAAATAGCTAATAGTAAATTCATAAATATGTAATCCTCTTTTCCCTTTTTACATCTTCTTATTATATCAAAAATTGTCTATTTTTCAAAATCAAAGCCATACAAAGTTGCGAAGTAATCCTCTGGTATTTCAGCACGCCGAATCATTCGTACACCGCCGTCTTCTTCCAGTAAAATTTCAGCTGAACGAAGTTTAGCATTGTACTGATAGCCCATTGAAAAACCGTGCGCTCCTGTATCGTGAATCACTAGGGTATCCCCAATATTGGTAATCGGCAGTTCGCGCTGAATGGCAAATTTATCATTATTTTCACAAAGACTGCCGACCACATCCACTATTTCTGTCGGTCCATCTGGGTGATCCATATTTGTAATATGATGATAAGCGCCATACATAGCAGGACGCAGCAGGTTCACTGCTGAAGCATCTACACCAATGTAAGTGCGATAAGTCTTCTTTTTATGCAATACTTTCGTCACCAATAACCCATGAGTGGCCAGCATAAAACGTCCCAGTTCCGTAAAAATTTTAACCTTTCCTAAACCTGCAGGTATTAAAATTTCCTCATAAACTCGGCGAACTCCTTGCCCAATCGCTAAAATGTCATTTGCTTTTTCTTCTGGACGATAAGGAACGCCTACTCCGCCTGAAAGATTGATAAAATCCAGGTCCACATTGGTCTCAGCTACGACCTCAACGGCTAATTCAAATAGCTGACGGGCTAATTCAGGATAATAATCATTCGTAACAGTATTAGAAGCTAATAAGGCATGAATCCCAAATTTTTTAACGCCCAACTTTTTTAAATCTTTAAAAGCCTGAATAAGCTGCTCTTTGGTCATCCCGAATTTGGCTTCTTCTGGAGAATCCATAATATCTGTTCCCAATTCAAACACACCGCCTGGATTATAGCGGCAAGAAATAACTTCTGGAATGCTCGCCACTTCCTGTAAAAATGCAACATCTTCATAAGCATCAAGATTGATAGTAGCTCCCAATTCACGCGCAAATTGCATTTCTTTTGCAGGCGTGTCATTGGACGAAAACATCATGTCATTTCCTGAAAAGCCTACTTTTTGGCTCATCAAAAGTTCTACATAGCTGGCGCAATCTACTCCACAGCCTTCATCTTTCAAGATTTTCAAAATAGCCGGATTCGGAGTTGCCTTTACTGCAAAATACTCTTTAAATCCTTGATTCCAAGAAAAGGCTTCCTGAAGTGCACGAGCTGTCTCACGAATTCCTTTCTCATCATACAAATGAAATGGAGTTGGAAATTGAGCAGTGATTTCAGCTAACTTTTCGCGACTGAGAAATGGTTCTTTCATAGCAAGCCTCATACTTTCTTTTCATTTGCTTTATTATATCATAAAAAAAGAAGCTGAAACCAGTCCAACTTCTAATTCTTACTTTTAATTATCTCTTCCAAAAATACGAAGAATACTGAGGAACAGATTGATAAAATCAAGGTAAAGGCTTAAGGCGAGTGAAACTGCCCAACCAGCCGCTACATTTCCGCCTGATTGCTCATAGACATAGCGGATTCTTTGATTATCCCAAGCAATCAATCCAGAGAAGATAATCACACTAATAATGCTAATGATGAAATCTAGTCCAGAACTTCTAAGGAAAATATTCACCAAACTAGCGATGATAACTCCAATCAGACCTGCAATAAAGGCTCTACCCAAGCCAGAAAGATCTTTTTTGGTAAATTTCCCAATCAATGCCATAGCAAAAAACATCGCTGAAGAAGTAACGAAGGCTGCTAAAACCGTTGCTTGTGTGTAAAGAGCCAATACTAAACTAATCGTAAAGCCATTTAAAGCCGAATAAACTAGAAAAGTTGGCAATGCAGCTGGATTGTTTTTGGCAGACATCCCTGAAGCTACCCAGACAAGAACCAACTCAGCAAAAATAGCTAAGTAAAAAATCCAACTATTCGCCATTATTACTGAATAAATCACATCTTGAAATATTGTTAACATCAAAGCCGAGACAAGGGCAGAAATGCCAATCCCCATACCGACTAATGAATAAACTTTAGCGTAAAAACTATTGATACCACTATTTTCTTGAATAACTGTATTGTTCATAAGCTCTCTCCTTTATTATGATATGTTACGATTTTAACATTTTTCGATGAAAAAGTCTTCTTTTAGCAATTCTTTTCCGAACTGGCGCCATGGCTTCCTTGATTGCCCAGTATTTATCCACCATAGTGACAATATAGCCTTCTTTATACCGTGGCGGCGCCAATGTTGCTCCCCACATGTGTTTGAGAATGATGTCTTCTTCTACTTTATTTAAATTGGTTACTTTCCGTGCATTTCGCACTGCTAAGCGAGGGTGTACCCAAGCATGGCTTTTATTAAATTTCGTTTCCCGCCAATCATAATAAAACATATCGTGCAGAAGTCCACCACGTGCGGTACTTTTTGCATCCCAACCTAATTTTTTCGCAATTTTATAACTCGTATAACTAACATGAATCGAATGCTCCAAGCGATTGGAATAAATATGGTGTGTTATGGTTTTTAATTTCTGGACGCGTGGTTGAGCAATCAATTGTCCAACATGCTCCATATACTCTTTATCTTCTTTATAAAGCATAGAACCACCTCCATGTGCTTCTAATTATAAATACATTTCTAAATTTTAGCTTAAAGCGAAGATGAGAATGCCTGCTGCCACGGCGACATTTAAACTCTCAGCTCGTCCTTTCATCGAAATATGAATGAGGTTATCAGCTGCTTCTGCCATTTCATGACTAATACCCTGTCCTTCATTTCCCAACACAAGAGCAAAATCCGACAGTGGTGCTAACTCTCGATAATCCATCGAATCTTTTGAAAGCGTCGTTGCTAATATCGGCAATTGTACTTGCTTGGTAAGATTAAGAAAATCTGATGTTCTCACTCTATAAATAGGTAAATGGAAATGACTGCCTTGCATGGAGCGTAGGGTTTTAAGATTGTAAATATCTGCCGAATGCTGCGAAATAAACACTCCATCATAACCAGCTGCATCAGCCGTTCGGATAATCGTTCCTACATTTCCGGGATCCTGCACATCTTCTAAAAAGAGATATTTCCCTTTGAGAAATGAAGGAGCAGATTGTTTTTCAAAAGCAATCTCTGCCACGATGCCCTGCGGTGTTTTGGAATCAGCCAAATCTGCTAAAATATCTGCCGTCACCACATGAACTTGAGGAAAATCTTGCACTCTATCAACAAATTCTTCTAAAACAAAGATATTCCGAAACTCAGCCTGTGCTTGGACTGCTTCTTCAAATAAATGCCAGCCCTCAATTAAGTATGAGTCTTTCCGATACTTTTTTTGAAGTAATTTCTTGGTATTTTTTACCACATTATTAGCTTTTGAGGTTATAATATTCATAGAACTATTATATCACAAAAAGGAGGTTCACATGCAAAAAGTAAGAATGATTGCACAAGGTCGCGTGCAAGGAGTTGGCTTTCGTTGGGGTGTTTACACACTTGCCACAGAAATCGGTGGCATCACTGGACGTGTCTGGAATAATGAAGACGGAACTGTAGAGATCTTAGCACAAGCGGAGAATTCTGCCCTCATGGCGAAATTTATCCAAGAAATCCGCAAAGGACCAACGCCATTTTCAAAAGTCAGCTATTTAGATGTCACAATGGCTAATTTTGATTCCTATTCAGATTTTAAAATTGCAAATTAGGTCCCAAGAACTATTGTATATTTAGGAAAAAAACAGTAGAATAGAAAGGTATTATTTTTTAGAAAAAGGAAACAAACACGTGAAAAAATTAAATCGTATTTTATTCTCAGGTTTAGGGCTGTCTATACTTCTGCTACTCTCAGGATGTGTGCAAGTCAAAGATGGCAAGCCTGCTGGATTTGTCTGGGATATTATCGGAAGACCAATGAGCCTTGCCATTCAGTATTTTGCTAATAATATGGGACTTGGTTTTGGTGTCGCTATTATCATCGTCACCTTGATTGTGCGCTTGATTATCCTTCCACTTGGACTCTATCAGTCTTGGAAATCAACTTACCAATCTGAAAAGATGAATTACTTGAAGCCTATTTTTGAGCCGATCCAAGAACGCATGAAGAATGCGGAAACACAAGAAGAAAAACTGGCTGCTCAGCAAGCACTCATGGCTGCTCAAAAAGAAAATGGTGTCAATATGCTTGGTGGGATTGGATGTCTTCCCCTCCTGATTCAATTGCCATTTTTCTCTGCCCTTTACTTCTCTGCTCAATATACTGAAGGAGTAGCTAAGAGTGTATTCCTAGGAATTCCACTCGGAAAAGCCAGCATTCTCCTTACTGCTATCGTCGGTGTTTTGTATTTTATCCAGTCTGCTTTAACTCTTGTTGGTGTTGATGAAGTTCAAAAAGAACAAATGAAAAAAATGATGTACATGAGCCCGCTCATGATTGTTATCTTTTCTTTCACAGCTCCAGCAGGTGTCACACTTTACTGGGTAGTCGGCGGTTTCATCATGATTATCCAACAATTGATTATCAATCATTACATCCGTCCTCAGCTTAGAAAACGCGTAGCTGAAGAATACAAAAATAATCCACCTAAAGCCATTAAAAATTCTGGTCGTAAAAAAGATGTGACACCTCAAGCACAGGCCGTTATTGAAAATAGAAAACAAAATAAAAAGAAAAATCGTAATGCTGGAAAACAACGTTCAAGATGAACAAAAAAAGCTGGAACAATCATTCCAGCTTTTTGCTTGCCGTTCAATTTAAATGTTCTCATTCAAAAATAAACTTACCAAAATTCGCGAACAAAATCATTTTCTAAGCGTTCACTATAAAATAATTCTGACAATGATTTGTCATCAAAAATACGTAGCAAATTTTTTAAATCATAAGCCAATTCGAGAGTATCTAACTCTTCACGCGCCACCCACCTAACTTCACCTTCTTCTGATGAACGGAGATGTCCTGAAAATTCATTTGTGCGATAAAGAAAGACCAGATAACGAATGCCTTCTGCCGTGTACCAATGTTTCATACCAACTAGTCTAGGATGATAGATTGTTAGTCCCGTTTCTTCATAAATTTCACGCACAACTGCTTGGTGGAGGCTCTCCTTTTCTTCTATATGTCCGCCGGGTAAGGCTGCTCCTGACCAAGAATACATCTTGGGATCACGGATCTGCATGACAATGCGATTTTGATTATCTTCAATCAGACACATATTGGTTAAAATTACTTGAGACTTACGAGCCATACTTCTCTCCTCTATGTTTTGCAGAGACAACCCCCGTGGTACTATTACAATCACGGGGGCTCATCTTACTCATTTTTAATTATGCCGTTTTTTCGACTTTTAGGATTTTTACATCATAACTGCCCACAGGTGTTTCAACTGTAGCTGTATCGCCTGTTTTCTTGCCAATTAGAGCTTGTCCAATAGGACTTTCATTAGAAACTTTTCCTGCAAAAGCATCTGCTCCTGCTGCACCAACAATCATATAGACTTCTTCGTCCGTTTCGCCAACTTCTTGAATTGTAACAGTCTTACCAATAGCGACTTCATCTTGCGCCACTGCATCGCTATTTACAATTTCAGCATAGCGAATCTTGGTTTCCAGACTTGAGATTTGGCCTTCAACAAAAGCCTGCTCATCTTTGGCTGCTTCATACTCACTGTTTTCTGATAAGTCTCCATAAGAGCGAGCAATTTTAATACGTTCTACCACTTCTGGACGGCGAACTAATTTTAATTCTTCTAATTCTTTTTCAAGTTTTTCCTTTTCTTCAAGGGTCATGGGATAAGTTTTTTCTGCCATTATTTTTTCTTCTTTCTATTTTTAAAATAAAGAGGGAGTGGGACAGAACTCATCTTGAAAATTTTAGTTCCTAGTCTCACCCCCGCAGGGTTGCTCAACAGTCTCCCAGACTGTTGAGGTGGTGGATAAAGAAAACAAAGTTTTTGTCAAAAGTGTTCTTCCGAACTTGAAAAGCAAACAGCTTTGAGATTTGCTTTTCAAGTTCTATCCGCCACCTCAAAGCAATGCTTTGAGCAATCAGCAACTGCGTCGTTGGTTTATTATAACTATATACTTTATACTTTGAAGCTGGAAACTTTCGTCCCAGCTTCTTTTTAATATTCGCTTGCTTTGCAAGGTGCATTCTTCATCTAGTCTAAAATACACTTGTAGCAATCTTTTTAGACTTATACATCATTGCTCAGAAGTAGAACAAAATCAAGTTTTAAAAGTTACGATTTTGTCCCGCTTTTTTAACTTGAACTACTTGATTGTGTCAATTTACTATTAACATGTTCTTGAACATTTTTTTCATGTTCTTCATAGGTATTTGCGAAATAAACATTTCCTGTTTCTGTATTAGCTACAAAGTAAAGATAATCCGTTTTAGCTGGATTAACAGTCGCTTCAATAGCAGAAAGACTAGGATTGCCTACAGGACCAGGCATTAAACCGGTATTTTTATAAACATTATAAGGCGAATCAATATTAGTATCAATCGCAGCGTCTTCTGCTAAGGTTGTCTTTTGACCAAGCTTCCCTTGAGCATACAAAATTGCAATATTACTTTGCAAAGGCATGTTTTGATTTAAACGATTGTAAAAGACACTTGCGATGTTTTTTCGGTCTTGATCTGTTGAACCCTCTTTTTCAACCAAGGACGCAATTGTTAAAACATCGTGAACAGTCAAATTCTTTGAGGCTAAAACATCATAATACTGCGACATGGTTTTATCCATTGCTGCTAACATTTGGTCAATGAGCGTTTCAGCAGTTGTGCTATCGGTCACATTGTAAGTAGCAGGGAAAAGATAACCTTCTAAGCGATACTTAACACCGCTCTCTTTTTTCGCTAAGTTGCCTAATAAATTTGGATATTTTGCAACTTCATGAGTGATAAAATTATCATCTTGCACTTTCTTTAAGAACGTATCCGAAGACAATTTACTTTTCTTCAACTTCGCAATCGTTTTTGCAATTTGGTCAATCGTATATCCTTCTGGAATGGTTAATTTTTCCATTGAAGGATCCTGCGGAGTATCCGTTCCACCTTGCTGTAGCTTTTTAGCAATCGTATCCAAACTCATGCTCTTTTGCAGATTGTAATAACCCGATTGAAAATCTGCATAGTTATTAAACTTAGCATAATAGCTAAAAATCTGAGCATTTTTGATCAAACCAGCTTTTTCCAAGACCGTTCCAATTGCTTTGGTGCTCGATCCAGTCGGAATCTTAACCGTCACATACTTTGTATTTGTCGCATCAACTGGTTGTAAAGCTGATGTAACATAGCGATAAGCAAAGAAACCAGTTAAACCAATCCCTAAAAGTAGCAAAATTAAGACCGTTTTGACGATTTTTCCGGCGATTTTGTTTTGACGCTTCTTCGTGTTAATCGTTTGAGCAGTCCGATTTGAACGAGAAAGTTTCTTTGTGTCTTGCTCTGTTCCGTAAACTGCAGGTTGAACCAATTCTTCCGGAGCTTTACTTTCTTCAACCGCTTGATTGGTTGGATAAGAAACAGGAACTTTCGTTGTATGAGTATTAAACTCTTTCTCTTCCCTAGCTGCCGTTTCGGCTTCTATTTGTTCAACGGTTGGAAGGGGACTTTCTAAAGGAGCTGGCTCTGGTTCGCCACTTTCTTCTTTTTGAACTTTTGGTATATCCGTTTCAGAAGCAGTTGTTTTCTCCTCTTCCTGTGCAGAAGGAAGCACAGATTGGCCCAAACCTAACTTTTCCTGCAAGTCATTAGATTCTTCTACAGGTTTTGGTTGTTCAGTTCCCTTTGCTTTTGCCAAGTCGCACAGAATCTGCTCTTTAAAACTCAGCCCTTCTTTTTCTTGTGAATCTTCAGCCAAATAGTTGACCTCCTTGTTCAATATCCCTACTATTATATCTTAAAAGGTAAAGAAAAGCAATAAGAGAATGCCTTTCTTTCAAGCATTCTACAGAATAATCAATTCTTTTCCCCACTATTGGGAGTTTTCCAAAGCATATCATACCAAACTTCACCTGCATAGGTAGATTGGGATACACCCTCATTGATAAAACCATGTTTTTCGTAGTAAGCTACCAAATAATCATGACAAGTTAAGTTGATTCCCAAACGCTGGTCGCGAACAGCAATATCCTTCATTGCATTTAACAAACTTCGACCTAACCCCATATTTTGAGCATTTTTAGCAATAGATAAACTGGTCAACGAAATATAATGGTCTGTCAAATGACTATAATCTTCTACCTCAGAAGTAAAGGATTGGTCTACTAAATGGCGCTCAGGACGAACAGGTCCTTCAAGGTAGCCTAAAATCTGACCGTCTCGTTCAGCGACTAAGAAACTGGTTGTTAGTTTTTGGATATGGGCTTCTAAAATATCTCTACTCAGAGCTTCTTCTGGTCCAAAGTTTTCCCATTCAATAGTTGTAATAGCATCCAAATCTGCTAAATTTGCCTGTCTAATCTTCATTGTTCCTCCTTAAAATATGGATTATCCCAAACAAGTTCATATAAAATAGCATGGCTATCTACCCTTTCAGAAATTCCTTCGTTTATGAAAGCATTCATTTCGTAGTAAGAAATCAACTCATCTGAACAAACCAGCTGAAGACCTTTCTGATTTCGTGCAACAGCTATTTCTTTGCAAGCAGCTAAAAGCAAAGTTCCCAGCCCTTGACCTTTAAACTCTGGATGAATGGACAAGCGCTGAATCGTCATAAAATCAGAATCTCGCTGCTGTTTTGACGAATTATCTATCATTTCATTTGTCAAATGACGTGAAAAAACGGCTGACCCTACAATGTAGCCAGCTATTTTCTCATTTAATTCTGCTATTAAAAAGTTCGTTTGACCCTGTTCAATCCATTTTTGGAGCGTTTCTGCACCAGCTGCTTCTGTGGAGAAATTCGCCTCCTCAATCGCAACGATTGTCTCCCAATCTTCCGAAGCAGCTTCTCGAAAGGTAACTTGTGTGACTTGTGGTATTAGATTACTGGACATTGCTTGTCAAATTAGATAGCAAACGTTCAAAAGAATATTCATAAGTCTGAATATCCCCAGCTCCCATGAAAACATAAACAGCATTTGGGTGTTCTAACAATGGCGAAACATTGTCAACAGTAATAATTTCTGCCTTTTTGATAATTTTTTCAGCCAAATCTTCTACTTTGACATCTCCGTGATCCACCTCACGCGCAGAACCATAGATTTGCGCCAAATAAACAGCATCGGCTTGGTTCAAGGCTTCGGCAAATTCGTCCAAAAGTGCAATGGTTCTAGTAAAAGTATGTGGTTGGAAAATCGCAACAATTTCTTTACTTGGATATTTCTGGCGAGCTGCATCTAAAGTTGCAATGATTTCAGTAGGGTGATGAGCAAAGTCATCAATAATTGTCGTTCCATTGACCATTTTTTCAGTGAAGCGACGTTTCACACCACCAAAAGTGACTAAATGCTCCCGAACTAAATTCAAATCAAATCCAGCGGTGTATAACAAACCAATGACTGCTGTTGCATTCATAATATTATGACGACCAAAGCTAGGAATCTTAAATTCTCCTAATTCTTGCCCACGGAAAGAAACTTTAAAGCTAGAACCCGTTGTAGAACGAAGTAAATCATGAGCGATAAAGTCATTACCTTCCTTAAAGCCATAGTAATAAATAGGAGCATTAGCTGTGACCCGGCGCAATTCTTTGTCTTCACCGTAAACAAATAACCCTTTGCTAACTTGCTTAGCATAATCATTAAAAGCATTGAAAACATCTTCTAAGCTGGTGAAATAATCTGGGTGGTCGAAGTCAATATTCGTGATAATTGAATATTCAGGATGATAAGGCATGAAATGACGTTCATATTCATCTGCTTCAAATGCGAAGTATTTCGCATTTGCAGAGCCGCGCCCCGTCCCGTCACCAATCAGATAACTGGTATCCGTAATGTTTGACAAAACGTGTGCCAACATACCCGTCGTTGATGTCTTTCCATGTGCCCCTGCCACTCCCATGCTGACAAAATCACGCATAAAGGTTCCAAGGAATTCATGGTAGCGCTTATAAGAAATTCCATTGGCATCGGCATAGGCAATTTCAATATTATTATCCGGACGGAAAGCATTTCCCGCAATGACTTCTACATCTGCTTGAAGATTTTTTTCATCAAAAGGTAGGATTTTAATCCCTGCTTGTTCTAAGCCACGTTGTGTAAAATAATATTTCTCCACATCGCTTCCCTGAACGTGATGTCCCATTTGATGTAGCATCAATGCTAAGGCACTCATCCCAGAGCCTTTAATCCCGATAAAATGATAGGTTTTTGTCATAATTTCTCCTTAAATGCTAAGAGCGTTAAATTTAGTGAAACCAAGTTCACACAAAAATATTTGGCTCTTGTCAACGTTCGATTATTTTTCTTCCAGCCGTGTTAAATTTAGCTCTTGTGCTATCCGGCGCTCTCTTTGGCTTTGCAATTCTTTTTTATTGTAAATTTGACTTGTCTTTAAAAAGTCATAATTATTTTTAGCTTTTTTGGGCAATTCATTTGGTTGATGTACAGAAGGCTCCGTCTTGATATCTGCTAAAATATATTGATCCTGTTTCAAATTCCGACTGTATTTTGCCAGTTCACTACCATTTTCCTTTTGGAAAAATGCTGTTGGTTGATGTGAAATAGCTGTGTTACCATTCGTAACGGCAGGATAGGAGCGCTTTTTAGCAGTAAAATCCGATGTCAAATAAGCTGCCGAACGTTTCTTTTTCAAATCCGCTCTGGCTTCTTCTCTAGCCAATTCTGCATAGCTTTTTGGGGCAGGTTTTGCGACTTCAGCAGACGGAATAGCTGAAGTTGCTTGGTATGCTTTTCCTTTCCCTTCTCTTACTTGACTGTCTACAATTTTCTTTACAATTGGTTCCCATTCTAAATAATTTTTATCGACATAGTCACCATTAATATTGCTGATAAGATCGCTTTCATCATAAAGGTTCATACGCGGCATTTCTGATAGCATGACTTCATCGTCAGAAATCAATGGAAAAGATTTTTCTTTCATTAGCACATTCCTTTCAACACTTCATTATAAACTATTGATGCTATTTTTCAAGTGTTTCTGGAGAAATTCCTAGAATTTCTCGTATTTCAGCAACGGTTAGGCTGCTGCGCGACTCCGTTCCGTCTAGGATAGTTGACACGAGATGGCGCTTGCTTTCTTGCAATTCTTGAATTTTTTCTTCAATTGTGCCTCGCGTAATCAGGCGATAGACTTCTACATTTCTTTCTTGTCCCATACGGTGAGCTCGGCCAATTGCCTGAGACTCTACTGCTGGATTCCACCAAAGGTCAACTAGAATAACGGTATCTGCACCCGTCAGGTTCAAGCCAACACCGCCAGCTTTTAGGGAGATTAGAAAGGCATCTCCTTCCCCATTGTTGAAAGCATTTGTCATCTCTTGACGATCTTTTGCTGGAGTGGAGCCTGTAATTTTAAACGTCTCTATTTTCATCTTTTTCAATTCTTTTTCGATAATATCGAGCATGCCTCGGAATTGAGAAAAAATGAGCACACGGTGGCTTCCTGTCTGAATCTGCTCTAATAGTTCCATCAAGCTTTCTAGTTTACCACTCTCGCCATGATAATCTTCCATAAAGAGCGCTGGTGTATCACAGATTTGTCGTAAACGCATCAAGCCAGATAAGATTTCCATTTTGCTGCGATTGAGTTCTTCCTCTGTAGAAGCAAGCACGCGCTCCTGCATTTGTTTTAGCTGCGCTAGGTAGATAGCCTTTTGACTATCTGCCAGTTCATTGCGATAAGACACTTCAATGAGATCGGGCAATTCTTGCAAGACATCTTCTTTCTTCCGCCGCATGACAAATGGTTTGATAAAACGAGCGACAGTTTCTGCAGGCAATTTCAAAAAGTTCTTTTTGCTAGGTAATAATCCTGGCAAAACAATTTGAAAAATAGACCATAATTCGCCGAGATTATTTTCAATCGGCGTTCCAGAAAGAGCAAAGGTATTTTTGACCTCAAAATTTCGTAGATGATGAGCAATCTTGGTCTGTGCATTTTTCATGACCTGCGCTTCATCTAAAAAGAGATAATCGAAGTTCAATTGACTATATTCTTCAACATCTTGACGGAAAGAAGCATAGCTTGTAATCATCACCTGATGACCTTCTGCAATCAAGTTATCTCTGACTGGTTTTAATCCATAAATGACCGCTACATCCATTTCTGGTGCAAATTTCGCAAACTCATCCAGCCAATTGTAAATCAAACTAGATGGAGCCAAAATCAAAACATTAGTCTCTTTTTTTAGCTGACTACTTAAAAAGGCAATGGTTTGAAGGGTTTTTCCCAACCCCATATCATCTGCTAAAATACCACCAAATCCGTAATGATGAAGCATAGACATCCATTTGACACCCGTTTCTTGGTAATCACGCAAAGTTGCTTCCACTTTTAACGTCGGTAGCGCAAATTCCTCTGGATGCGTCAAATCAAAGGCTAAATGGCGAAACTCCTCTGAAAAACTAACTTTTTCTTGGTCTTTAAACAATTCAGATAGCTGATAAGCAGCAATCTTCTGCGTTTGGAAAATGCCGTCTTTTCCTTTTTTAGCTCGTAAATCCTGTAAGGTTTTGCTGACTCTTTTTGTTTCTTCGTAAAAAACGAGCACCTTACCAGAGCGACTAATGAAATAATCATTAGCCGAAAAAAGAGCTTCTAACGCATCGTCCACTTCTGTCTGGTCAATACTTGTAAAGTCAAACCCGATATCCAACAAGCCACCATTTGTCTGAACAGAAACTGCTGGTCTTTCCACTTGGTACAAGGCTGTCAGGTTTTCTGCCACAGATACCCTTCCCAAGCGTCTAAAATGAGGCAGAGCCACTGTGAAAAAGGAGTAGATTTCTTGTGGTTGCAATGGCGGACGAGTGCTTGTGAAATCTGCTTCAAAACCAGCAGACAGAGCTTGTTGAAAAACCCTTTGTTCTAACTGAAAATCGCTGGCAAATGGCAATTCTTCCAACTCAAGACGAGTATCCACAACACAATTTCCATAGTCAAACTGGATTTTGAGACGAATTTCCTGAGTATCCAATAATTCGAAATCAAACAGCGGAGTAAACGTATGAATTACTAAACTTTCCGATGCATGAATAAAGCCAATTTTACCAAATTCTAATAGTCCTGAAGCCAGTTTGGCTTGATCGCTTGTATCAAATTGAAGGCGTTTTTTGCGATCGGTATCCACAGGTAATTCTCGAATCACCTGAATCATCCGCTTTTGTTGCTCCGTCAGTTGATAAAAATGATCTCCATAAAAAATAAAGTCACCACCATATAAGATTTTATAATTTTGCTCTGTAATGATGAGCTCAAAATAATCTGAATTTTCCTCTACTGTAAAATCATAGATGCCTACTTCAGCATGCAAATCTTGAAAAAAGATTTTGTCATAGTCATAAAGACTGTATTCTAAGCGGAAATGCGGCAAATTCATAAGCCGATTCACGCCTTCTTCAAACAGACTAGACGGAAAATAAAGATGTCTAGCTGCATTTGGAAAGATAAAAGAAGCATCTTGATCCTGCTGATAAGAAACAAGTCCTCGTAAAAACTGAATCACCTCTTGGCTAGCTTCATCGAAAGCGGCTAATTGCATTTTTTCATAATAGTGCTTGCCGATTTGATAATAATCGCCTTTTTCAACAATCTTTAAAAAAGCACGAATATCCCGGATAACATAGGAGCGCTCATCTGGTAAACGACTGATACGCAAGGTCCACAAAAATTGTCCTGTATAATCATCTTCTTGCCCGACAGCAGACAGTTCATAGCGAACGGCTACATCTTCTGTCTGGAGGATTTTATCCAAGAAGAGACTGCCAAATGAGACCTTCGTTTGAGTTTCTTCTGAAGTTGTCTGCTCCTCTTCTAGATTTGCCAAAACGACTTTCCCTTCAGGATCATTTTTTAGAAAATATTCTAAGCCTGCTAGATGAGCACAGTATTTCTTTTTTTGAAAAAAATCACAGGCGCAAAAAATGGCTTCATCATCCAAGCTATATCGCAGATTGTGATTTTCCACTCGGCTGTAAATCATCTGATCTTTCACTTTGAGAATTTCAATTTTCCCTGCTTCGTAAAGAGCAATTCCTTCTGTCCGAATCTTCCCAGGAATCAATTTTGCCATAAGTACCACCTTTATTTTATCTATTCATTATACCATATTTTCAGTATAAAGAAAAAAAGCAAGGTTCGCCTCGCTTTCTTTTAGAAAATATCCTTGTTGAGCTTTTTATAGTGCTTAGTGCGTGCAATCAACACTTTCATAAAACCGACTAGCAATATTGTATTTCCTATTACTAAGAATACTAAAAGGAGCCAAATTCCCAGTAAAAGTATAGAGAATTTTGTTATCATAAGCCAAATGACGCCCAATGTTATAGCAGCCAAGAAAAGATGTGCAATTCCTACAACTATCAGACTAAAAAGTGATAACCAATAGCGAAAACCAAACGGTTTGTACTTTCTATCATCATAGTGAATATTCACATAAGCTGCACTTGCCATTCCAATGAGCACCACTTTAGCAATATTTATCCAATTCATATTTCTTTCTCACATAAGTACATTAGACTAGTTATCTTGTACTGTACCACTTCTACTATTTTTATGTTCAGCCTTATTTGGCTAGCTCCGCCCTACTTCCGCTTTCTGGCAATGAGATGAATTGGTGTCCCTTCAAATACGAAAGCCTTGCGGATTTGATTTTCTAGGAAACGCATATAAGAAAAGTGCATGAGCTCTTCTTCATTGACAAAGATGACAAAGGTTGGCGGTTTTGTCGCAACTTGTGTCGCATAGAAGATTTTCAGCCGTTTGCCTTTGTCAGTCGGTGTTGGATTGATTGCAATGGCATCCATGATGACATCATTGAGTACTGCAGACGGTATGCGGGTATTTTGGCTTTGACTAATTCTCTTAATCATGTCTGGTAATTGATGCAAACGTTGCTTAGTCAGAGCTGATACAAAGACAATCGGTGCATAAGAGAGATACTGAAATTGGTCGCGAATATCGGCTTCCCAATTTTGCATGGTCTTATTATCCTTTTCCAGCGTATCCCACTTGTTAACAACGATAATAATTCCTTTACCTGCTTCATGAGCAAAACCAGCAATCCGCTTATCATACTCGCGAATCCCCTCTTCAGCATTGAGCACCATGAGTACTACATCGGAACGGTCAATGGCTCGCATAGCTCGCATAACAGAATACTTCTCTGTATTTTCATAGACCTTGCCTGACTTGCGCATACCTGCTGTATCAATCATGGTAAATTCTTGCCCCTCATTGTCCGTAAAGACCGTATCAATCGCATCACGAGTAGTACCAGCCACAGGACTAGCAATCACACGGTCTTCTCCCAGAATCGCATTGATTAGGCTAGACTTGCCGACATTGGGACGACCAATAAGGCTGAATTTAATCATGTCTGGATTTTCAACGGCTTCTTCATTGGGGAGATTTTCAACAATGGCATCTAAAATATCCCCCGTGCCAATCCCATGAACGGAAGAAACAGGATAAGGGTCACCCAAGCCAAGCGCATAAAAATCAAAAATTTCACTACGCATCTCTGGGTTATCTACTTTATTAACCGCTAGAATAATCGGCTTGTGGGTCTTGTAGAGCATACGAGCCACATATTCATCCGCATCTGTAATACCTTCTTTTCCAGACACCACAAAAACGATGACATCAGCCTCATCCATAGCAATCTCTGCTTGGTGCTTGATTTGTTCCATAAAAGGCGCATCTACGTCATCAATCCCGCCTGTATCAATCATGCTAAACTTGCGATTCAGCCACTCAGCCGTTGCATAAATACGGTCTCTGGTTACTCCTTCAACATCCTCAACAATCGAAATCCGCTCCCCAGCAATCCGATTAAAAAATGTTGATTTGCCGACATTAGGACGGCCGACAATGGCAATGGTTGGTAAAACCATAGTGTTCCTCTTTCTATTCCAAGAAGCTGGGACAAAATGCTCAGCTTCACTTGTTTATGTAGTTATAATTACAGGACGCAGCGATTTGGAGAAACTCTGTTGACTTTAGTCAATTTAGAATTTCCCATGCACAATTGATTAGCACCTTAGTGCCAATCAATCACTGCTAAGTGGGGGCTAATGTGCTGATAAATCAGCTTTTACAACTCTTTTGACGTCAAGTTTCACTTGACTATTTCCAACTTCGAAAGATTCCCCAAACCTTTCGAGCTGTGCGGGGTGAACCAACAAAATCGAATTGCTTCGAAATGACTGTTTTTGGTCTCACTTCCTTTACTTTATAATAATTTCTTGTCTTGTAATAGATTCTGACTAGCAGGATTGGGCTTTTGAGCAAATTGATTCGTCAACCGCTCGCTCCATGTATCAGTTGCTCGATCTCCAGCATAGTCTGCCTGAATCTGATCATAAGCCTGAATAACAGACGCATCCTGTTCTTGATAATCTTCCTCAAAAACGACTGTTTCATACGGCAGGCGTGGTTTAACAGCATGGTGCTGAGCTGGCTTTCCCAAAGCCATTCCAAAAATAGGATACGTATAATCTGGTAAATTAAACAGCTCTGCTATTTCCCTAGAAGCATAGCGAATCAAGCCAATGATGACCCCGCCATATCCCAGACTTTCAGCCGCCAAAAGAGTATTCTGCGCGACCAGACTAGCGTCAACAGAACTAATCAGAAGATTCTCCACTCCTTGTGGGTAAAAGGCATTTGTGTGAAGTCGCACACCTTTCTCAGCTCGATTGAGGTCTCCAATAAAAAGAAGAAAAACAGATGACTGACGAATAGCCTCCTGAGGCACCAAATCAAACAAGGCTGCTTTCTTTTCTTGACTGCAAGTAACAATAATCGAATAAGATTGGAAATTCTTCCAGCTAGAGGCTGCTCGACCAGCATCAATAATCACCTTCAAATCCTCATCTGAAATCTGCTCATCTGTAAAACGACGAACAGAAGTATGCTTTTTCATCAAATCAATCGTTTCATTCATCGGCGATTTTCTCCTTCCAGACGAACTTCCTCTGCTAAGAATTTTATTCTTTCCATGACCCGACGAGCCTGCCAAGTTTCATCTCCGTTTTTGGATGTCGCAAAATGTCGTTCCAAATCCGCAAAATTAAAATTCGATGTAAAGAAAGTTGGCAAATTTTCCTGCATCCGGTGCTGCAAAATGACCTGCAAAATCTCATCTCGCATCCACGGACTTGATTGCTCCGCACCAATATCATCCAAAATCAATACTTGCGCTACTTTTACTTCATCAATCTTTTCCTTAACGAGACCAGAAGAAATAGCATTCTTTACATCCAAAACAAAACTAGGATAATGAAGCAAGGTCGTAGAAACACTACGTTTTTCCGACAAATCATGTGCCAAAGCCGCCATCATGTAACTTTTCCCTACGCCAAAATCACCATAAAGGTAAATCGCTTTTTTGTAGTTTGGATAATCTGCCACAAAATTCGTCAGCAATTCAAAAGCCTTGTAACGACCAACATCGTCCAAATCCACTTTTGCCAAACTAGCTTCCTTGAGACTAGCCGGAAGACTAATTAAATTTAACCGTGCATTGATAGTTGCTTGTTTCTGCGCTTCGACTAGTTCTGGAGTTTCTTCATAAGAAACGTCTGCATACCCCTCATTCTTCACCAATATCGGCTTATAGCCCTTAGCAATATACGCTTCATCTCCCAGTAAGAATCGATTGCGTTCAGAAATATACTGATTAAACTTAGAAATGCTTCGTTTGATTTCAGCAGGTGTTAATCGCTCAGACTGGATAAAAGCCACTACATCTGGATCGGCTACGATTTGCTTCACCAACTCTTCATAGTTAAATTGACGAGCTTGTTTCCTATACGCCATCGTTTGTCCAACACTCTCCATCTAGTCACCTCCTTGGTCTAATTTCGCTAAAAGTTTTCTCTTTTGCTCCTCTAGCTCAGCCTGCTTTTCAACACTTGTTTCATTCTTATAGTCAGGATTGCTCCAGTCGGGAACATTGCTCTTTGAAGTAGCCGTTTGATTTGCTTTTTTGCTTGGTTGTTGATTTCGCTCACGAATTCGCAAAACTGCCTCTTCTGCTGATGTCACTTCTTGATATGAAAAATCATTTGCTACTTTCAAAGCGTATTTTTCATTGAGATTAGCCGAATCCACTTTGTTAAAAGTCAACAGCAAAATCACATTAATCACTTCATCTAACAGTCCCAAATTTGCCAATTCTTGCAAACACTGACGTTCTCCTCGTGTGATTGTCGCATGCTTAGTTTTTTTGATTTCTGCTAAAAACTGCATGGCTGACTTACTCTTAGCCTCTCGAATAATCGTTTGTTCAGCGTTAGAAAATCCGCTTGCAGCAGGCTTCTGATTTAATTTTTGCTTCATTCGCTTGGTTGAAACCACATGACCGACAGCCGTCTCCTTAGCCAACAAGTAGGTCTCATACCAAGTCCAATTTTGTTGCTCTGAAATAGCAAAAAGTACCAGCAAATCTTCTTTTTCGTTTTCAAAACGCAAGTTTTCTCGCGCCATCAATTGTTTAAAGTAATCCAAGTCAAAATGATTCTGTTTTGATTGCGTCTCTGCCTTTGCATCTTCCACTTGAAAAATCTCTGACAGCTTCACATCTTGCTTCTCACCATTTGGGTGACTAGGTAACAAAGCCTCTACCGCAGCTTCACCAATCTTCTTTACTAGCAGGCGCTTGTAAACAGGATTGCTTAAAAATTCACCAGACGACAATGTGGGCTGCAAATAGACCTGAAAATGATTCTCCGTATGATAAAGCTCTACTAACTGCATAGCAGACAACATTTCTAAACTTTTTTGCAAGGCATTCATCCCCAGATTGAGATGATTCAAAATGTGCCCAAAGGTGTAAGATGATTTTCCGTTGTCCCAAAAAGCAAGAAAATACTGATAGATAGAGGTCGCTTCAAGCCCTAAAATTGGCAAATACAGACGAATCAAATTGGTGCTGTCCTGGCTAATCAGATTATTCTTCACAAAAGAAAATTGATCATTCGGTTTCATCTATTGTTCCTTTTTCTTTTTCGCTGTTTTTGTAATCTGTTTCAAGAGGTTTTCCAGCTCGCTCACATCTTTAAAGCTACGATAAACACTAGCAAAACGAACATAAGTAATTTCATCTAATTCCGCTAACTCTTCCATTACTAAACCACCGATATACTCGCTTGCGATCTCGTTTTCATTGCTGCTGCGCACTTTTTGCTCAATTCTGCTGACAATTTCCTCAATCTCATCACTAGAAACAGGACGTTTTTGCGCCGAACGAATGATTCCATTAAAGATCTTGTCTCTTGAAAATTGTTCCCGCGTGCCATCTTTTTTAACGACAACGAGCGTCCGTTCTTCTACACGTTCATAAGTCGTAAAGCGATACTGACATTCATCACACTCACGCCGACGACGGATTGTGTTGCCATCTTCTGCTTGCCGACTATCAATAACACTTGATTTACTACCACCACACTTAGGACAACGCATCTGCTTCCCTCCTGAATTCTTAATACTTCATTATACCATGTTTTAAGAAATAACAAAAGATAGGACCTTCCTCACGAAAACATATAATAATCCGTTATCCTATTTACTTCTCTCGAGAAATTTTATATAATAAATTGTAAACGTTATCATTTTAAGGAGAATTATGATGAAAAGATTTTTTTCTCTTGCCTTTTTTAAAGACAAAAAGAATATCGCTATTCTAACACTAGTCGTTCTTTTATTGGGATCGTTTTCTGCCATGGGAAACCAGCAGAAGGGCGAGAAAGAATATAAGGTACAGATTCAAAAATTAACAAAAAGCAATGAGGAAGTTACTAAAGATTACAAAGCATTAAAAAATGAGTTTGACTCCTACAAAAAAGAAAACGAGCAATATATTGCTCTAGGTAAAAAAGAGGAAAAAGCAAAGAAGGAAAAAGCAGCAGAGGAAAAGAAGAAAAAGGAAGAAGAGGCGAGAAAGAAAGCGGAAAAAGCTAAGCAAGAAAAAGAGACCGCAGAAAAAGTAGCAAAAGAACAAGAAATAGCTAGACAAGCAGAAGAAAAACGAAAACAAGAAGAAGCAGCTGCCGCTCAAGCGCAGCAACAACAAGAGGCTGCTGCAGCAAAAGAAGCTCAACAGCAGGAACGAACCGTTTATGTAGCTCGTAACGGAACTGCTGATGTTTATTGGTACAGCTTAGATAATATGCCACGCAATACACGGTTTGACAGAGTAGTCACCATGACCGAGGCCGACGCTATCAATGCTGGAAAACACCACACCTCTAAAGAATGACAATCAAAAACGGGAAGTTTTATCTTGAACTTACCGTTTTTGATTGTTAAAATGCAACTTCTGCTTCTAACCCAAAATGGTCACTAACAACAGGTGTTGCTTTGCCGTCAAAAACAACAGCAGATTTTTCAATGTTGAAATCTTTACTTGTAAAGATATAATCAATTTTTAGAGCTTCCTTATTTCCAGCCCAGCCAGCAATATCGCCTTCAACCGTTGCTGTACCAACGACTGTGTCAGCAACAGCATGACTATCTTGCAAAGCAAGTGGACTTCTTAGAATGTGCTGATAGCCTTCATAACCGACAGGATTGTTAAAATCTCCCATCAATACCAAAGGCATGTTGCATTGTAACAATTCTTCTTCTATCTGTGCCCACTCTTCTTGGAAGCCTTTATTCCACCAGGAAAGATGACAGGAAGCCACCGTTACAAGCCGTCCATCAACTTCTGTTTCCGCCAAAAGTACTTTTCTAGTGTGATAATCCGTTGGATCGTTGGCATCTGAAACCAATAACTCACTTGGTTTCAACGGCTTTAAGGATAAAATAGCGACTCCCTCATGAAACCGATCAAAACCAATATGATTATAAGCCCAAGACCAATGATAAATAAGACCTTTCTCTATCAATCTCTCCACGAGACAATGCGCAAAGTGGTCTTTATGAATCGCAATGGCGCCATCTACCGCATGATAAAATGGAGCCTGAACAACCTGTTCAGACTCCATTTCTTGATTGACTTCCTGCAGGCAAATGACATCATATTTTTCTTGAAGAATCCGCTCAGCTAGTTGATCTAGCTTTTTTTCTTGCTCATCTTCCATCCAACTATGAGTATTTAAAGTCAGGAATTTTGCCATGATTTCTCTTTCCTATTTACAATTCTACTTTAGCAACAACCGTTTTCGCTGCTACTTTGCCGAATGTTTCAACCGTTACAGATTTAATAGCTTGTGCATTTGTGAAGACAACAACTGTTGAAGTTTCACGACCTGCCGCTTTGATAGCTTCTAAATCAGCTGTCACAAGAAGATCACCTGCTGCAACTTTTTGTCCTTCTGCAACATGTACTTCAAATGGTTTACCTTCAAGACTGACTGTATCAAGTCCGATATGAACAAGCACTTCAAGGCCATTATCAGTCAAGAGACCAAGAGCGTGTTTTGTAGGGAAAATGCTTGTAACAGTACCTGCTACTGGTGAGTAGATATTCCCATTTTCAGGTTCAACTGCAAATCCGTCACCCATCATTTTTTGTGAGAAGACAGGATCTTTCACATCAGAGATAGCAATGACTTCACCGTCAGCAACCGTTTCAACTTCTTCTGTTACACCTTTGTAGCTCACTTCCGCAGCTTGTGAAGCTGTCATTTGACTCGGAAGAGTTTCAGGAATCACTTCACCTGAGTCAAGTAAGTCTTGAATATCAGATTTAAGAACATCCGCTTTCGGACCATAAATAGCTTGAACACCTTGGCCTTTCATCACCAAGCCCATTGCTCCTTCAGCTTTCCATTGTTCTTCTGTACCAACTTTTTCACCATCTTTGACAGTCACACGGAGACGTGTCATACAGGCATCTACATCAACGATATTTGCGCGTCCGCCAAGAAGGTTGATAATATTTACTGCTTGAGAAGCTTCAGCTACTTTGCCACCAGCTTGAGCAGATGAATCACTATCTTCTCCATCAGCTGTTTCATAGTTACCATTACGTCCTGGAGTTGCGTAGTTAAATTTCTTAATCATAAAGTTGGCAATAAAGTACATTCCAACTGCAAAGAGAACTGTTACCCAAATAAAGTTAATGATATCCATACCCAAACCAGCGTTGATTGCAAGTGGGGTACGAGTTAAGAATTCGATCGAACCAAATGAGTGAACACGCAAGTGAACAACGTCAGCCATTGCAAAGGCTAACCCTTGCACAACTGCATACACCAAATAAAGAGGTGTTGCAACAAACATAAACATGTATTCAATTGGTTCTGTAACACCTGTTAAGAAAGTTGCAAGTCCTGTTGCAATCATCATCCCTTTGTATTTATGTTTCTTATCATCATCTACATTTCGATAAATTGCAAAGGCAACCCCCATCAAAATACCAAATGAACCAATCATTTGCCCAACTTTAAAACGAGCTGGAGTAATACTATTTAGAAGATGTTGATATTGATCAGCGTGTGAACCTTTTAAATTAACAAGGTCTGTTACCCAAGCCAACCATAATGGATCTTGACCAAATACAGTCGTTCCTTTAGCAGCCCCTGTCAACACTTCATATGTCCCACCTAATTGAGTATAGTTGATTGGAATTGTCAACATATGGTGAAGTCCAAATGGTAAAAGAAGACGTTCTAAAGTACCAAACAAGAATGGTGCGAGAATTGGAGCTGTCTTTTGAGAGTTAGCAATCCAAATACCAAAATTGTTGATTCCAGTTTGAACAACTGGCCAAAATACTGCAAGAATCAAAGCCACAATTGTAGAACGCAAAATAACAACGAATGGCACAAACCGTTTACCATTAAAGAATGAAAGCGCATCTGGTAATTTACGGTAATTATAATATTTGTTGTAAGCAGTTGCTCCAACAAAACCGGCAATGATACCAACAAACACCCCCATATTAAGGGCAGGAGCTTCAAGTACACTTACAAAATAATCAGCCACCTTAATGGTTCCACCAAAGACAGTTTTTACAGTAGCTCCTTGTTTTGTAAGAAGGTCTGAAGTTACTCCAAAAAAGACCCCTGTAATACGGTTAATTAAAATAAATGAAAGTCCGGCCGCAAATGCACCACCAGCACGTTCTTTTGCCCAGCTACCTCCAATAGCTAATGCAAACAAAATGTGAAGGTTTCCGATAACTCCCCAACCAATTTGCTCAAGAATACCGCCTGTTGTAACAAGAGCAGCTACATTTGGATTGATCATTGGAATGGACTTACCAATACTGATCATCAAACCAGCCGCAGGCATTACTGCGATAACGACCATCAAAGCTTTTCCGAATTTTTGCCAAAATTCGAAACTGAATATGTTTTTGAATGTCTCTTTCATCATTCATATCTCCTTATAAAAATTCCACAAACGTTTTACGAAAACGTTTGCATTTATTTGACCCTTTAATTATATCATATATTTTTATTTTGTAAAGCATTTTTATATAATATTTTAAAAATTTTTCCTATTTCTTGCTTGCAAATTGTAATAGACTAGGGAAATACGCCCATTAGAAAAGTGCAGAAAAACGATATTTCCTGCACCTCAGAGTTATTCTTGCATAGCATAACCAACACCACGCACGGTTTTTATATAACTTTTTTGCCCCGCTATATCAATTTTACTACGAAGATAGCGAATATAAACATCAACAACATTTGTTTCAACAGCTCCTTCATATTTCCACACGCGCTCTAACAGCTGTTCACGGCTTAAAGCTTGATGGCTTCCCATCAATGTTGCTAATAAATCATATTCTCGTCGAGTCAAAGCAATCACTTCTTCACCTCGATAAACTGTATGATTTTGCACATCAATCCGAAGATTCCGATAAGATGTTGGAACTTTCATCTGACTACAATGCTGATCAATAAAATCACGTCCACGAAAAATGGCAGAAATTTTTTCAACTAAGTCCGTCACAATGAATGGTTCTACCATGTAAGCAACAGCAAAGCGTTGGATTTTCTCAGTATATTGAAGAATATTATCACGATTATCCAATACAATGATGACCGAAGCAGGCTTTATCACACTTAATTGTGCAGCAAATTCTGTTCCTGTCATATCGTCAAGCATAAAATTCAACAGGAATAAATCGTATTGATTCGCTCGCGCAGACGCTAAAGCATCTTTTCCTGTTTCAAAAAGATCAACTCGATAACCTTCTTTTTGTAGTTCTAAGCCAATAAATTGTGCTAACTTTTTTTCTTTCTCAACTAATAAAATCCGCTTCGCCATAGCCTATCCTATTTTTCATCATACCAAGAATAGTGGTAAATTCCTTCTTTGTCCTTACGTTCATACGTATGCGCACCAAAGTAATCGCGTTGCGCTTGAATTAAATTGGCTGGCAAGTTTTCTGCACGATAGCTATCAAAGTAAGCAATTGCACTAGAGAACGTTGGTACCGGCACACCTGCTTGAACAGCCAAAGCTACTACATCACGAACAGCTTGTTGGTATTTGGCAGTGACGTCCATAAAATATTCGTCAAGCAGTAAGTTTGCAAGATTTGCATTGCGACTGTATGCATCTGTAATTTTTTGCAAGAAACGAGCACGAATGATACAACCAGCACGCCAAATAGAAGCAATTTCACCAAACGGAAGATTCCAATCCTGTTCTTTAGATGCTACACGCAATTGTGAGAAACCTTGTGCATAAGACATAATTTTCGAGAAGTATAGGGCTTGACGAATTTTTTCAATCAATTCAGCCTTGTCTCCTTCAAATTTAAATGCAGCTGGTTTTGGAAGAACCTTGCTTGCAGCCACACGTTCATCTTTATAAGCAGAAATATAGCGCGCAAAGACAGACTCTGTAATGAGCGGAAGCGGCACACCAAAGTCAAGAGCTGATTGACTCGTCCATTTACCAGTTCCTTTATTTCCAGCCGCATCCAAAATATAATCAACGATTGGTCCATCTTGACCTTCATCATCTTTACGAGTCAAAATATCAGCAGTGATTTCAATCAGATAGCTATCTAACTCACCTTTATTCCATTCTGTAAAGATGTCAGCCATTTCTGCTGCTGAAAATCCAAGCAAGTGTTGCATTAAATCATAGCTTTCTGCAATCAATTGCATATCGCCATATTCAATCCCATTGTGAACCATTTTTACATAATGACCTGCACCGTTTGGACCGATGTAAGTCACACATGGCGCACCGTCTTCTGGTGCTTTCGCTGAAATTTCTTCCAACACGTCTGCTACTAATTCATAAGCTTCTTTTTGCCCACCAGGCATGATAGACGGTCCTTCAAGCGCACCTTTTTCACCACCAGATACTCCTGTCCCGATAAAATTGATTCCTGAATTTGCCAATTCTTCTGAACGACGAATAGTGTCTTTATAGAAAGTATTTCCACCGTCAATTAAGATATCTCCCTTATCAAGGAAAGGTAAAAGTGCCTGAATCGTTGCATCAGTTCCTGGTCCAGCTTTGACCATGAGCATGATACGACGTGGTTTTTCGATAGAATTTACAAAACTTTCCACATCATAACTTGGAACAAAGTTTTTTTCAGGGTGAGATGCAATCACATCTTCTGTTTTATTCGCTGAGCGGTTGTAAATTGCTACTGTATAGCCACGAGATTCAATATTAAGGGCAAGGTTACGACCCATGACGGCCATACCAACAACACCAAAATTCGCTTTTGTCATTTTGTACTCCTCTTTTTAGTTTGTTTTATTTTATCATTTTTATGCGTGAAAATAAAGGATTTGTTATTTTACATGAAACTATTTGCTAGCATAAATAGAAAAACATATAAGTAAAATAATTCTTAGAGCCTGTCCCCGCAAAGATAGTTTTGTCAGACGAAGATTCACTCCTCAGTTAATCTAGACAAAAATTTGCAAGAATACTGAATATATTTCAAAAAACTTTAATAACGGACGAGTGACGGAGAATAGTCTTTTATATATGAAAAAGTTGTCTATAGAATACAAGCCCTTATATTTATATATGTGTGCTAATGAATTTACTAGCTAATTGATAAACCTGTCGCTCTGCTTTATTGGTTCCCCACGTCTTGAGTTCCGATTTTACAAGTTCTGGAAATTTTTTACTAATATCTTTTAAAGCATTCCCTACGGACTTTCTTACGTATTCACTAGAGTCTAATCTTAAGTTCGACAATCTTTTTATCGCTTCCTGAGGATTCTCATTAAAATAAGGTCTGCTAGTCCATATTCGTAAACCTTCTGTTACTGCTCTTCTTGTATTTGGCTGTTCTGCATGTAACCACTCATCAATTACATCTAGAGATTGCTCATATCCAACTCTTTTGCAATGCTCATCAAAGGATTTTGCTAGAATTTCCTGAATTCTCCAATTTTTATCTTTCGACACTTCTTCTTTCATAAAATGCAAAACTGCTTTATCATCAGACAGATATCCGAATAAAAAGACAGCATACATCCGAACTTGATATACCTCTGATTGATAAGCTAATTTAGCTAATGCATACACTTCTTTTTCTTCATAGCTTTCAAAATCTAACTGCGC
Organism: Streptococcus atopicus; assembly: GCF_049166725.1. NCBI lineage: Bacteria > Bacillati > Bacillota > Bacilli > Lactobacillales > Streptococcaceae > Streptococcus > Streptococcus atopicus. Next base: position 220,471 of record NZ_JBMHFC010000003.1, read on the forward strand.
TATTTTCTCAAATTCTTTAAAACCATTTTTTATTTCAGAAAAATCATGCTCTAATCTTTTTATGTATTTTTGCATCTTTTACTCCTTTTTCCAATAAAAAATATGGCAAACAAAAATTAGATTTTTCACTCCTCATCAAATAGACCTTGCAGGCTTGCAAAAGGACTGTTCTTCTCTTTTTGCTCTTGTTTACTTTGCTGATACTCTTCTTCGGTCATGACCTGCCAATCATTTCCTGAAGGCATGCTATCACTCGCTTCCTCCTCGGCTGTCAGCACTTTAAGAGGGATATGCAATAAAATATTATCTGCCACACTTTCAGCTAAATCGATTTCTTCATTTTCAATCGGCAACACCAAATCATCCGCTATCAAATCCTGGTCTACTTTTCCACTATGCGCATCGGCAAAAACTTCATTCACTAAGTAGCTTTCTTTTTGCTCTACTGGCTCCATACTGCGACTTGATGCCAGTGTAATGGTATAAGATAAATCGTAATCTAAAAAATAAAGACCGTCCTCATATTGCACTCTTCCACTTGCAAAAATATCTTGGACATTTAAAATTTCAGGATTGCGTACTTGCAATTCTTGTGTCAAATCAAATCCTTGCTCAAAAGCAAGACCATCTGGATTTTTACGAATTTCTTGAATATATAACATCATTTCCTCATTTGTATTTAGATTTCTAGTTTTATTATACCATTTTTGAGATGATAAATAGGAGAGAAACTATTATTTTGTTATAATAATAACAATCAAAAGGAGGATTGCGATGGAGAATTTAGGTCGTATATTTAAATCTTTCCGAGAAGCTAGACATATTTCATTGATAGAAGCAACCGGAGGAGAATTTTCAAAGTCTATGCTGTCACGTTTTGAAAATGGTCAGAGTGAGCTTTCTGCTCAAAAATTATTTACAGCTCTTGAAAACATCCACACAGATGTTAAAGAATTTACTCTAGCAGCTCATGGACATCAAAAAAATTCCGAACAACAACTAATTGACACCCTTCAAGAACAGTCTGATAATCCAGATTTTATCGAAGCTTTTTACTTATAAAAACAAGCTCTATATCAAAAATCCAGAAAAAAAGAAGATATGATTGAAGCTATTATTGTCAAAGGTTTTCTTTGTGCCCTAAAAGATGGAGTTACAGCTTCCACAGAGGAAAGTAACTTTCTTCATAATTATCTCTTTTCTGTGGATATTTGGGGTTTGTATGAACTTAAACTTTTCGCCTTTTGTACAACTATTCTCTCCTCAAAACTTTATACACAATATACAAAAGAAATGGTCAACAGAAAAGATTTTTTAGGCTTATTTGAGAGCAATCGTTATACTATTCATACCATTTTTATAAATGGCTTCTTTCTAGCTATTGAATCAAGACACTTTGCAGAAGCTACTTTCTTCGAAAACTGGATTAAAGCTCATTTTTATAAGGAAAATGAAGCCTATCTACGAATCGTTTTTAAATTCGCTCAAGGAGAACTCCTATTCCTTCAAGGAAATAAAGAAAACGGATTGAAACAAATGAAGCAAGCTGTCCATATCTTGCAACTATTAGATTGCCAGACTGGTGCCGAATACTATCAAAATGGAATTGAAAAGCTCCTCAAAGAAAATTAACTTTTGTTGAATATGTGCAACGTTTTGCTAACGTTGCATTTTTTCATTTATACTAAAATACATAAAGTTTACTTGCAAGTTACTTTTCCATATCGTTCACTTACTTAAACTTTATTCCCACTTGCGAAAAGACTATTGAATTTACTTTTTTGCTTGTTATAATCAATGCAACACACATAGGAGGTTATCATGAAACTTATTTTGAGAAATAAAGTATTTGCTTTTATTAGTCTGTCACGCATATTCAATATCTTGGGTTCTTCCATTTATAATATTGTTTTTGTAGTCTTTGCATCCAGTTTACCAAATCCTAAATTTGCTGTTGGAATTGCTAATTTTATCGTTCTCGTTCCAGTATTTTTCACTATCTTTGTGGGAATGAAAGCTGATCAAACAGCCCATAAAGCTCGTTGGCTCATTCACATGGGCTATCTCCAAGCCCTGCTTTTTGTCTTTGTAGCATGTCTAACTCGCTCAACTTCTTATCTAGCTTTTTCTGTCGTTTGTTTGCTAAATATCGTATCAGATATGATGAGTGATTATCGTAGTGGCCTGCAAATGCCTATTTTGAAAAAGAATCTAGCAGAGGAAGAGATGATACCGGCTTTCTCCTTTATGCAACTAATTGCTTATCTCTGTAATCTAGCCGGACAAGCATTAGGGGTTTGGCTTCTTGCTGTCAGCAACCAACAATTTGCGTTGGTCGCCTTCATCAATGCCTTAGCCTTCCTACTTTCTTCCACTACTCTTTATTTTGTTCGACATAAACTCACCCATGACCCAGTCAAAGAAAATGAAAATCCTCTTCCTCTCAAACAACAATTCCTAGAAATGTATCAAAGTTCTAAATTAATTTTTGAGCAAAACGGAGACAGCCATTTTTTGACCTTACTCTTTCAGATACTAATGCTCAATGCACTCGGCGGCTCTATTATGGCCATTTACAATCTTTATTTATTGGATCACCCTTTATTTGGACTCCCTTTCAGTCAATCTCTTCTCATTTTTGAAACAACGATTATTTTAGGAGTTGTCTCTGCCAGCCTGACTCCCAATGATTATTTTAGTAAACTTTCCGTCAATAAAATTGCTTTTTGGGCTACTTTAACCATTGCTCTAATTGGCTTCATAAATCTTCTCCAGCTACCTGTTTTCCTTACTATTTTTGCTGTTTTCTTTATCATGTATCTTTCCGGAAAAGTCAATCCAAAAATCAACAGCATGCTCCTCAGCAAACTTCCATCAGATATCTTAGCACAGACTTCTAACTTCCTGAGTTTGCTATTTAGTTTTTCTGTCCCATTTGGAACAATGATCTTTACCAGTCTCGCTATTTGGAATATGAAAGTTACTTGGATTGTGTTTACAATCTGTGGCGTGCTATCTCTCTTACTCTCATTCCAAAAACAACATAGATAAGGCTATCGTAACTAAAATTTATATGGTTAAATACAAAAAAAGATTGGGACAGACAGTCATGATTGCTGCACAACCATATAGTCTATCTCAACCTTTTTACATTTTTCTTAAGCGCTCTACTCGCTCTGAAATCGGCGGATGAGTGTAAAATAGCTTTTGAAGTCCACTTTCTTTTTTCGGATCATTGATATAGAGAGCTGCACTAGCGTCATCAACTTTGTGGTGCATCGGCTCGCTATTTTCTAATTTCAAGAGAGCGTTAATCATCCCTTGTGGATTGCGAGTTAATTCTACACTTGAAGCGTCTGCCAAAAATTCACGCTGACGAGAAATGGCTAATTGAACCAACGTTGCTGCTAAAGGAGCCAAGATAATCGCAATAAGCGACAGAATCAGCATCAAAATTCCTAAACCGTTGTCATTATCTCGACTATCACGTCTGCGACCACCGCCACCAAACCACATCATACGCCCAGCTAAGCTAGATAGCATGGTCACTGCACTGGCAAGTGCTACCGCAATTGTCGAAATCCGAATATCATAATTACGGATATGGCTCACTTCATGCCCGATGACCGCTTCTAACTCTTCACGGTTCATTAGATTTAACAGCCCTGTCGTTGCGGCAACTGCTGCATTTTCAGGCTTTGAGCCCGTCGCAAAGGCATTAGGCGATGAATCCTCTACAATATATACCCGTGGCATCGGAACTTGCGCTACCATCGCCATATCTTCTACCACATGGTACAAATCAGGAGCTTCAGCCTCAGTGACTTGTCGAGCACCGTTCATAGACATGACAACCTCAGTAGACTGAAAAATCATGCTAAAAGCATAAATGCCGCCAATGATAAAGGCAATTATCACACCACCGAGAGTTGAATCTAACCATAAATACCCTACCGCAGCACCAATAATCGCTAACAGAGCAAAAAAAGCAATTAAGAGAACCCACGTTCGTCTTTTATTACTAGCAATTTGATCAAAGAGCATATTAGTCACCTAGACCGCTAAAATCAACTTTTGGTACGGATTTTTCTTCTTCTGGGACAGCTAAGAAATCTGCCGGCTTAAAGCTAAACATTCCGGCAATAATATTACTTGGAAATGTTTCCAGCTTCACATTGTAATTGCTTGTTACACTATTATAAAGTTGACGAGAATACGAAATTTTATTTTCAGTATTAGTCAATTCTTCTTGCAATTTTACAAAGTTCGCGCTTGCTTTTAACTCTGGGTAATTTTCTGCAACTGCAAAAATACCAGAAATCTGACGCGTCAAGGCATCACTTGCTTTCATAGCTTCTGCTGGCGTTGTAGCAGCTGCCACTTGACGACGAAGCTCTGTTACCTTTTCAAGCGTTGATGCTTCATATTTAGCATACCCTTTGACCGTTTCAATCAAATTTGGCAGCAAATCATTTCGACGTTTTAACTGAACATCAATTTGACTCCAGGCTTCTTTGGTCTGCATCCGACTTTTCACTAGACCGTTGTAACTAGCAATCACAAACAATATCAGTACCACAACAATGGCTAAAATAATCATCCACATAATCATTCTCCTTTAAATTTATTATAGACATTATACCAGAAAAATGAAAAGAATAAAAATTTAGACTTCTTCAAAAGAGAAATTTTGAAGATTCTCTTCTGATTATTTGATATAATAGAAGCAAGAAGATACAAGTAAGGACAAATGATGACACCCAAAGAATTTTATGAACTTTTAAAACAGCAACAGATTGAACTCACGGACCAACAACAGATGCAGTTTGAACGCTATTTTGAACTGCTCGTTGAATGGAATAAAAAAATTAATCTGACAGCTATTACTGAGAAAAAGGAAGTCTATCTCAAGCATTTCTATGACTCCATTGCACCGATTTTACAGGGATTGATTGACAATAAAGACATTAAACTGCTGGACATTGGAGCTGGAGCAGGTTTTCCGAGTCTTCCGATCAAAATCCTCTATCCAGCGCTAGATGTGACGATTATTGATTCTCTAAACAAGCGTATTCTATTTTTAAATCACTTGGCTGACGAGTTAGGTTTGGAAAACGTTCATTTTTATCATGGTCGGGCAGAAGATTTTGCTCAAGATAAAGACTTTCGCGCCCAGTTTGATATTGTCACTGCACGCGCCGTCGCCCGTATGCAAATCTTAGCTGAACTGACCATTCCTTTTCTTAAAGTTGGTGGACGTCTTTTAGCACTCAAAGCTACTAATGCCCCTGAGGAATTGACAGAAGCAAAAACCGCGCTTAGCCTTCTTTTCAGCAAAGTCGAAGAAAACATTCATTACCAACTCCCCAATGGCGACCCGCGGTATATCACGGTTGTTGGCAAAAAAAAAGAAACTCCCAATAAATACCCGCGCAAAGCAGGGATACCTAATAAACGGCCGTTATAAAAAGAAAAGCCAACCATTTAATTGGTTGGTTTCGTTTTTATCTGCCAACTTTTCGGCTGCGATGTTGGTAATGCTTGTAAAGTGCGGCATAGCGTCCGTGGTATTCTGTCAGCCAAGGCTTATCTCGACCGCAAAAGTGAAGAAAAACGGTGTTCTCAATCACCCAATCCAAGTCCCACTCTCCTTTACTCCGAGCATAATACAGCACATTGTAGCGTGCATCATAATTATACAATTCATCTGGAATTTGAATTGTCAAATGCCCATACAAGGCATTTAGCACATCTTGATCCGGTAAAAAGAGTTTAAAACTATTTTGAGCAATGTATTCTAAAATCTTTTCTCGTTTCACTTCTTTTCGAATGGCGGTCAAATTCATAAGCAAAACGCCTGAATTATAATAACTTTCTGCCTCAAAATTTTGTAAGCGCAGCTTATTGACTAAATCTGTCATATTGTCATCTGATCCATGACTAGCCGCAGCATACAAAGAAGCTCCCAACTCCATTTCATAAAGAGGACAAATGTCGTTCAAACATAAAATATCTGCATCCAAATAAAGAATCCGATCCAAATCTTGAGGAAGGTATTCATGTGCCAGCAAGCGATAGTAGATTGTTTCTGGATACCGATCAGTACTTGGAGCATCTTCAAAAGCTTTTTCACCAATCACGACTGGTTCATAGATGATCCCTAATGCTGCACAAAAATCCTCAATCTCCGCATTCTTTTCTAACAATTGTTTTTGCAAGACAAACACATGCAGCAAAGCTGACGGTGAATTTAGGTAAACGGAATACAAGGTTGTTTTAAATTGCTCTACATAGCGATCATCAATTGAAAACAAAAGGTTTATTTCTGTCATACTCTCCCCATTCTATCTCATCTATTCTTCTCGAAAAACAGGCTGCGCTCCAAATGTTTGTGAAACAGGCATGATTTCAATCCGGTTAATATTGACATGAAGAGGCTGTCCAACAATCCAAGCAACAGTATTGGCAATATCAACTGGCTGAATAGCATGAGCTCCTTCATACAATTTTTCAGCTCGTTGATCGTCCCCTTTAAATCGGACATTTGAAAATTCTGTTCCCTCACAAAGACCGGGTTCAATGTTAGTAACACGAATATGATGTCCTGCCAAATCAGCACGTAAATTCAAAGAAAATTGCTTCACGAATGCTTTACTAGCTCCATAGACGTTGGCACCTGGATAAGGAACCGTTCCAGCAGTCGAACCTAGATTGATAATCAATCCGCTATCTCGCTCTACCATTTGCGGTAGGATCTGACGTGTTAGATAAACCAAACCAATAATATTGGTCTGAATCATTGTCAGCCAATCTTGCATATCTGCCTCATAAGCCTTGTCTAAACCCAATGCTAAACCTGCATTGTTGACCAAAATATCAATCGTCCGCCAAGCCTCTGGCAAATGTTCTAAAGCCTGATCCACGCTTTTTGTATCCGACACATCCATTTGAAGCGGATAAAAATTTTCAAGACCTAGCTCCTCTCGAAGTTGCGTTAATTTTTCTGATCTTCTCGCTACTCCAATCACTCGGTGACCTTCTGCCACCAAGCGACGACAAATAGCTTGACCAAAACCAGCTGAAGCTCCTGTTACCAATGCAATCATTTTCTTCCTCCTATGTACATTTCAATTCTCATTTATAACCAAGGATTGTAAAAGCGACCGTGATTGACAAAAAAGAGTAGGAAGCTCAGCAGTAAAAATAAAATAGCCAGCAAAATCACTTCAATATCCAACCTCTGAAAAGCCTGATAAGTGTACCAAGTCCGCTTTTTATTTTTACCAAAACGCCGCAATTCCATGGCTGTTGCAATCGTATCAATCCGCTCCAGTGAGCTAAAAATCAATGGAATAATGATTTGCAGGTTCCCTTTGATACGCTGGCTTAATTTTGCTTTTTTGGACAATTCCAGTCCACGCGCTTCTTGCGACATTCTAATTAGGTAAAATTCCTCCTGCAGGTCAGGAATATAGCGCAGCGTCAAACTGACAGAATAGGCAATTTTATAAGGAATTCCGATTTGATTCATACTGGACGCAAACTGACTAGGGTGAGTGGTCATTAGAAAAATAACTGCCAAAGGAATGGTACAGAGATATTTCAAGAACAGATTAAACAGGTAAAAGATTTCCTGCGCAGTTACGGTATAACTGCCTAATCCGCTGAACCAGACCGTTTGTTGACCATAAATCTCCACTCCGTACTGAGGAGCAAACAGATAGACCATGATAAGATTCAAAGCGGCAAAAACACCTGCAAAAGCCAAAACAAACGATACATCTTTAAAATGAATGTTCGACACTCTAAAAAGAAAGAGTGAGCCAATCGCAATGACCAACAGCAAGCGAGTATCGTAACTAATCATCGCTGCAGTTGATACCAAAATGAAAAACAGTAACTTACTCGCTCCGGATAGGCGATGCAAAAAGGTCGTTCCCGCATGGTAACCAATAAGTTTTTGCTGATTAAGCATGGCTTTCCTCCCTTTCTTGCATATAAAATTCTGTTAAAGCTAGTGGATCAACGTTTAATTTCTCAGCCAAGGAAAAGATAGACGTTTCCTTAAGGTTCGCTGCATGAATCAAAGTCTTATCTGTCAAAACTTCGGCCGGTGTTTTGTCTGCCAAGATCTTTCCGTCTAACATCACAACCGCACGGTCAGAATAATCCAGCATCAGCTGCATATCATGCGTAATCATGATAATCGTATGCCCTTTTTGGTTCAACTCATCTAAGAAATTCATGATTTCTGTATAATTGCGTTGATCTTGGCCAGCCGTTGGCTCATCTAAAAGGATAATCTCTGGATTTAACACTAAAATCGAAGCAATGGTCACCCGCTTCTTTTGCCCAAAAGACAGAGCAGAAATGGGCCAATGCCGAAATTCATATAAACCACAGTTTTTCAGCACAGCCAATACACGCTCTTTTATCTCATCTTCTGCAATCCCACGCAGCTTCAAGCCCAAGGCAACCTCATCAAAAATCATGGTCGTGGAAATCATCTGGTTTGGATTTTGCAAAACGTAACCAATCCGTTCTGCCCGCTCCTTAATGGAATCGCCTTTGATGTCTCTTCCCTGCCAAGTATAGCTTCCTTCTGTTGCGATAAACTGGCAGAGCGCTTTAGCTAACGTGGATTTTCCCGCACCGTTTTTCCCGACAATGGCAATTTTTTCGCCTTTAGAGATTGTAAAATCAATATCTTGTAAAACCTTTTTCTCACCGTAAGCAAAGTGGACATTTTTCAACTCCAGCAAATTATCCTGGGCCTGTGGTTTTTGAATAGAGACTTTTTCACCCGAAAACTGAACAGTAGAGACATCTATCTGAGCTAAATTTGCTAACTGTGCAGAATTTTCCAGCTGAAAACCAAGCTGACGCAAGGTGGTCAGATAAAGCGGCTCTCGAATCCCATTTTCGGCTAATAACTGCGTATGCAGCAGGTCATCAGGACTGCCGTTAAAGAGAATTTGTCCGTCATTGATGAGGACGATTCGATCAATAGACCGATACAGCACATCTTCCAGACGGTGCTCGATAACAATCGTTGTTGTTCCTGCTTCCGCATGAATCTGATCAATCAGCTCAATCGTATCCTGTCCCGACTTCGGATCTAAGTTTGCCAAAGGTTCATCAAAGAGCAAAATCGGACTTTCGTCAATCAGCACCCCGGCCAAACTGACCCGCTGCTTTTGCCCACCAGATAAGTCTTGGGGACGCTGGTGTAACAGCGATAACAAATCCAATTTCTCCGCCCACAAATGCACCTTTTCTCTCATCGTCGGCAAATCCACCATGTCATTTTCCAAAGCAAAAGCCAGATCTTCCGCGACACTCAGCCCGATAAATTGACCGTCTGTGTCTTGCAAGACGGTACTGACAAGATTGGACAAGTCATAAATGCTGCTGCCAAACGCAGACTTACCTTGAATCCACAGATTCCCAGTCATTTCTCCATGATAAATAGTTGGAATAATGCCATTTAAGCATTGTCCCAGAGTGGACTTCCCCGAACCAGACGGCCCCACGATTAAGACCTTTTCCCCCTCATAAATCGTCAAATCAACATTTTTCAAGGTTGGTTCTGTCTGTGCTTGATACTGAAAACTAAAGTTTTCAAATTGAATAATTGGTTTTTTCATAGCATGTTCTCTATAAGGCAAGGGCGAGCTGGATCGCCAAGTTAGCCACTTTGTCTTTTTCGTCTAGGTCTGCATGATTGGCTAAATTGCGCATATCCCAGGCTTCTTCTGACAAGTGATCCGCCGCATAAAAGAAATGGCAAACGGAAATCTCACGAAAAGCTGCCAAAGCTGCAACCGCCGCACATTCCATATCTACACAAATCGCTCCCGCATCTTTTCGCGTCCGAAGTTTCGCAGCCGTTTCCCGATAAATACCATCTGTCGTCCAAACTTTCCCAGTCGAATGGGAAATCTTATTTTTCGTTAAAAAAGAAAGCAGAAAATCCCGCAAGCCAACATTTACTTCTATCTCATCAGAAGCCGGCAGGTAATGATAACTAGTCCCTTCATCACGAATCGCAGTATGGGGCACGATAATAGATGTTTCCCTAATATCCTCATCCAAAACCCCACAAGTCCCAAAGAGAACCAGCTTCTTCATTCCAAAGGCAATCAAATCTTCCAAAATCGCCACACAGGCAGATGCCCCGACTGGTGCATTAAACAGAGCTATTTCTCTTTCTTCCACAAAAACCTTGTAAATAGGAATCTCAATATTTGCCATAGAAGTAGAAGCTAGCAACTCATGCTGAAAATCAGCCAGCATGCGCTTAAAGGTCTCACGGGCAAAGCAAGATACTACTGTTTCTGGAAAATCCGGCAACGCCTCAACCAAATCTTCTGGATTGATAATCGCCTGACGATTTTCATCAAATTCCTCTAAAATCATCCACTTCTCCTCTTGTACTTACTCATTCTATTGTAGCATAAAAGAAAATAAGATGAAAATCAATTTTGAAGTCTGCGAACATTACCGCTAAATTAAACTTTGAACGTGAAAAAGAATCTGACCAAACAACAAGCGTTCAGCTTCTTGCCAACCCTACACGGTTAATGAGAAAGTGTGACAATGGTTAAAAAATGCTCGACCCAGTCGACGAAGCAAACTAAAACTCATTTGCTCTGTCCGAGCCTCGGACTATATAAACTAAAACTAGTTTGCTCTGTCTGAGCCTTGGATGATATGAACCAAAACTAGTTTACTCTGTCCGACCCTCAGATAACATGAACTAAAATCAGTTTGCTCTATCCGACCCTCAGATAACATGAACTAAAATCAGTTTGCTCTGTCTGACCCTCGGATGACATGAACCAAAATCAGTTTGCTCCGTCCGACCCTCGGATGACATAAACCAATACCAGTTTACTCCGTCTGACCCTCTGACAGCTTACCCAGACAATATTTTCCGCATTAGGTACTTTCTTAAGCCTAAAAAGGAAATGAAAAGCTCAATCACAGCGCGTTTTATCATTATAAAGCAAAGCAGGGAGCATATTGTCCCTGCCTCTGTATCTGTATTCATAACAATGAACTGTTTCTCTCCCAAAAGAATTCCATCCTCTTTTATTCAGAATCTTCTATTTCCATATCAATCTTGTCTCGACGGTGTTGATTGTATTTATTTAAAAGCTAATTGAATACATCTAGCAAGCAAAAACGCTGCTAATTCATCAACATAACCTTCTATTGGAGAATCAAGAAAGAAAAACTTGATACTGATTGCAATTATCAAAAGTACCAGTAAAAATCGAAATGCATAGGCTTCAGCCTTGTATGCCCCTTGCCGAATACGCTCGTCCTTTTCGCCGCCAAAACAATCCTTTATTTTGCTCATGATTCATCTTCTAAATCCGCTAAATATTTCTCAAATCGCATCTTCTGCCATTTCCCAATAACTTCTAGTATCAGATTGAACACTATCATGATTGGAAGGTAAATCAGAAACGTAATCGGAATCACAACTAAAAACTTGGCATGCAATGGATTATTCTGATAAACAGTATGATTGATTTGAAAATTCTGCACCAAAATCACAACCGTCACCAAAGCCGTCATTGCCATAACACCCCAAATAGTGAAGGTAAAACTATTAAAATAATTAGCTCCTAGCCGCCAGCAACGTTCCAAAAAGTATAGGAATGCAATGAGACTTGAGAACAGGAATAGCTGTGTATAGACCTTGCCCGAATGGATAAAAATATTTCCAATATAAAAGGTAAGATTACTAGTCATCAGAAAACTAAAAGCTTCCATTCCTGCTTTATTGACCAGTTGCTCTTCTCGCTCATCCAAAATCTGACGTTTTATGAATTTCATCTGCTCTCCTTTGCTATTCTTCTAATTCTTTTTCCAATTGTCTCTGACATTTGATATTCAACCAATCAACTCCTCTATCCAAAAGACAAGAAACCAAAGCAATCGTCACTAGAATAACTAAAAATTTTAAAATTGAGTGCTGATTCAAATATAGCTGTATTTTAGAGAACTTGCCAACAAAAGAAGCAGATAAAATAATGAATGCCACCGTAAATCCGTTTACTAAACGACTTTTCAATCCTTTTTCTGAATCATACTGACGAATTGCCAAACCAAGCTTCCAAGAACGAATAATCGCATAAAGCTCCATTCCTACTATTATCACAATTTCCGATAAACACGCTTCAATTGATAGATGCAAAAATATCAATTTAATAAAGATAGAAGTCAACAACAAGATAACCACTAAAAAAGCAACCTCATTACCTAATTTTTGTTCCATCTGTATCGTTCGCTCATCTTGAAAGACTCTTTTCTTTTTAATTTCCATCTTTAGCCTCCTCCCAAAATAATTGATCTAATGTTTTATCCAATCGTTTACAAATTGCAATACAGAGACCGAGACTAGGATTGTATTTCCCCGCTTCAATTAAACCAATCGTTTGTCGCGTGGCACCAATCGCATCTGCCAAATCTCTCTGGGTCAAATCATGCTCAACCCGAGCCATTTTTAGTTTAAGATTTTTTGCCATTCTCTTTATCCTCTGAGTCAGAACCATTTTTCTTTGTAGCGTGCAGAGTGAAATCATGAGTTAAGCAACTAAAACTGAGACTCATGAAAATAAAAATCTCTTACTTTTTGAATAATTTTCATGATCCACTCTCCTTCTTCACTACTATTACACACTATATTATATAAAATGCAATATATAAATTACATTTTGTGTGATATTTTATTGAAATTAAAAATAAAAAGGCTGGAACAAACATCTCCAGCTTCAAAGCATACTGTGCAATAAACCAACAACGCAGTGGTGAGAGTAGGAAGAATCATTTTCAAACCTTCTCTCCGTCTCACTCCCGCTTCCTGTCACTAATCTTTTTTCAAACTTCCTGATTTGGTTTGCGTGCGGGCATAAGCTAGCAAAAGCACTGTTCCCGCAATGGCAACGGTCAAACCATTAGAAATCGTTGCAACAACACCTTGGACAAACACCTTGTTTGCAGGCTCATTGTAAATCAAAATATCACCAAGCGGGGCGATGACAATCCACACCACAGCATTGGCCAACAATTGAATCACATTAAACGATACAATATCTTTTGCTTCAAAAATACCTTGTGTAACACGGATTCTTTTCCGAAACAGTCCAACAATCAAGCCAAACAAACCGCTGGCAATGACCCATGACCACCAAGGATTTCCATATTGCAAAGAATCTTTTAAGGCATGCCCGATGAAGCCCGTTAAAAATCCAACCACCGGACCAAAAATCACACTAAACAAGGCCTGCAAAGCATACTGCAATTGAATGCTCGTATTTGGCACAGGAGTTGGAATACTAATCATTCCAATAACGACGAAGAGAGCTGCACCAATCCCCGTTGCGACAACACTTCTTATTGAATTATTTTTCATAATAATCTCCTTTATTATTTATTTTTCAATCCGCTTGATTTCAATACTCCATTGCGCTCCGACTCCTACATTATAGGCCTTCGCAAAAGACCCCTGATTGATAGCAAGACCAACACGATAAAGAGAATTGATATACAAAATCGGCTGACCAATCCGTACATCCGCAAAAGATTTCCCATAAGTCACCTGGTTCTGATAGACCAGCATATCGTTATTATAAATCGTGACCTCAAACCGATTACCAAATTCAGGACTAAGAGTATAAAATTCCTCACGTGTAATAGACGTCCATAGCGAACCAAAACGAACATCTAAAATATCAATAGCCCCACTAACAAAATCATTCCCAATTGTCGTTTCCACAACAGGAATTTCTACAATTTCATCTATACTTAATTCCGGACCCACTTCCTCAAAAGTAATATGCCCGCTTGCTAACTTCGCACCAGTATAAGCATAAACATCCCGACCATGAAACGTATAAGAATTTTCCGTATTCTTTCGTCGATTTTCCACTTCCGAAATCTCACGAATCGCTGCAATTCCCACATGTTTCTTGATAAACGAAAGTGTTCCGTTATTTGGCGTGACAATATACTGATTTTGTACAGCTTTGGCAACCACGCTTTTACGCTTAGAACCGACACCTGGATCCACAACGGATACAAACGTTGTCCCTTCCGGCCAATAATTCACCGTTTGAAACAAACGATAGCTTCCCTCAAAAATATTATAAGGCGTAATATCATGGGTCAAATGATGTATTTTTAACGTTGGGGATTCCTCTAAAGCTACACCGACCATTGCCGATACAGCCCCATCTACCAAACCAAAATCTGATTGCAATACAAGTAAATTATTCTGCATCTTCTCTCCTTTATTACACTTATATCATAACATAAATTAAATTTCTTATCCATATCTATTTTTTATCACGTTGATAAATACTCTCTATAGCTATTTGCCCATATCCCCCAATAACTAAATACAGAATAGCTACTTTAACAAAAAATATCATTCTAATTCAAACTTGGTACAAATCTCTAATATTAAAAAATAACATTAACCCGTGGTGCTAGTTAAACTCAAAACACCATAAAAAGCCCATTTGGACTATACTGTAAGTGACGAAACAAACAGGAGGTTGTCCCAATGAGCCACTTACAGTATACCGCTAAATCCCATCATTTACAA
>NZ_JBMHFC010000004.1:0-184046 GCF_049166725.1 Streptococcus atopicus
GTCAGTTATGGTAAGATGGTAGTAGCTCATAGTTTTTCCTCGGGTTCTGTTTGTGTGGTTACTTACAGTTTACACCAATGAAACGCTATGAGTTTTTTTGTTGCACTATATTTTACAATTTATCATTGACAAAAGAAGACAAAGGCTATCTATTTTTTGTAAAAAAACCGAAATTTTAGTATAATGGAAAGACTAGAAGTATGAGGTAATGCGATGGAAATGAAGCAAATTAGTGATACAACGATTAAAATCACAATAAAATTAGAGGATTTAGAAGAACGTGGGATGGAAATGGCAGATTTTCTCGTTCCACAAGAAAAAACAGAAGAGTTTTTCTATGCAATTTTAGATGAGTTGGAAATGCCAGAGAGCTTTTTGGATAGCGGCATGCTCAGTTTTCGTGTGACACCAAAGCCCGACCGATTGGATGTCTTTGTCACCAAGTCTAAGATTGATAAGAATCTGAACTTCGAGGATTTGGCGGATTTGCCAGATGTAGAAGAGCTGTCTCAAATGTCTCCAGATGAATTTTTAAAGACATTAGAAAAAAATATTTTTGAGAAAAACAAAGACGATATGGAGGCTGTTCGGTCTTTGGAAATGGCAGAAGCAGAAAATAATACGAGCACTTCTGACATAGAAGATCAAGAAGAAAATAGTGACGACCTTACTCAAAAATATATCTATTATATCTTGAAATTTTCCAGCTTGAAAGAAGCGATTGTCTTTTCTAAAACAGTAGACTATGCTGTTAACACTTCGGAGTTGTACAAAATGGATGGTTACTATTATTTAACAATCTTGGTTGATATTGAAGGACATCCTAAGCGTTATCCAGCTTGGCTTCTGGCTTCTATGCGTGAACATGCAGAAGACACAGATGTGACAAGAGCTGTTTTACAAGAGCATGGTTATTTATTGCTTGTCAACGAGGCAGTTGCCAGTCTTAAAAAGGTTAAATGCTTATGATTCCCTTCCCTTTAAAATTCATTTTGGTGTTGCTTGGAACCTTTTTCATTGGTGTGATTCTCACACCTTTGGTGCGTCTATTAGCATTTAAGATAGGCGCAGTTGATTATCCAAATGCTCGGAGAATCAATAAAAAACCGATGCCAAGCAGCGGCGGTTTAGCTATTGTCATTGCTTTTTCGGTTGCTACACTTGTTTTTATGCCGATGATTGTGCAGGCGACCTTTCATGGAAAAAGTTATTTTGATTATATTTGGCCTGTTGTCTTAGGAGGCGGAATCATTGCTCTGACAGGATTGATTGATGATGTAAAAGAGTTGAAGCCTTTAGCAAAGATGTCAGGAATTGTGTTGGCTGCCAGTTTGATTTGGTTATTGACGGATTTCCGTTTGAATCATTTTAAAATCCCTTTTGGTGGGCCGCTGCTGCACTTTGCTCCTTGGTTGTCTTTCATTTTAACCGTTATCTGGATTATTTCGATTACTAATGCCGTTAATTTGATTGACGGGTTGGACGGATTAGTGAGTGGTGTATCCATTATTTCGCTGGTGACAATGGGGATTGTTTCCTACTTTTTCTTGCCAGATCACAATGTCTTTCTAACCTTAACTATTTTTGTCTTGGTCATGTCTATCGCAGGATTTTTTCCTTATAATTATCATCCAGCTATCATTTATCTAGGAGATACAGGTGCGCTGTTTATCGGTTTTATGATTGCGGTTTTATCACTTCAAGGTTTGAAGAATGCGACAGCTGTTGCTGTGATTACTCCGATGATTATTCTGGGGGTGCCGATTACAGATACCTTTTTAGCAATTGTCCGTCGAACTTTATCTGGGCAAAAGTTTTACACACCAGACAAGCGGCATCTTCATCATCGGCTGTTATCCTTGGGCTTAACACATCGTGGGACAGTCTTGGTTATTTATGGCATTTCTATGATTTTTGCCATGATTTCTCTTTTGCTAAATGTTTCGAGCCGTATCGGTGGGACACTGTTAATTATTGGACTACTTTTTGGAGTGGAACTTTTGGTAGAACTAATTGGTGTTCTGGGGCCAAATCGAACACCGCTACTCAATATCCTTCGTTTTATCGGAAATTCTGCTTATCGGGAAGAAATCCGAACAAAGTTCAGAAATAGAAAAAAGAAGTAGACTTGCACTTAAACAAAATAAAAGCCTTTTTGGCTTTTTTTTGCTATACTTATAAGGTAAATGAATGGTTACAAAGAAAGGAAAGTTTGCCATGTCTGTGTTAGAAATCAAAGACCTCCATGTAGAAATTGAAGGAAAGAAAATCTTAAAGGGAGTCAATCTGACTCTTAAAACAGGAGAAATTGCCGCCATTATGGGTCCAAATGGGACAGGGAAATCCACCTTATCAGCAGCGATTATGGGAAATCCAAATTACGAGGTAACCAAAGGAGAAGTTCTCTTTGACGGTGTCAATATTTTAGAACTGGATGTGGATGAACGAGCTCGTATGGGGCTTTTTCTTGCTATGCAGTATCCAAGTGAAATTCCAGGTATTACCAATGCAGAATTTTTGCGTGCAGCTATGAATGCAGGTAAAGAAGACGACGAAAAAATCTCTGTTCGTGATTTTATCATGAAATTGGACGAAAAGATGGAATTGCTGAATATGAAAGAGGAAATGGCCGAGCGTTATCTGAATGAAGGCTTTTCTGGCGGTGAAAAGAAACGCAATGAAATCTTGCAATTGTTGATGCTAGAGCCAACTTTTGCGCTACTGGATGAAATTGACTCTGGACTAGATATTGATGCGTTGAAAGTGGTATCTAAGGGTGTCAATGCCATGCGTGGTGAAAATTTTGGAGCTATGATTATTACGCACTATCAACGCTTGTTGAATTACATTATGCCTGATGTGGTGCATGTTATGATGGATGGGCGAATAGTGGCTTCAGGTGGTTCGGAATTAGCTGTTCGTTTGGAGCAGGAAGGTTATGCCAAATTGGCTGAAGAACTTGGTTTTGATTACCAAGAAGAAGTTTAGTTACCCCTTCTTTTTGCTTGAAAAAGATAGGAGAATGAAATGACAAAAGAAACTATTAAACATTTTTCACAAATGCATGCGGAGCCTGAGTGGTTGGCGAATCTTCGTCAAGCTGCTTTTGATAAAATAGAAGAGTTGAAGTTACCGATTATTGAGCGTGTGAAATTTCATCGTTGGAACTTGGGAGACGGCACGCTGTCAGAAAGTGAGGCTCTTGCAAATGTGCCTGATTTTACAGCACTGAATAATCATTTGAAATTAGTTCAGATTGGAACGCAGACTGTTTTAGAGCAATTGCCGGCTGACTTGGCGGAGCAGGGTGTCATCTTCACAGACTTTTATTCTGCTCTTGAGGAAATTCCAGAAATTATTGAGAAACATTTTATGTCTTCTGTTAAATATGACGAAGATAAGCTAGCAGCTTACCATACAGCTTATTTCAATAGTGGAGCGGTGCTATATATTCCGGATAATGTTGAAATTAATCAGCCCATTGAAGGCATTTTTTATCAAGACAGTGAAAGTGACGTGCCATTTAACAAGCATATCCTGATTATCGCAGGGAAGCATTCCAAGTTTACCTATTTGGAGCGTCTGGAGACCTATGGCTCTGGGACTGTTCCCGTGACTGCTAATATCACGGTGGAAGTGATTGCACAGGCTGGTGCTCAGATTAAGTTCTCAGCTATTGACCGTCTGGGGGAAAATGTGACAGCTTATATCAGTCGTCGGGGTAAGTTGGACGATGATTCAATGACTGACTGGGCAATCGGGGTCATGAATGAAGGCAATGTGATTGCTGATTTTGACAGTGATTTGTTTGGTCGTGGCAGTCATGCGGATATGAAAGTGGTGGCTCTCTCTCGTGGTAGACAGATACAAGGGATTGACAGTCGCGTCACCAACTACGGTTGCAATTCAATCGGCAATATCCTCCAACATGGAGTTATTTTGGAAAAGGGAACGTTGACTTTTAACGGAATCGGTCACATTATCAAGGGAGCTAAGGGAGCAGATGCTCAACAGGAAAGTCGAGTACTGATGCTATCTGACCAAGCACGTTCAGATGCCAATCCTATTCTTTTGATTGATGAAAATGATGTCACAGCAGGGCATGCGGCTTCTATCGGTCAGGTAGATCCAGAAGATATGTACTATCTTATGAGTCGGGGACTGGATAAGGCAACTGCAGAACGATTGGTCGTGCGTGGATTCTTAGGCTCTGTTATCGTTGAAATTCCAGTTAAAGAAGTCCGTGCCGAGATGATTGAAACTATTGATGAAATTTTGGCTAAGAAATAAAAGATAGGAAAAGAAATGTCTAAACTTGATGTAGAAATCCTTCAGAGGGATTTTCCAATTTTGGATCAAATCGTCAATGATGAGCCTTTGGTTTATTTGGACAATGCGGCTACAACCCAAAAGCCTACTCAGATATTAGAGGTGATTGCAGCTTATTACGAAAAAGACAATGCCAATGTTCATCGTGGTGTTCACACACTAGCAGAACGGGCAACGGCAGCTTATGAAGCTGCGCGGGAACGAGTGCGCTCCTTTATCCATGCCGCTTCGACGAAAGAAGTTCTCTTTACGAGAGGAACGACGACTAGTCTCAATTGGGTGGCGCGCTATGCTGAAAATGTCTTGCAGCCAGGTGACGAAGTGCTGATTTCCGTTATGGAACATCATTCCAATATCATTCCTTGGCAGGAAGCCTGTAAGAAGACAGGTGCTAGATTGATTTATGCTTATCTGAAAGACGGCATGTTAGATCTCGCTGATTTTCGGTCGAAATTGACTGAAAAGACGCGATTTGTTGCTTTGGCGCATGTTTCTAATGTACTAGGTGTGGTGAATCCCATAAAAGAAATAGCAGAGTTAGTGCATCAGGCAAATGCTCTTTTAGTGGTGGACGGAGCTCAATCAGTCCCTCACATGAAGATTGATGTACAAGATTTGGACGTTGATTTCTTTGCATTTTCAGGTCACAAGATGCTAGGTCCGACTGGTATCGGTGTTCTCTATGGCAAAGAAGAGCTACTTGAGCGAATGTCGCCTGTCGAATTTGGTGGGGAAATGATTGATTTTGTCTATGAACAAGAAGCGACATGGAAAGAGTTGCCTTGGAAGTTTGAAGCAGGCACACCCAATATAGCTGGTGCTATAGGTCTAGCTGCCGCCATTGACTATCTGGACAAGATTGGAATGGAAACAGTTCATCAGTATGAGCAGGAATTGATAGCTTACGCATTTCCAAAATTACAAGCTGTTGAGGGGCTTACCATTTATGGTTCGGAGGACTTGGCTCAGCGGTCGGGTGTTATTTCTTTTAATCTAGCTGGGCTTCACCCTCATGATGTAGCAACAGCTCTGGACTATGAAGGCGTGGCTGTACGGGCTGGACATCACTGTGCTCAACCTTTGTTGAGTTACCTAGGAGTAGCAGCAACTGTTCGGGCTAGCTTTTATCTGTATAATACCAAAGTCGATTGTGATAAGCTTGTTGAAGCTTTGCAGAAAACAAAGGAGTTTTTCAATGGCACTTTCTAAACTAAATAGCCTTTATAAAGCAGTTGTGACAGACCATTCAGCTCACCCTCATCATCAAGGTCGATTGGAGGGCGTAGAACAAGTTAGTCTCAACAATCCTACGTGCGGTGATGTCATCAGCTTGTCGGTTCAATTTGATGAGCAGGGCGTGATTGAAGATATTGCCTTTGTGAATTCTGGCTGCAGTATTTCTACAGCTTCAGCCAGTATGATGACGGATGTAGTCCTAGGGAGGACGAAGGAAGAAGCGCTAGCTTTGGCAGAAATTTTTTCTCAAATGGTGCAAGGTAAGGATGATGAGCAGCAAAAGGAACTAGGAGACGCAGCTTTTTTAGCTGGTGTTGCTAAGTTCCCTCAACGCATCAAATGCTCAACCTTAGGTTGGAACGCTCTTAAAAAGGCGATTGAGGAAGCTGGAAATTCTGAAAAGTTGAGTAAATGAAGCTAAAATAAATAAGCTGAGACAAAAGTGCTCAGCTTTCTTTGTTTATATCGTTAGCATTACAGACGCAGTAGCTAATTGCTCAAAGCACTGCGTTGAGGTTACGGATAGAGCTTGAAAAGCAAGTCTCAAGGCGATTCGCTTTTCAAGCTTGGAAGAGTACTTTTGACGAAAACTTTGTTTTCTTTATCTGCCACCTCGACAGTCTCTCAGGCTGTTGAGCAACCTTGTGGGAATGAGACTACAAACTAAAAATTTTTGATTTTGAGTTTTGTCACATTCCCAATTACTATTGAATGAGCTATAATATGTTCTATATCAACTTTTACAGCCTATTTGTCATCAAGTTACATTTGCTTATTTCCAACCTCAAAAGCTTCCTCAAGTCTTTCGAGCTATGCGGAGATGAACGATGAAATCAAGCTTCTACGAAATACTGATTTCTATTTCGCTCGTTTATAATTTTTCATTGACATATTGGACAAATTCATTCCACCATGATTTGAGGAAGAAAGGACGACCAATTTTCTCTGCTGAAAGCATGGAAATAGTTGGTGGTTGCTTGTCAAGATAGCCTTTTCCAATCAAATCATTATCAGTATAGGTCAATTTCCCAACAACGACACCCTTTTTTAAAGGAGTGGGATAACCGTTTTTATCAGTTGAAAAATGGACAGTCGGTTTTTTATGATTGTATCTCCGCACAATAGTGAGTTTCTTACTTGCAACAGCAGTGACTTCATCTTTTTTCCCGTTAATGACGCGGGCAGAGCTTTTATTGTAGGCTTCGCCTTTTTTCACAAGAGTTTGGACTGTGAATTGTTGATAAATATAGGTCATAAATCTAGAGGTAGCCGTAAAGCGGGCATTCTCATCCTCATCTGCATGATTAACATTGAGGAGAACCGTAATCAAACGCATCCCTCTTTGCTGGATTGTTCCGACAAAGGAAGAGCCTCCTTTATCAGAAGTTCCAGTCTTGAGGCCATCTACTCCAGCTCGAAAGGCGGGCATGTTTTTGAGCATGTGGTTGGACGATGTAAGCGTCATGCCTGCAAAGTTAGACGTAGCTTTTTGGGTGATTTCTAGAACTTCTGGGTAATCAAGGATTAAACGCCGAGCAATAATTGCAACATCGTGAGCGCTCATTTTATTTTCGTCTTCTTTTCCCGAACCAGGATAAATATGTTCTTCTCCTAAAACAGAATTATTCAGTCCAGAAGCATTAACGATAGTAGCATCTTTGATTCCCCATTGCTGCAATTTAGCTTTCATCAAGTCAACAAATTTTTTCTCACTGCCAGCGACTTTTTCAGCTAAGGCAATCGCGGGGCTATTGGCACTTGCTATTAAAGAAGTTTCTAACAGTTCTTCGACAGTATATTTTCTAGCTTCCAAAGGAACGTTACTGGCGTCTGGATTAACGGTTAGTTGATAAGGGTAGTCAGAAATATCTACTGAAGTTTGTAAAGTGAATTTTCCTTGATGAATTGCTTCATAGACTAAATAGGCTGTTAGTAGTTTAGTAATAGAAGCAATTTCAACTGGCTGATTAGCATCTTTTTCATACAAAATTTTTCCGGTTGCAACGTCAACTGCGATAGCATACTTAGCACCTACTTCAAAGTTGTCCGCTAAAACTGTAGGAGCTAGGAAGATCAAGAGAGTCGTTACAAGAGTAATAATAAATTTTTTCATGGTCATCCCTTTTTTGTAAACTTATTATTATTGTATCATAAAATAAGGAGAGCTTCATAGAAAAGGGAGGAAATAAGAAGAGAAAAACATGATTCATTTTTATTTTTAAAGCAAGTTCTGGTATAATAGATAAGATAAGAGACGAATAGAGGAAAACATGAAATTTACAGAATTTAAGTTTAAAGATTATATCCAAGAGGCACTCAAGGATTTGAACTTTGTTGAGGCAACAGAAGTCCAGGAAAAACTCATTCCGGTTGTGCTTGCTGGTCGTGACTTGGTGGGAGAGTCCAAAACAGGTTCAGGGAAAACCCACACTTTCTTACTACCGATTTTTCAAAAGCTGAATGAAGATACAGATAGTGTTCAGGTTGTCATTACCGCCCCTAGTCGTGAGCTGGCTAGGCAGATTTATCAGGCTGCGCGTCAAATTGCTGCTTTTTCTGATAAAGCAATCCGAGTGGCTCATTACGTTGGTGGAACTGATAAAAATCGTCAGATTGGGAAATTGAGTTCCAGTCAGCCGCACATTGTCATTGGTACGCCGGGACGTATTTATGATTTGGTTGAATCTGGTGACTTAGTCATTCATAAGGCGCATACTTTTGTCGTTGACGAAGCTGATATGACACTTGATATGGGATTTTTAATGACGGTGGATAAGATTGCATCCAGTTTGCCGAAGGATTTGCAATTTCTAGTCTTTTCTGCAACCATTCCGCAAAAATTGCAGCCATTTTTAAAAAAATATCTATCCAACCCGGTCATTGAGCAAATCAAAACCAAAACGGTTATTTCAGATACTATTGAAAATTGGCTGATTTCAACAAAAGGACGTGATAAGAATGCGCAGATTTATGAAATCACACAGCTCCTACAGCCTTATCTAGCTATGATTTTTGTCAATACTAAGACACGAGCGGATGAATTGCATAGCTATCTGACAGCGCAAGGTCTCAAAGTGGCAAAGATTCATGGGGATATTGCACCGCGGGAGCGAAAACGGATTATGAATCAGGTGAAGAACCTAGATTTTGAATACATTGTTGCGACAGATTTAGCTGCGCGGGGAATTGATATTGAAGGCGTTAGTCATGTCATCAATGATGCGATTCCGCAAGATTTGTCCTTCTTCGTTCACCGAGTGGGACGAACTGGCAGAAATGGTCTATCGGGAACAGCCATTACACTTTATCAACCGAGCGATGATTCAGATATTCGTGAGCTGGAAAAATTGGGCATTCACTTCATTCCCAAGATGATTAAAAACGGAGAATTTCAAGATACCTATGACCGCGATCGTCGTGCCAATCGTGAAAAAACGCTGGAAAAATTGGACACGGAAATGATTGGTCTGGTTAAAAAGAGAAAGAAGAAAATCAAACCGGGCTATAAGAAAAAAATCCAGTGGGCTGTCAATGAAAAGCGCCGTAAGACAAAAAGAGCTGAAAATCGCGCACGCGGTCGTGCAGAAAGAAAAGCGAAACGTCAAAGTTTTTAGTCTTAAAATTTCTTTATCACTCTCATAAATAAAAACAATTATTCTTTAGAGAACGAATGTGATAGACTAGTCTTGCTAGTCTATTTTTATCGTAGTAAATAATTGGTGAAATAAAAAAATTGTGATAGAATTAGACATTATCGAGAAAGGGAAGTTACTATGATTGTTACAACAGTGATTTTAGCCTCTAATTGGTATCAAGAATTGGTTCAGAAGATTCCAGACGGACAGCTTTTTAGCTGGCGATCTGTGTTTGACGGACTACCAAGAATTATTGAAAAATTACCGACAACTTTGCTATTGACTTTGGGAGGAGCTTTTTTTGGCTTGATTTTGGCTCTCATTTTTGCTATTGTCAAAATTAACCGTGTGAAAGTTTTGTATCCTTTGCAGGCTTTTTTCGTTAGTTTTTTGCGAGGGACACCAGTGCTTGTTCAGCTCATGCTGACTTATTATGGGATTCCTTTGCTTCTGAAGGCCATCAACTTGCGATTTGGAACGGGCCTGAATATCAATGCTATTCCAGCCTATCTATTTGCCATTGTAGCTTTTGCTTTTAATGAAGCGGCTTACGCTAGTGAAACCATTCGAGCGGCGATTTTGTCTGTTGATGCTGGAGAAATTGAAGCAGCTCGTAGTTTGGGGATGACAAACGGACAGGTTTACCGCCGTGTTATTATCCCCAATGCAGCTGTGGTTGCCACACCGACCTTGATTAACTCTTTGATTGGCTTAACCAAGGGGACTTCTCTGGCTTTTAGTGCAGGGGTTGTTGAGATTTTTGCTCAAGCGCAGATTTTGGGTGGTGCAGATTACCGTTACTTTGAGCGCTTTATCTCAGTTGCTCTTGTCTATTGGGGCGTGAATATTGTGATTGAGGCACTTGGGCGGTTTATCGAAAAGAGAATGGCGATTGAAGCGCCTGATAATCTCAATCCACAAATACAGGCGAAAGGAGATGTTCGATAATGATTCGTATTTCAAATCTCAGCAAATCCTTTTCTGGACAAATGGTTTTAAACAATCTTAGTTTAGAGATTCAAAAAGGAGAAGTAGTTGCTTTAATTGGCTCATCTGGTGCGGGAAAATCTACTTTCTTACGCAGCTTGAATTATCTGGAACAGCCAGACAGCGGCACGATTGTCATTGATGATTTTACTGTCGATTTTTCTAAGATTAGCAAGGAAGAAATCCTAACCTTGCGACGAAAGTTAGCTATGGTGTTTCAGCAGTTTAATCTCTTTGAGCGCCGAACGGCTTTGGACAATGTCAAAGAAGGTTTATTAATTGTAAAAAAATTCTCAGACCAAGAAGCAACGAGTCTTGCCAAAGAAGAATTGGCAAAAGTTGGTCTGTCAGACCGTGAAAATCACTATCCGCGTCATTTGTCAGGTGGACAAAAACAGCGTGTTGCTTTGGCGCGTGCGCTTGCGATGAAGCCAGATGTTCTGCTTTTAGACGAGCCAACATCAGCACTTGATCCTGAATTGGTAGGGGAAGTTGAAAAATCCATTGCAGATGCAGCCAAGGCTGGTCAGACCATGATTTTAGTCAGTCATGATATGTCTTTTGTTTCGCAAGTGGCAGATAAAGTGCTGTTTTTGGATAAGGGACACATTATCGAAACAGGCACTCCTGATGAAATGATGAACCGCCCTAAAGAAGAACGCACAAAAGAATTTTTTGCCAGTTACAAACGGACATATATTTGATATAATAGAAAAAGAAGCCCAGTTGGCCTTGCTAGCTGGGTTTATTTTCAAGTTTGCGGCATTTGTTTTGAATGCCTTCAATTATAAAGTTATGAAATAGGGGAGTGGCTATGCTGTCTCAAGTTTTTTTACTCTATCTAGAGAGTTTACTGATTACGGCGCTATTGGTGGGGAGTTTTCTCGGATTATGGATTGGGCTTCGTGCTGTTCGACGTGTTGATAAAACAATCAAAGAGCGACAAGCTTATCTGTATGATATGCTATTGATTGCAGTGATGACGATTCCGATTTTATCCTTTGCAATGATGGGGATTCTGCTTATCTTTAGAGCATAATGTTTGAAAAAAGAGCTTAATAACGTTAGAATAACAATGATTACAATAAAGGAAGTAAATTTTATGTACGACACAATTATTATTGGAGCTGGACCAGCAGGCATGACAGCCGCGCTTTATGCTGCTAGAAGTAATCTCAAAGTTGCTCTTTTAGAAAGAGGCATCCCCGGTGGCCAAATGAACAATACCTCAGATATTGAAAATTATCCCGGTTATGCTAATATCAGTGGTCCAGAGCTAGCCGAAAAAATGTTTGAACCGCTCGAAAATTTGGGAGTGGAGCATTTGTTTGGCTCTGTTGAAAAAATCGAAGATCAAGGAGCAATAAAAAAAGTCTTTACAGAAGATGAGGTTTTTGAAACGAAGACACTTATTATTGCGACTGGTGCCTTTCACCGTCATCTAGGAGTACCTGGTGAAGAAGAATTAAACAGCCGCGGGGTTTCTTATTGTGCAGTCTGTGACGGCGCCTTTTTCCGAGATGAAGACCTACTTGTCGTGGGTGGAGGCGACTCTGCGGTAGAAGAAGCGATCTTTTTGACTCGTTTTGCAAAAACGGTGACCATTGTTCATCGGCGTGATGAATTGCGAGCCCAAAAGTTACTGCAAGAACGTGCATTTGCCAATGAAAAGATTCATTTTATCTGGGACTCAGTGGTAAAAGAAATCAAAGGTGACAACCGCGTTAGCAGCGTTGTGGTAGAGAATGTCAAAACAGGTGAAGTGTCGGAGCACAAATTTGGCGGTGTCTTTATTTATGTTGGTTTAGACCCAGTTAGTGAGTTTGCCAAAGATTTGGGCATTACCAATGAAGCAGGCTGGATTGTAACCGATAATCATATGAAAACGGCTATTTCTGGCATCTATGCTATTGGAGATGTTCGCGAAAAAGACCTTCGCCAAGTAACGACAGCTGTTGGTGACGGGGCAGTCGCAGGGCAAGAAGTCTACAAGTATATCACAGAGAATTTTTAGAGCGAAAGACCAAAATCATCTTGAAAATTTTTAGTTCATAGTCTCAGTCTCTCAGACTGCTGAGGTGGTGGATAAAAAACGAAGTGTTTGACAAAGGCATTCTTTCGAACTTGCTTCGCAAGTCCTATTTGCCACCTCAAAGACGTGCTTTGAGCAATCAGCTATTGCGTCGCTGGTTTATTGCACTATATACATTGGAACTGGAGACTTTCGTCCCAGCTTCTTTTTGTTTAATAAAAACACAGTGATGCATTGGAGGATTGGAAATGAAAGGGTTTCTTTTGATTTGTTCAATTCTCGTGCCCTCATAAATGACTAGTGAAATTGTCAGAATTGTGGTACAATAGAAAAGTTCATGTGAAAAGGAGGCTTCGTATGAGTGAAAAGAATTCTGAAAATAATAAGAATAAAATGGAACGTGGCTTAAAAAATCGTCATGTCCAAATCATTGCTATTGCTGGGACAATTGGAACGGGTCTCTTTTTGGGAGCAGGACGTTCGATTAGTCTGACAGGGCCGTCAATTATTCTCATTTACATGTTGACCGGCGTCTTTATGTATTTGATGATGCGGGCGATTGGAGAGATGTTGTATTATGATCCAGACCAGCACACATTTATCAACTTCATTACCAAGTATCTTGGGAATGGCTGGGGCTATTTTTCCGGTTGGTCCTATTGGATTTCCCTCATTTTTATCGGTATGGCAGAAATCACGGCAGTTGCACAATATGTCCAATTTTGGTTTCCGACTTGGCCGGCATGGCTGATTCAAATCGTCTTCCTTGCTGTTTTGAGTATGGTCAATCTGATTGCAGTCCGAGTTTTTGGTGAAGTTGAATTTTGGTTTGCCATGGTCAAGATTGTAGCGATTATTGCTTTGATTGTGACAGCGATTTTTATGGTGTTGACAGGCTTTAAAACGCCCAATGGTGTAGCCAGCATCAGCAATATCAGTCAAAATTTCCAATTATTTCCTAATGGTTTTATGAGTTTTGTCATGGGCTTTCAAATGGTCTTCTTTGCTTATCAAGCTATTGAATTTATTGGAATCACAACGTCTGAAACGGCAAATCCTCGGCAGGTATTGCCAAAGGCTATTAAAGAAATCCCCTTGCGGATCGTTCTTTTCTACGGTGGCTCTTTGCTTGCAATTATGGCGATTATCCCTTGGCGGGATTTAGCAACCACAGATTCCCCCTTTGTGATTGTTTTCAAGTTGGCAGGTCTCAAATGGGCTGCAGCTTTGATTAACTTTGTCGTATTGACTTCAGCTGCTTCAGCTTTAAACTCTACCTTGTATTCGACTGGGCGTCATTTGTATCAAATTGCACATGATTCACCTAATCGCTTTTTGAATGGGATCGGTGCTGGGAAATTATCTAGACAAAATGTTCCGCAAAACGCTATTTTGACCTCAGCGGTAGTGATTGCATTAGCTGCTTTTATTCAGGTGTTACCAGGAGTATCAGACTCCTTTGCTTTGATTACTGCTTCTTCATCAGGAGTTTATATTGCTATCTATGCACTCACTATGATTGCTCACCTGAAATACAGAAAATCAAAAGAATTTATGGCAGATGGCTATCTAATGCCAGCCTATAAGTTTCTCAATCCTCTTACTTTGCTCTTCTTTGCCTTTGTATTTATAACCCTCTTTTTACAAAAATCAACCGTTGTAGGAGCGATCGGTTCAGCTATTTGGATACTTATATTTGGTATCTATAGCCAATTGAAATTTAAAGATAAATAATAATATAATAAAACCAAGGATAAATTTGCGACTTTTTTAAAGTTGTTCCAAATGCACCTTGGTTTTTAAGATGTTTTAAAACTGAAAATTTAAACAGCGCAATACAACAGAAAACTTGAGAATAGTTATTTAAACACCTAAAGTTGAACAAGATTTCCTCTTGCTCTTTTGATTTGTGGTATAATAAGTAAAAATACATCTTACAAGGAGTCGTTATGTATCCAGATGATAGTTTAACCTTGCATACGGATTTGTATCAAATCAACATGATGCAAGTTTATTTTAGAAGAAATATTCATAATAAACGAGCTGTTTTTGAAGTTTATTTTCGGAAAGAGCCCTTTCATAGTGGCTATGCTGTTTTTGCTGGCTTGGAGCGGATGGTTCATTATTTAAATCATTTGACATTTTCAGATAGTGATATTGCCTATCTTCGTTCTCTTGGCTATGATGAAGAATTTTTAGACTATTTGGCAAATTTGAAATTGGAATTAACAGTGCGGTCTGCACAAGAGGGAGATTTGGTCTTTGCCAATGAACCCATTGTTCAAGTAGAAGGTCCTCTTGCTCAATGTCAATTAGTGGAAACTGCCTTATTAAACATTGTCAACTATCAAACCTTGGTAGCGACAAAAGCAGCTCGGATTCGCTCAGTCATCGAAGATGAGCCTTTAATGGAATTTGGTACACGCCGAGCACAGGAAATGGATGCGGCTATCTGGGGAACTCGTGCGGCAGTGATTGGTGGAGCAAATGGAACCAGTAATGTTCGTGCTGGAAAGCTCTTTGATATTCCAGTCTTAGGAACGCATGCTCATGCTCTCGTCCAAGTCTATGGAAATGACTATGAAGCTTTTAAGGCGTATGCTGAAACGCACCATGACTGTGTTTTCTTGGTGGATACCTATGATACATTCCGCCTCGGTGTTCCTGCAGCGATTCAAGTAGCGCGTGAAATGGGGGATAAAATCAATTTCCTTGGAGTGCGGATTGATTCAGGTGACTTGGCTTATATTTCTAAAAAAGTCCGGCAGCAACTGGATGAAGCTGGTTTTCCAAATGCCAAAATCTACGCTTCTAACGACTTGGATGAAAATACAATCCTCAACTTAAAAATGCAAAAGGCAAAGATTGATGTGTGGGGCGTTGGAACTAAGCTCATCACGGCTTATGACCAACCAGCACTGGGAGCCGTTTATAAGATTGTGGCTATTGAAGATGAACATGGCAATTTGCGTAATACAATTAAGCTCTCTAATAATGTGGAAAAAGTATCAACACCGGGTAAAAAACAAGTTTGGCGGATTACTAGCCGTGCAAAAGGCAAGTCAGAAGGAGACTATATCACTTATGATGGCGTAGATGTGAATGCTATTGCCGAGTTAGAAATGTTCCACCCAACTTACACCTACATCAATAAAACAGTGACAAATTTTGATGCAGTGCCTCTTTTGGTAGATGTTTTTAAACAAGGCCAACTCGTATACCAATTGCCAACCTTAACAGAAATCCAAACATATGCTCGCAAAGAGTTTGATAAGTTGTGGGATGAATACAAACGGGTTCTCAATCCACAAGATTATCCTGTGGATTTGGCACGTGATGTATGGCAAGATAAGGTGGATTTGATTGATCAAATGCGCAAAAAAGCAAGCCAAATGGGAGAAACAAAATGACCTTACAGGAAACGATTGTCCAGCAATTAGGTGTGAAACCTGTCATTGATCCACAAGAAGAAATCCGTAAATCCATTGATTTTTTAAAGGATTATTTAAAAAAACATTCCTTTTTGAAAACCTATGTTTTGGGAATTTCGGGCGGACAAGATTCCACTTTAGCAGGACGTTTGGCGCAATTAGCAATAGAGGAAATGCGAGCTGAGACTGGCGATGCTAGCTATCAATTTATCGCAGTGCGCTTGCCGTATGGAGTGCAGGCTGACGAAGACGATGCACAGCGAGCTCTTGCTTTTATCCAGCCAGATGTCAGTCTTGTGGTTAACATCAAAGAAAGTGCAGACGCTATGACAAAAGCGGTTAAGGCTACAGGAGCAACTGTCTCAGACTTCAATAAAGGCAATATTAAAGCTCGTAGTCGCATGATTGCGCAATACGCTTTAGCAGGCTCTTATAAAGGAGCAGTGGTTGGAACGGATCATGCCGCAGAAAACGTCACAGGATTCTTTACGAAATTTGGTGATGGTGGTGCAGACATTCTGCCCCTTTATCGTCTCAATAAACGGCAAGGTAAGCAACTGTTGGCTGCCTTGGGCGCTGATCCTGCCCTCTATGAGAAAGTACCGACTGCGGATCTGGAAGAAGAAAAGCCAGGCATTGCAGATGAAGTCGCTCTCGGTGTCACTTATAACGAAATTGATGACTATTTGGAAGGTAAGACCATTTCTGACCAAACGAAAGCAAGGATTGAATCTTGGTGGCATAAAGGGGAGCATAAACGCCATTTGCCGATTACAATCTTCGATGATTTTTGGAAATAAGCAGGAGAATTGTTCTGACTCACGTTTTTTAGAATACGAAGACTACTAAAATTAGTTGTATAACAAAAAGTTAGGTGCGCCTAACTTTTTGTTTGAAGAATTTTGAAAATAAGCTATAATAGTGTTTAGAATTAGAAGGAGGTATCTATGAATTCTATAGATCAACAATTTACAGATAAATTATATGCAAATTATGAAGCAACTGCTAAGTATGCTGCAATTGAAAATGCAGTTAGCCACAATGGTTTATTAACATCGCTTGAAAAGCGCAGTAGTGCGATTGAAAACAATCCTGTGTTTTCTATTGACTTAACCAAAGATAAAGTCAGCAATCAAAAAGCATCTGGACGTTGCTGGATGTTTGCAGCACTCAATACATTCCGTCATAAAATGATTGCAGGCTTTCAATTGGAAGAATTTGAATTGTCGCAAGCATATACATTCTTTTGGGATAAATATGAAAAATCCAACTGGTTCTTAGAGCAAGTCTTAGCAACAGCTGACCAAGACTTAACCAGCCGCAAAGTGAAATTCCTCTTAGATACGCCTCAACAAGACGGCGGACAATGGGATATGGTTGTGGCACTTTTTGAAAAATATGGAGTTGTTCCAAAATCAGTTTACCCAGAATCCATTTCATCTAGCAATAGCCGTGAGCTCAACCAATATCTCAATAAATTACTCCGTCAAGATGCACAAATCTTGCGTGACTTGGTTACTAGTGGAGCAAACACAGCAGCTGTCCAAGCTAAGAAAGAAGAGCTTTTACAAGAAATCTTTAATTTCTTAGCAATGTCACTTGGACTCCCACCTCGTACTTTTGATTTTTCTTATCGTGATAAAGACAACAATTTCCACAGTGAAAATGGCTTAACACCACAAGCATTTTACAAAAAATACGTGGATCTTCAATTAGATGATTACGTTTCAATCATCAATGCTCCTACAGCTGACAAACCATACGGTAAATCTTACACTGTTGAGATGTTAGGAAATGTCGTAGGAGCGCGCGATGTCCGTTATTTGAATGTTAATATGGAGCGTTTGAAAGAGCTGGCTATTGCTCAAATGCAGGCTGGAGAAACGGTTTGGTTTGGTTCTGATGTCGGTCAATCTAGCAACCGCAAAGCGGGCGTTATGGTTAATGATATGTACGATTTCACATCAAGCATGGATATTGAATTGACACAAGATAAAGCGGGACGTTTGGATTACAGCGAAAGTCTCATGACCCATGCTATGGTCTTGACGGGTGTTGATTTGGATGAAAATGGAAAATCAACAAAATGGAAAGTGGAAAATTCTTGGGGAGATAAAGTTGGAGACAAAGGTTATTTTGTTGCCAGTGATGACTGGATGGACGAATACACTTATCAAATCGTTGTCCGCAAAGAATTTTTAACGGCTGAAGAATTAGCTGCTTATGAAGCAGAACCAAAAGTACTTGCTCCGTGGGATCCAATGGGAGCTTTGGCTAGCAAATAATAAGAATTAAAAAGAAGCGGGATAAAACTTTTAATCTTGCTTCAAAAGACTCTGCAAGAGAATGAAATATTAAAAACACGAGCAATCAAGACCAGTAAATAACTGGCTATAAGATTGTTCGTGTTTTTTAATTTTTACAAAACTCTGATTTGAAGGTGTTAACTTCTAAACGGCTTGGCTTTCAGAAACTTCTTCATTATCGATTTCGTGCGGGAGGAGTTTCCGAATTTCTACTGTTATTAGGAGAATTTGTAGATGTGGAAGCACTGGGTTCCGTACTTGATGAAGAAGTGCTTGATGAAGAACTACTTGATGACTCTTGAGTAGAGCTTTCTTGACTATTTGAAGATGTAGACGATTCTTCTAAGCTAGAACTTGAAGTAGAATTATAATAATTTTGTTGATATCTATTAGTTGCATTGGCTAAAAAGACATAATTTCCGCTACGATAAAGGCCGCTAGGCATTTCCCAGTCTTCTGTCCCACTTTCAGACAAGTAAGACATCATCGCACGGTAAACATCTGTTGCAACTTTCACACCGTCATCCAGAACAGGAGTAAGACGATTAGTGTAACCTGTCCATACCGCCATTGAATATTTCTGCGTATAACCAACAAAGAGTTCATCAGGAGTCACAACACTAGAGCCACCATAAGGCTTCGTTAGTTTCGCCAATTCATCATCGGAATAGTTGGAAGTTCCTGTTTTACCAGCTTGATAGACACCAGATATAGCTGCATTGGTCCCAGTACCAGATGTAAGAACTGTTTTCAGCATATTTGTCATCATGTAAGCTGTTGTTTCTTTCATTGCGGTTGTACCTTGATTAGAGAAATCTTTTGAGGTTCCATCGCTAAAGACAACACGGCTGACATATTGTGGTTTGTAATAAGTTCCACCATTTGCAAAAGCAGCATAGGCAGCAGCCATTTTTTCACTGCTGGCACCATATTTTCGATCGGATTTTGTCGTGTTACTTGAAATGGCATTTGCATATACCATATCTGGATAATTAATGCCCAGTCCGCTTAGGAATTTCTTAGACTTGCTGAGTCCGACAGCTTCTAACGTCTTGACAGCTGGAACGTTCCGAGACTCTTGAAGTGCATACTGAATGGTGATGTTTCCAAAATAGCGCATATCCCAGTTGTAGACTGGAGTAGTTGTTCCAGGATAATTATAAGGAGCATCACTAATATAAGCAGCCGTAGAAGTGTAAATGCCATTTTCAATGGCTGGAGCGTAATCCGTGATCGGTTTCATGGTTGATCCCCAGTCGCGATTGGTTTCAACTGCTTGGTTAGTACCAAAAGAAACATTTGAAGCTTGATTTCGGGCTCCTAGTTGAGCAATTACCTTACCAGTTGTAGCATCCATAATGGTAGAAGCTACTTGTAATTCATCATCTGGATAAGCAACATATTCATTGCTATTATAAATATTCCAAAGGCGTTCTTGAGCTGCTCTGTTTACGTTTGTATAGACTTCCATTCCCGTCGTCAGCAAGTTATAACCCGTTTCTTCTTGGACTTGCTCAATAACTTGCTTTAAGTAGTTATCCATGTAAGCAGGATAAGAAGCTGAATTTTTTAAGCTTTGCAGACCATCTGTGACGGGTGTATTGACTGCTTTTTCATATTGCTCAGCAGAGATGTATTTGAGTTTATACATTTCTGACAATACAAGATTGCGACGATTTTTAGCAGCTTCTGGTTTTGTATAAGGGTCGTATTGGTTTGGTGCCTGAGGCATCCCCGCCAATAAAGCAGTTTGAGCTAAGCTCAAATCTTTCAAATCTTTGCCGTAATAACTTTTAGCAGCTGTTTGCATACCGTAGTTACCATTTGACATGTAGACCTTGTTTACATAATACGTAATAATTTCTTGCTTAGTGGCTTTCCGCTCTAATTGAACTGCTAACCAGGCTTCTTGAATTTTCCGTGATAGTGTTTGGTCGGCACTTGAAGTGGAGAAGTAGGTCAGTTTAATCAACTGTTGCGTCAACGTTGACCCTCCTTGTCGATTTCCTCTGCGCAGATTATTCAAGAAAGCACCAAAAATACGAACAGAGTCCACGCCGCGATGATTGAAGAAACGGTGGTCTTCAATTGCAACGATAGCTCGTACTAAGTCAGTTGGAATATCACTTGTTGCCGCATTGACCCTTTTTTCAGAACCTAAGTCAGCAATAAGATTGTTTTCACTATCATAGATTTTACTGGAAGTTGTGGCGACTAGTTTCTTTTCTGACAAGGCAGGTGCCTTGTGAACTTGATAGAGGAAAATTCCTCCACCAGCTACAACTCCAAGCATAAATAATGTAATGAGACCGATAGCTACATATTTTGCAGCTGTCAGTAAAGATTGCTTATTCATTTATTTTACCACCTAGTAAATTTTGTTGAATGATTTCAAGATAGGGAATGCTAGGAAGACCATTCTGTGAGATAGAATATCCATGCTTTTGAATGTAGTCAAGCGGCATG
The DNA here is from genome assembly GCF_049166725.1 of Streptococcus atopicus. Classification (NCBI taxonomy): domain Bacteria; kingdom Bacillati; phylum Bacillota; class Bacilli; order Lactobacillales; family Streptococcaceae; genus Streptococcus; species Streptococcus atopicus. The sequence goes on from NZ_JBMHFC010000004.1 coordinate 20,423, forward strand.
GACTTTTTCCCTTTGTCAATCTTGAAAAAGTTAATTAAATAAGGAGCAGGAAGCAGATATGTCGATTTTAAGGCTGAAAAGTGCAATAAAACGAAACAAATTCCTCCTTGTTTGACGACTTGTTCCATGTGCTTGATTTGATGAGCATGAAAATTTTTCATCGGCATAGAAGCCTTTTGATGTGTTTCTTTTGCTTCAAAATCTATATAATGTCCTTGATAGACACCAGAATAGTCTGTTGTAGAGGCTTGTCGAAAGTAGGCTTCAACAATTTTTGCCCGACTACGTCTGGGATAATCCACTTTTACAATCTGAATAGGAGTTGGTTTCTTGTGAATGACCGCTAAATCGTGACTAAGATAATAATCATTCGTTTCATTGATCATTTTTTCAAACGACATTCCCCGATTCGCAAAGTCAACGGACTTCTTTTTGGGAAGTCTTAATGGATTTCGAGAGGAAACTTTATGTGGATAGTTGACCATATATCTCCTTATTGGTACAATAACATCACTCTATTATAACATAAAAAAGGAAATAAAGGGATAATTTAAGTGGTTAGCGTATTAATAGTAGGTTATCGGAATTTTGATTTGGGAATTTTTAATGACAAAGACCCTCGAATCAAGATTATTAAAAAAGCCATTCAACAAGATTTGACGCGTTTATTGGAAGAAGGTGCGGAGTGGCTGATTTTCACTGGGAACTTAGGTTTTGAAGTTTGGGCACTAGAGGTTGCAAAAAAATTGCAGCAAGATTACGATTTTCAAATTGCGACGATTTTTACTTTTGAGAATCAAGGTGAAAACTGGGATGAAGCCAATCAAGAAAAATTAAGTCGTTTTAAACAGGTGGATTTTGTTAAATACGCCTATCCTCATTATGAAAATCCCAGCCAATTTCGTGATTACAATCACTTTCTACTCAGTAATACAGACGGGGCTTATATTTTTTACGATGAAGAAAATGAAACAAATTTAAAATATCTTTACCAAATGATGAAAAAACAAGAACAATACTTTATCAAACAATTAACATTTGATGACTTGAATGAGGTCGCAGAAAATTTTTCCGAAAATTAGATGTTTAACCTTGATTTTTGCGGTTCATTTTTTATATAATTAAAGTAATGAACGAGAATGGAGAGAGAAATGGCTAGTATTATTTACACACCGAAAGATATTTTTGATCAAGATTTTAAAGTTGGTGTCCGTGGTTATAGCAAGGTTGAAGTGGACGAATTTTTAGATGATGTCATTAAAGATTACGAGACATATGCTGCTTTGGTAAAGGAACTGCGTGAAGAAAATGCTCGTTTGAAAGCAGAACTCGCTAAAAAGTCAAATGAGGCGGCGACTTCACCTTTGACGCAATCTATCATGGAAACCCCTCATCAAGCGGCATCTGCTACGCTGACAAATTTTGATATTTTAAAACGCTTAAATCGTTTGGAAAAAGAAGTATTCGGCAAGCAAATCTTAAATAACGAAATTTAATCAGTAATGTGCAATTTTTGGATAATCGCGTGAAGAGTCGTCTTTTCATGAGGAAAGTCCATGCTAGCACGGGCTGTGATGCCCGTAGTGTTTGTGCTAGGTGAAACAATAAGCCTAGGGACGAGAAATCGTTACGGCGGACGAAACAGCTACGTCTCTGGATATGCTGGAATAGTCCTGAAAGTGCCACAGTGACGTAGTTTTTGTGGAAACACAGGAAGTGGAACGCGGTAAACCCCTCAAGCTAGCAACCCAAACTTTGGTCGGGGCACGGGATGCGTGGAAACGAACGCAGCATTCTGACTGGAAACAGTAGACAGATGATTATCGAAGGAAATGATACCTAGTTATTTCTGGAACAAAACATGGCTTATAGAAAGTTGCATATAGGTTTAGCTAGCGTATTATGCTAGCTTTTATTTTGAGAGGACGAATGAAAACAAAATTCAAGTTGATTGCGACTGCTGCAGCTGGTTTAGAGGCTGTGGTGGGTCGTGAAATCAGAAATCTTGGCATAGAATGTCTAGTAGAGAATGGGCGCGTGCGGTTTGACGGAACTGTTGAAACCATTATTGAAACGAATCTCTGGTTGCGCGCGGCAGACCGCATTAAGATTGTTGTTGGTAGCTTTCCGGCTAAGACCTTTGAGGAATTATTTCAGGGTGTTTTTGCTTTAGATTGGGAAAATTACTTGCCATTTGGAGCAAAATTTCCAATTGCCAAGGCAAAATGTGTCAAATCAAAACTTCACAATGAACCAAGTGTGCAGGCTATTTCTAAAAAAGCAGTTGTCAAAAAGTTGCAAAAGTATTATGCACGCCCAGAAGGAGTTCCCTTGATAGAAAATGGAGCAGAGTTCAAGATTGAAGTTTCTATTTTGAAAGATGTAGCTACTGTTTTGATTGACACGACAGGCTTTAGCCTCTTTAAACGTGGCTATCGGACTGAAAAAGGTGGCGCACCGATTAAAGAAAATATGGCGGCTGCGATTTTGCTCTTGTCCAATTGGTATCCAGATAAGCCCTTGGTTGATCCGACCTGTGGTTCAGGAACTTTCTGTATTGAAGCAGCTATGATTGGCATGAATATAGCACCGGGGCTTCATCGCCATTTTGCGTTTGAAGAGTGGAATTGGGTTGACTCAGACTTGATTAGGCATGTTCGCGCTAGAGCTTTAGGACAGATTAAGCAAGACATTCAGCTTGATATTTTAGGGACTGATATTGATGCACGGATGGTGGAGATTGCCAAGCGAAATGCCGAAGAAGCAGGTGTTTCTGAGCAGATTGTTTTCAAGCAAATGCGCTTGCAAGATTTGCATACAGACAAGATAAATGGTGTCATTGTTTCCAATCCCCCTTATGGAGAGAGATTGCTGGATGATGATGCTGTGACCAAGCTTTATCAAGAAATGGGACAGACTTTTGCGTCACTAAAGACGTGGAGCAAATTTATCTTGACGAGTGATGAAGCATTTGAAACAAAATTTGGCAGTCAAGCCGATAAAAAACGCAAACTCTATAACGGGACTTTAAAAGTTGATTTGTACCAATATTTTGGTCAGAGAGTCAAACGCCAAATAGATTAGAAAGGATTTGCCGTGAGTAAAGACGAAAAACATTTGCCAGAACAAGAAGAAAAAGAATCAATTCTTGATTTTGAAACAGCTAAAGAAATGACAGTTGGTCAAGCTGCTCGAAAAAGCGAAGAACTTGAAGCAGGAGTGACGGAAGAGGATAATGTGCTGGATAAATACATTAAACAGCACCGTCAAGAAATTGAAGCTGGGAAATTTTCGGCTCAATCTGCAGAAGAAATGTCTGAAGCAGAAGATCAAGAACAACTGAGCCAGTTAGACTTGGCAGAATTTATCCAGGAGATGCACGATGAGGTTCAAGAGGAAGCCTCCCTAGAATCTGCGGAGGTAGCGTCTGAGGAGTCTGCCTTTGATGAAACAGTAGCTGCACTTGCAGCCAGCGAAGCAGAACCACAAGAAACTTCGGAAGAAAACAGTACACAAACTTCAGAGGAGCTAGAGGCTGAGACAAAAATAATGGAACCAATTCAGCCTGAAATGGATGATATTCCTGTGAGTTCAACTGAGTCAATGGAAAGCTATCCGACTTTTACAGCGTTGGATGAAGAAATGGAAACGGAGAAAGTTCCATTTTATAAAAATAAAAAAGTCGTGTATTCAGCAGTAAGTGTTATTGTACTGGCTTTAATCGGCGGAACAGCTTATCTGTCTTTGAACAAAAAGCAAGCGAAAACAACCACAACTTCAACGAGCCAAACAAGTAAATCTTCTACCACTTCTAGCTCTGAAAATAAGGATTTGAAAGCTTTCAATAGCCTTTATGATTCATTCTTTACAGATGCCAATAAATTGGCTTTGAAAAACAGCAGTTTCGGAAACTTAAACAAACTAAAAGCAGTATTGGAAAAATTAAAAAACACCAACGAGTACAATGTTGCCAAAGCAAAATACGATAGCTTGGTCAAACAAGTTGAGGCTGTTCAAAATGTGAATGCACAATTCACTTCATCAGCTATTACAGATGGTGTTTTAGATACTAAAGCAAAGATTAAGGCTGATGCTAAATTTACAGATGTTACAACTGGAAATACCGACTTGGATAAGGTGTTGAAATCTGCTATTAGCTTAGGAAAGAGTCAACAAACCTCTGCTCCTCAATCTGAGGTTGCAGCTGCACCGTCACAAAGCTCCGCTCAAGCACCTGTAGCAGAACAACCAGCTTCTGTACCAGCGCAAGCAACTGCTCCAGCAGCACCAGCGTCAGGCACGAATTTACAGCGTCAGTTGAGCCGAGTGCCGTACGACCAAACAAAAATTAACGACAGTAATAATCCAGCTTGGAATTTCAATCCTGGTGTGTTAGAAAAAATCTTGGCAACCTCACGGGAACGTGGCTATTTCACAGGAGATAATTATATTCTTGAACGTGTGAATATTATTAACGGAAATGGTTATTACAATTTGTTTAGAACGGACGGAACCTACCTCTTTAGTATTAACTGTAAAACGGGTTATTTTGTAGGAAATGGCGCGGGTTACGCAGATGCTTTGGATTATTAGGAAACGTTTTCAAGCAAGATATTAGACACTAAAAATCTTATAGGCTATAATGGGCTTATAAGATTTTTATTTTATTATAAAACTAATTTTGGAGGTAATCTTATGTCACTTATTGGTAAGGAAATTGTCGAGTTTACAGCAGATGCTTATCACGCTGGAAACGGGAAATTTATCACAGTTTCTAGTGAAGATTTAAAAGGTCATTGGAGCGTCGTTTGCTTCTATCCTGCTGATTTTTCATTTGTTTGTCCGACTGAGTTGGAGGATTTGCAAGAGCAGTATGCAGCTCTTAAAGAACTAGGTGTGGAAGTTTATTCTGTTTCAACAGATACGCATTTTACACATAAAGCTTGGCATGATTATTCAGATGCCATTGGAAAACTTGAGTACATTATGATTGGAGATCCATCTCATACCATTTCACTTGGTTTTGATGTGTTAGATGAAAGTGGATTGTCTCAACGTGGTACTTTTATCATTGACCCGGATGGAGTTGTACAAGCACTTGAAATCAATGCAGACGGTGTTGGGCGTGATGCTTCTGTCTTGATTGACAAAATCCATGCTGCACAATATGTACGTAGCCATCCAGGTGAAGTGTGTCCAGCTAAGTGGAAAGAAGGAATTGAAACGCTGACTCCAAGTCTTGATTTAGTTGGTAAAATTTAAGGAGGCTTATATGGCTTTAGATGAAACAATTAAAGCACAACTGAAGCAATACTTGGAACTTTTAGAATCTGATGTTGTATTTCAAGCGTCTTTAGGTCAAGATGAGCGTTCTGAGCAGGTGCGGGCTTTTCTAGATGAAATTGTAGCAATGTCTCCTCGCTTATCACTAGAAAATACAGAAACTAACCGTAAACCAAGTTTTACTGTGACACAAGTTGGTCAAGCAGGTCGTGTTCAATTTGCAGGTCTTCCCTTGGGGCATGAATTTACATCTTTTGTGCTTGCTTTGCTACAAGTCTCTGGTCGCGCACCAAAAGTAGAAGATGCTGTTATAAAACGAATTCAAGCTATTAAGCAGCCGCTTCATTTTGAAACCTATGTCAGCTTGACTTGTCATAATTGCCCAGACGTTGTGCAAGCACTGAATACAATGGCTGTGCTGAATCCAACTATCAGTCACACAATGGTCGAAGGAGGCATGTTTAGACAAGAAGTTGAAGACAAAAAGATCATGGCTGTCCCAACGGTTTTTCTAAATGGTGAAGAATTTGCGAATGGTCGTATGACAATTGAGCAACTGCTTGACAAGATTTCTGGACCTACTTCAAGTGAGGAATTTGACAAAAAAGAACCATTTGATGTGTTGGTTGTTGGAGGCGGACCTGCAGGGAGCAGTGCAGCGATTTATGCCGCTCGTAAAGGCATTCGTACTGGTATGGTCGTTGAAACTTTTGGTGGACAGGTGATGGAGACCGTTGGTATTGAAAATATGATTGGTACTCCTTATACAGAAGGACCTAAGCTGATGGTGCAAGTAGAAGAACATGCCAAAAAATATCCAATTGATATCATGAAGAATCAACGTGTGAAGAACATTGAGAAAAAGGAATTGATTGAAGTGGAACTTGAAAATGGAGCTGTTCTGAAAGCGAAAACGGCAGTTCTTTCTGTTGGTGCTCGCTGGAGAAATGTTAATGTTCCTGGTGAAGAAGAATTCCGAACAAAAGGTGTAACCAATTGTCCACATTGTGACGGTCCTATTTTTACAGGTAAAAAAGTAGCTGTTATCGGTGGAGGAAATTCCGGTATTGAAGCAGCGATTGACTTGGCTGGTCTGGCAGAGCATGTTTATGTGTTAGAATTTCTACCAACTTTGAAAGCCGATCAAGTATTGCAAGATCGGGTACACCAACTTGAAAACGTGACGGTTCTAACCAATGTAGCAACAAAAGAAATTCAAGGTTCTGATCAAGTGGAAGCTATTACTTATCTCAATCGTGCGAACAATGAAGAACATAAAATCGAACTCAGCGGTGTCTTTGTTCAAATTGGTCTTTTACCAAATACAGACTGGCTCAAAGATAGTTCAGTTGCTCTTAATGAACGTGGTGAAATTATTGTTGACAAACATGGTGCAACAAATGTTCCAGGAATTTTTGCGGCAGGTGATTGTACAGATAGCGCTTATAAACAAATCATTATTTCAATGGGTTCAGGAGCGACGGCAGCTTTGGGAGCGTTTGATTACTTAATTCGTCAATAAAAAAACGAGAGTGGGACAGAAATCAATCATTCGAAGAATGTGATTTCGTCGTCCCACTTTCCGCACAGTTGGTTAGGATAGCCGCTATCACCGGTATGATTAGGAATAAGGATATCCAACCAACCACTGCGTCTTGCAAGCTAAACTATAAAATGCATGAGGCTGGGAACTTTTGTCCCGACCTCATTTTTTAATTTACACAAGATGCCGCTCAAAAGCATCGTCGGAAATGCCCTTTTCTAAGATTAGTTTGCACCATTCTTTAGCGGAAAAGAGGCTGTGATCTTTGTAATTGCCACAAGATTCGATAGTCGTACCAGGAACATCATCCCAAGTGGTGATTTCAGCAATTTCCTCTAAAGAGGCTTTTATGACTTTGGCAATTTCGGTTGTACTATGTCGTCCCCACATAATCATGTGAAATCCTGTCCGACAACCAAAAGGTGAGCAATCAATCATACCATCAATGCGAGTACGAATGAGCTTAGCTAGCAGATGTTCAATCGTATGAAGTCCAGCGGTCGGAATGGCATCTTCATTAGGCTGTACCAGACGAACATCAAAGTTGGAAATGATGTCCCCTTTAGGTCCCACCTCTTCGCCAATCAAGCGTACGTAGGGGGCTTTGACAATCGTGTGATCCAACTCAAAACTTTCAACAATGACTTCTTTGACCATAAATAGAACTCCTTTTACTTTTAATAAATTATACCATATTTTGCTCTAGCAAAGAAAAAATTTTCTGCTTAACAAAGCCAGACAGGAAAAAGGATTTGCGAAAAAGAATGTGAAAACAGTCACGTATTTATAAGAATTTAGTTTGTGAAAAATTGATTTTTATGATAAAATAATTAAGAATTTTACAATTCAATATCAATAATTTGAGGTAAAAACATGGAAATGATTTTTGCAGGTGTTTTTGCCGTCATCATTGGTTTAGTCATTGGATATGTAAGTATCACAGCTCGCATGAAATCAGCGAAAGAAGCTGCGGAACTTACTCTTTTAAATGCTGAACAAGAAGCAACTAATTTACGTGGACAAGCTGAGCGCGAAGCGGATTTGTTATTAAAAGAAGTGAAGCGCGAAAGTAAATCCCTTAAAAAAGAAGCACTGTTAGAGGCAAAAGAAGAAGCCAGAAAATATCGAGAAGAAGTTGAGGCAGAATTTAAATCTGATCGTCAAGAGTTGAAGCAATTGGAAAGTCGTTTGACAGAACGTGCGACAAGTCTTGATCGTAAAGATGACAATTTGACCAACAAAGAAAAAACACTCGAACAGAAAGAACAAAGTATTTCTGATAGAAACAAAAACCTTGAGGCGCGTGAAAACAAACTGACAGAGTTGGAGCAACACAAAGAAGCAGAATTAGAACGTGTTGCTGCACTCTCACAAACTGAAGCCAGAGATATCATTCTCACTCAGACTGAAGATAAACTATCAAAGGAAATTGCGACGCGTATTCGTGAAGCAGAGCAAGAAGTCAAAGAACGTTCTGATAAGGTGGCAAAGGATATTTTAGTTCAAGCCATGCAACGGATTGCAGGTGACTATGTTGCGGAGCAAACCAATTCAACAGTTCATCTGCCGGATGATACGATGAAGGGTCGCATTATTGGACGTGAAGGTCGGAATATTCGAACCTTTGAAAGTTTAACGGGTATTGATGTCATTATTGACGATACACCAGAAGTGGTGACTTTATCTGGTTTTGATCCTATTCGACGTGAAATTGCACGCATGACAATGGAAGCTCTGTTAAAAGACGGTCGTATCCACCCAGCTCGCATTGAAGAATTAGTAGAGAAAAATCGTCTGGAAATTGACCATAAGATTCGTGAATATGGTGAAGCAGCGGCTTATGAAATCGGTGCACCAAACTTACATCCGGATTTGATGAAGATTATGGGTCGCTTGCAGTTCCGTACATCTTATGGACAAAATGTATTGCGTCATTCTGTTGAAGTTGCTAAGTTATCTGGTGTCATTGCAAGTGAACTTGGTGAAAATGCTAACTTAGCTCGCCGTGCAGGCTTCCTTCACGATATTGGCAAAGCCATTGACCGTGAAGTGGAAGGTAGCCATGTGGAAATTGGAACAGAATTGGCTCGTAAGTATAAGGAACATCCAATTGTGGTCAATACAATTGCCAGTCATCATGGTGATGTAGAACCTGAAAGTGTGATTGCAGTTATTGTGGCGGCCGCCGATGCACTTAGTGCAGCTCGTCCAGGTGCTCGTAGCGAATCCCTTGAAAGCTATATCAAGCGCCTGCAAGATTTGGAAGAAATTGCCAATAGTTTTGAAGGTGTGAAAAATAGTTTTGCTTTACAAGCGGGTCGTGAGATTCGGATTATGGTCAATCCTGGTCAAATCAAAGACGATAAGATTACTATTTTGGCTCATGATGTGCGTGAAAAGATTGAGAACAACCTCGAATATCCAGGTAATATCAAAGTGACGGTCATTCGGGAAATGCGTGCTGTGGATTATGCCAAATAGACATTACTAAGAATGAATGTTTATCTAGCTAATGTATAATTTTAGGCAAGTAAGAGTGACTTGCATTGTTTTCTCAAAAAACAAGCATCTACCTATGCTAAAAAGCAGTTGAAAAAATACTGCTTTTTTGTTACACTAGATAGAAAGACAATGAAGGAGATATGATGGCGGATCGTGGCTTGTTAATCGTTTTTTCTGGTCCCTCAGGTGTGGGGAAGGGAACGGTTCGACGTGAGATTTTTGAAAGCTCAGACAATCAGTTTCAATACTCTGTGTCCATGACAACTCGTGCTCAGCGTCCTGGTGAAGTAGACGGGATTGACTATTTTTTCCGTACGCGAGAAGAGTTTGAGGAGTTGATTCGGCAAGGTCAGATGTTAGAGTATGCAGAGTATGTTGGCAACTACTATGGGACTCCTTTGACCTATGTGAATGAAACTTTAGATAAAGGGATTGATGTTTTCCTTGAGATTGAAGTTCAAGGAGCGCTTCAGGTGAAGAAAAAAGTGCCGGATGCTGTCTTTATTTTTTTGATGCCACCTGATTTGGTGGAATTGCAAGATCGCTTAGTGGGACGTGGAACAGATAGCGCAGAGGTGATTGCCAAACGCATTGCCAAAGCAAGAGAAGAAATTGCTCTCATGCGCGAATACGACTATGCGATTGTCAATGATGAAGTTCCGTTAGCGGCTGAGCGTGTCAAGCGCGTCATTGAAGCAGAGCATTTCCGCGTGGAACGTGTCATAGGTCACTATCAAGATATGCTGTCAGAACAACTTTCAGTAAGATAAGAATTTAGAAATTAGGTACAAGATTATGATGTTAAAACCTTCAATTGACACCTTGCTTGATAAGGTGCCTTCAAAATATTCCTTGGTGATTCTTGAAGCAAAACGTGCTCATGAATTGGAAGAAGGAGCAGCTCCGACCCAAGAATTTAAGTCTGTCAAATCAACACTTCGTGCTTTGGAAGAAATCGAATCTGGCAATGTTGGGATTCACCCAGATCCTGAAGGCAAGCGAGAAGCAGTTCGTCGGCGTGCTGAGGAAGAACGCTTGCGCAGAGAAGAAGAAGAGCGTAAAATCAAAGAACAAATTGCCAAGGAAAAAGAAGAGGGTGAAAAAATTTAAGGTTGGGTCAGCTCAATCTTATTTTTTCTTTTACTGAGAAATGAGAGGTGGTGAGAAAGTGCAGATTGCAAAAGTCATTGTGGATGTCCCTTTAATGCAGACCGATAAACCTTACAGTTATGCGGTTCCGAAAGAATTTTCAACTATGCTAGAAGTTGGTATGCGTGTGCATGTGCCTTTTGGGAAAGCCAATCGCTTGATTCAAGGGATTGTCGTAGAGCTGACAGAAGAAACGACACCAGAATTGAAAGAGATTGTAGAGGTTTTGGACTTTACGCCAGTTTTAAATGAGGAGCAACTGTGGTTGGCAGAAGAATTGAGAAAATCTGTCTTTTCTTACAAAATTTCAATTTTAAAAGCTATGTTGCCGGGATTTTTGAATTCTAGCTATGATAAGATTCTCCATGCTCAACCTTCTTTGAATGAACAAGATAGACTGCTTATTTTTGGCAATGCAGAGCAGCAACATTTCTCATCGCTTGATAAAGAGCTGCAAGCTAAGGTAATGCGTTTGACACGGCAAGGGGCGATTCAGGTAGAATACCAAGCGATAGATCAAAAGCATATTAAAACAGAAAAATGGTATCAAGTTAATCAAGGAATTTTGGAGCAGCTAGTCATTCCCCAACGAGCGAAAAAAAAGCAAGCCTTGCGAGACGTTTTGCAAGCTCAGACTGGAATATATCGTTTAGCAGATTTAAAAGAAATATTTTCACGGGAAATTATTCACTATTTTATAAAGCAAGCAGCTTTGCAAATCGTTGAAAAAGAGGTGAGTCGTTCTGAGGCTTATTTTGAAAATATTTCAGCGACTTCTGCCTTGGTATTAAACGAAGAGCAGGAGGCTGCGGTTCAAGCTATCACACAGCAAATCGGGCATGGTGGTAAGCCGTTTCTGCTAGAAGGAGTGACAGGTAGCGGTAAGACAGAGGTTTATTTGCAGATCATTCAAGAGGCGCTCAGCCGTGGCAAGACAGCCATTATGTTAGTGCCTGAAATTTCCTTGACACCACAAGTTACCAATCGTTTTATTGCGCGTTTTGGAAAGAAAGTTGCCATTCTTCACTCAGGTCTTTCAAATGGGGAAAGGTACGATGAATGGCGCAAAGTTGAGCGAGGAGAAGCGCAAGTTGTTGTTGGTGCTCGTTCTGCTATTTTTGCTCCGTTAAAAAATATTGGTGCAATTATCATTGATGAAGAGCATGAAGCGAGTTACAAGCAAGACTCCAATCCACGCTATCATGCACGAGATGTCGCTTTACTACGTGCAAAGTACAATCAAGCCGTTCTGGTGTTGGGGTCGGCGACGCCGAGTTTAGAAAGCAGAGCGCGAGCTGGCAAAGGTGTGTATCACTTTTTGCAATTGACCAAGCGAGCCAAGCCGCAAGCTCAGATTCCTGAAGTGGAAATTGTGGATTTTCGTGATTATATTGGGCAAAATGAGGCTAGTAATTTCACTCCGGTTCTGTTAGAGGCAATCCAAGATCGACTAGATAAGAAAGAACAGGTTGTTTTGATGTTGAACCGACGGGGCTATTCTAGTTTTGTCATGTGTCGTGAATGCGGAACGGTTGATACCTGTCCAAACTGCGATATTTCCTTGACCTTGCATATGGATACGAAAAGTATGAATTGTCACTATTGTGGTTTCTCAAAAGGGATTTCTCATACTTGTCCGAATTGCTCCAGTCGGAGCATTCGATACTATGGAACTGGGACACAAAAAGCCTACGGTGAATTAGCAGAAGCCTTTCCGCAAGCTCGAATTTTGAGAATGGATGTTGATACCACTCGTAAAAAGGGCAGTCACGAACAAATCTTAAAAGAATTTGGTGAAGGGCGTGCAGATATTTTACTGGGAACGCAGATGATTGCAAAGGGGCTGGATTTCCCGAATGTCACTCTCGTTGGAGTGCTCAATGCAGACACGGCTTTGAATTTGCCAGATTTTCGTTCATCTGAGCGCACCTTTCAACTCTTAACTCAGGTTGCTGGGCGTGCAGGACGAGCTGAAAAGGAAGGTCATGTGATTATTCAAAGTTACAATCCGAAGCATTATGCGATTACTTTTGCGAAAAATCAGGATTATGAGGGCTTTTATGCTTATGAAATGAGTATTAGAAAGCAGTTGGCCTATCCACCTTATTATTTTACGGTGGGACTTACCTTGTCTCATAAAATGGAAGCAGAGGTCGTCAAAAAGTCATACGAAGTTTTAAATATGATACGTTCTGGCTTGTCAGATAAGGTTCAGATATTGGGACCAACTCCTAAGCCGATTGCCCGCACTCACAACCTCTATCACTATCAATTGATTATTAAATACCGTTTTGAAGAACACTTGCAAGATGTGTTGAATCAGATTTTGGATTGGACGCAAGAAAAGATCAATAAAGACTTACGCTTGAGTATTGATCATGAGCCACAAAGTTTTATGTAGCCTTATTTTTAGCCTTTTTTAAAGAAATACACGACTTCTTCTGATATAATAGAAAAAAAGAATATGAGGAAACCATGACAAACATTATTTTTATGGGAACGCCAGATTTTTCTGCAACGGTGCTTAAAGGATTGCTGGAAAGCAAACAGTACGAGATTTTGGCAGTAGTTACACAGCCAGATCGCGCAGTAGGACGTAAAAAAGAAATCCGCATGACGCCTGTTAAAGAACTGGCTTTAGACTATGGCTTACCAATCTATCAGCCAGAGAAATTGTCTAAAAGTGCTGAATTAGATAGTTTGATGAATTTAAACGCTGATGGTATCGTCACAGCAGCTTTCGGTCAATTTTTACCAAGCAAATTGCTAGATTCGGTCAATTTTGCCGTCAATGTGCATGCTTCGTTGTTACCAAAATATCGCGGAGGAGCTCCCATTCACTACGCCATTATCAATGGTGACAAAGAAGCCGGTGTGACTATTATGGAAATGGTCAAAGAGATGGATGCGGGTGATATGATTGCGCGTCGAGCGATTCCTATTGAGGAAACAGACAATGTTGGGACGATGTTTGAAAAGTTAGCGTTGGTCGGACGCGATTTGCTACTTGAGAGCTTGCCTAGTTATCTAGCTGGAGATTTAAAACCAGTTCCGCAAGACAAAAATCAAGTTACCTTTTCACCAAATATTTCACCAGAAGAGGAGAGAATTGATTGGACCAAGACCAATCGACAACTTTTTAATCAGATTCGAGGCATGTATCCGTGGCCTGTAGCGCATACGCTTTTAAATGGAGAACGTTTTAAAATTTACGAAGCTACTCCAGTAGAAGGAGCTGGTCAACCAGGAGAAATTCTTGCTATCGGGAAAAAAGAATTGATTGTAGCAGCTGGTGAGGGTGCACTTTCTCTGAAAACAGTACAGCCAGCTGGAAAGCCCAAAATGACTATCGTTGATTTTCTGAATGGTCTGGGACGGCAATTATCAGTAGGTGATTTCTTTGGTCAATAAAATAAAAACAGCGCGGCAAACGGCTCTTGCAGTTTTAGAAGCAGTTTTTTCAGAAGGAGCTTATTCTAATATCGCTCTCAATCAGGCTTTGCTAGAAGTGCCTTTAAGTTCTGCAGACAAAGGACTTGTAACAGAAATCGTATATGGTACCGTTGCACGTAAAATCACTTTAGAATGGTATTTGTCTCATGTTATTGAAGATCGAGATAAGTTAGATTCTTGGCTTTATTTTCTCTTACTGATGAGCTTGTATCAGATACTGTATCTTGATAAAATTCCGGCGCATGCGGTCGTCAATGAAGCGGTAGAGTTGGCAAAGGTGCGAAAAAAGGGAAGCGAAAAGTTCGCCAATGCAGTACTGCGAGGATTATTGCGGGACGGTGTGGCAGATATAGGCAGTATTAAACGTAAAAACAAACGCTATTCTATTCAGTATTCTCTGCCAGTTTGGCTGGTTAAAGTGCTGATTGAAGAGTACGGTGAAAAACGAGCTCTAGCCATTTTTGAGAGTTTATTTCTTCGGAATAAAGCCAGTGTTCGAGTGGGGGATTTAAGCCGTAAAGAAGAGTTGAAACAAGTGTTGCAGGCAGAAGATTCGCTATTAGCTCCGAGTGCGCTGGTGAAAAACCACGGTCATTTTGCAGGGCATGCCTTGTTTGAAGAAGGAGCTATTACTATTCAAGACGAGTCTAGCCAATTGGTTGCGCCAAGTCTTGAATTGCGCGGCGATGAAAAAGTGCTAGATGCATGCAGTGCGCCGGGTGGCAAAACCATGCACATTGCTTCTTACTTAACGACAGGGCAGGTCACGGCATTAGATCTCTATGAGCATAAGTTAGCTCTGATAAAAGAAAATGCACAGCGCTTAGGTGTGGCAGATAAAGTGATTACGAAAAAGCTAGATGCGAGAAAGGTTTTTGAAACTTTTGGGGCAGATGCCTTTGATAAAATTTTAGTCGATGCACCATGTTCAGGAATTGGCTTGATTCGACGGAAACCAGATATTAAATACAATAAAGAAAATGCAGATTTTGCCTCGTTGCAAAAAATTCAGCTTGAGATACTGGATAGTGTTTGTCAAAGCTTGCGAAAAGATGGTATAATAACTTACAGTACCTGTACGATTGTTTCGCAAGAAAATTTTCAAGTTGTTGAGCAGTTTTTAGCAGCTCATCCAAATTTTAAACAGGTAAAACTAGAACATAATAGACAGGATATTCTAAAAGACGGCTGTATCTTAATTACGCCGGAGTTATATGGAAGTGACGGATTTTTCATCAGTCAATTCAAGCGAATATCTTAATAGGAGGAAACTGACAGTATGGAAATTTCATTATTAACAGATGTTGGTCAGAAGCGTACAAATAATCAAGATTATGCCAATCAATTTGTTAATCGTGCCGGTATGACAATGGTTCTTTTAGCAGATGGGATGGGAGGTCACCGTGCCGGTAATATTGCTAGTGAAATGGCAGTAACAGATCTCGGTGCTGCTTGGGTGGACACTCAAATTGATTCCATTAACGGTGTCCGTGAGTGGTTCGCAGAACATCTCGAAACAGAAAATCAAAAAGTTCACCAATTTGGTCAAGATGAAGAATATAAAGGCATGGGAACGACGCTTGAAGCCTTAGCAATTATTGGCAATCAAGCAATTTATGCTCATGTAGGGGATTCTCGTATTGGTTTGGTGCGTGGTGACAGTTACAAGCAATTGACAAACGACCATTCTTTGGTGAATGAATTGCTCAAAGCAGGACAAATTACGCCTGAGGAAGCAGAACGTCACCCACAACGCAACATCATCACGCAATCAATCGGTCAAAGAGGCGAAGTGCAGCCTGATGTTGGCATGATTAGCTTAGAAGATGATGATTACATTATTTTGAATAGCGATGGTTTGTCCAATATGATTTCAGAAAGTGAAATTTATGATATTATGACAAGTGATATTGCTCTTTCAGAAAAAGCGGAAACCTTGATTCGCTTTGCAAATAATGCAGGTGGTTTGGACAATATTACAGTTGCCCTGATTCATTATCATAAGGAGGACGCAGAATGATTCAAGTCGGCAAGATATTTGCCGGACGATATAGAATCATCAAACAAATTGGTCGAGGAGGCATGGCAGATGTCTACTTGGCGAAAGACTTGATTTTAGACGGGGAAGAAGTCGCGGTTAAGGTTCTAAGAACCAACTACCAGACAGATCCGATTGCTGTAGCGCGTTTTCAAAGAGAGGCGCGAGCCATGGCAGATTTGGATCATCCTCATATTGTCCGGATTACCGACATTGGAGAAGAAGAAGGCCAGCAATATCTAGCAATGGAGTATGTGGCTGGACTTGACTTGAAACGCTATATCAAAGAGCATGCTCCTTTGTCCAATGAAGAAGCGGTGCGAATCATGGGACAAATCCTTTTGGCGATGCGTTTGGCGCATACGCATGGGATTGTTCACCGTGATTTAAAACCTCAAAATGTCCTTTTAACTCCAGATGGCGATGCAAAAGTAACGGACTTTGGAATTGCAGTAGCTTTTGCAGAAACGAGCTTAACGCAAACCAACTCTATGTTGGGGTCTGTACATTATCTATCACCAGAACAAGCGCGTGGTTCAAAAGCGACCGTTCAGAGCGATATTTATGCCATGGGGATTATTTTCTATGAAATGCTGACAGGACACATCCCTTATGATGGAGATAGTGCTGTGACGATTGCCCTACAACATTTCCAAAAGCCCCTACCGTCCATTATTGCTGAAAATCCAAACGTTCCACAAGCATTGGAAAATGTAGTCATCAAGGCAACGGCAAAAAAATTGACGGATCGTTATCAGTCAGTTGCAGAAATGTATGTGGATTTATCAAGCTGTTTATCTGCTGACCGTCGAAATGAGAAAAAGCTAGTTTTTGATGACACTGCTAAAGCAGACACAAAGACACTGCCGAAAGTATCACAAAATACCTTGACTTCTGCGACGAAGTCAACACCTGCTCCTACAAAAGAAGTAGTCAGTAGTAAGCCTACGCCTACGCCAAAAGCAAAAAAGAAGCGCCGTTTAAGAACGCGCTATAAAGTTTTGTTATCAGCAGTGGTTTTAGTCATCGTAGCTCTGGTGGCTTTAGTCTATTTGAGTCCGTCAAATGTAAAAATCCCAGATGTTACTGGAAAAACTATTGCCCAAGCACGTTCTGCAATCGAAACTGCAGGTTTGAAAGTTGGCAAGGAAAAAGACGAATACAGTGATTCTGTTAAAAAAGATTCAGTTATTCGCACCAATCCAGAAGCGGGAACGCAACGTCGTGAGGGCAGTACGGTGGATCTGATTGTCTCAAAAGGGACTAAAACTTTTATTATGGAAGATTATAAAGGTCAGAAGAGAGCAGATGCTATCAACAATCTGGTACAAAAATACAAGGTTTCAAAAGGCTTAATTAAAACAGAAGAAGTTGAAAGTAGTGAGTATGCGGCAGGAACAGTTGTTGATCAAACACCAGCAGCAGGTAGCACTTATGATTTGACTTCAAAGACTCGTATTACGTTAAAAGTAGCGAAGTCCGTTTCAAGTGTCACGATGCCAAGCTATATCGGCTCAACTTATGAATTTGCTTATAATAATTTGACAGAAGTGATTGGTATTCAAGGTGCGAATATTGAAAAACGTACGGTTACAACAGCTCCAGCGGGTACACAGGCAAATACGATTATCAGACAAACCCCAGAAGCTGGTCAGTCTTTGAATTTGAAGAGTGATCGCATTGTCTTATATGTATATGAGCCAAAAACCGAAGATTCTTCAACATCTGGAAGTAGTTCACAATCTGATAGCAGCTCAGATAAAACTAGCCCATCCTCTAGCAGTTCGTCAGCTAGTGGTAATGATGGAAGCAGCTCAAAAATACCAGATACAAGTGCTAGTGCAAGTAATTAAAAAAGAGAGAGGATAAAATCGTAGTTTTGTTAAACCGATTTTCCCTCCCTCTTTTTTTGCACTCGTTTTACATCATTGGTAAGCATTGCTTCTGCTCAATCAAGTTTATCCAGTATATTGTAATTAAAAATGTTAACTTCTAGGACTACAAACTAGAACTTGAAAATATTTTCTTTCAGTTCACTACCTTCTTTTCATACCTTAGCTGGAGGAATTTTTGTAAGTTTTTGATACAATAGAGTAAGAAAGGTATCGAGGCTATGAGAAAGATCCAATTTTTTATCTTTGTTGAATCTATTCTACTGACATTTGCATTAGTGACCATTTTGTCTGGTCATTTTTCACGTGTTATTCTTTTTTTGGTGCTCTTCTTGCTATTGCTCTATTATTATTTTGGAAAACAAAGAGGAAATTTTCTGCTAGTAACCTCTACCATACTGCTTTTTTTCATTATCATGCTCAATCCTTATGTTATTGCTGCCTTGCTCTTTGCGGTCATTTATGGCATGATTGTGGCTTATCCTTATATTTATAAAGAAAATGGAGTGACAACTCTCATCTTTGATGATGCAGTAGAACAAAAACGTGAAAAAAATCAATGGTTGGGAAATCTTCATCATTTTGGTTCATCGGATACCTGTCGATTTGATGACATCAATCTTTTCCGTCTCATGGGGAAAGATACGATTCATTTGGAACAAGTCATTATCACAAACCATGACAATGTGATTATTTTTCGTAAATTTTTCGGTAACACAAAAATCATTGTGCCAGTTGATGTGGCAGTCAGCCTGAAAGTGAATAATCTATATGGTGAATTGCAGTTTTTAGATCAACCTGTCTATGAATTGCGAAATGAAAGTATCAGCCTAACGACACCGGACTTCAAGCGAGCACATAAAAGCGTCAAAATTGTCCTGTCAACGTTTGTAGGGAATGTTGAGGTGGTTCGCAAATGAAAAAAGTCTACTATCTTTTGATTAGCTTTTATTCCCTACTCATTTTAGGAATCATTATTCATTATATTTTTAGTCTATTTAATTTTGACTGGCAACTGATTTTTAGTAATGTAGAGCGGTTGGAAAAGTTCAGTTTCTTTGTAATTGTGCTGACTTTATCTCTGACGATGCTGATGATTTTAGGTGTTAAAGTGATTCAAATGGTCACTTTGTCGGCCATTCAGACAAACTTGAAAAATGTTTTAGAAGGTCGAGAATTGCAAGAAATTCATCAGCCTGAAATTGATGCCTCTTTTCGGCAGGTTTCAGAGAAATTGACTCATTTGACAGAAAATCTGCAAAAGTCAGAGAACCGTGCCCTGCAAAATGAGGAGACGATTATTGAGAAAGAGCGCAAGCGAATTGCGCGTGACTTACATGATACGGTCAGTCAAGAGCTTTTTGCTGCTAATATAATTTTGTCAGGTGTGACAGGTCAAGTGGAGAACTTAGATACGGATAGCTTATCAAAACAATTGACAGGCGTATCAGGAATTTTAAATACTGCCCAAAGGGATTTGCGTATCTTGCTTCTACATTTGAGACCGACAGAGTTGGAGGGGAAGAGCTTAGTTGAAGGGCTGAACCTCATCTTGAAAGAGCTATCAGATAAAAGCGATATTGAGGTGAGTTTTCACCATGATGTTCAAAAATTACCGAAACAGATTGAGGAGCATATTTTTAGAATTGCTCAGGAAATTATCAGTAATACGCTCCGTCACGCCAATGCGAATCATTTAGATGTTTATTTGTATCAAACTCGGAATGAATTGCAGTTGAAAATGACAGATGATGGGATTGGCTTTGAGCATACCTCATCTGATGAATTGAGCTATGGTTTGAAAAATATGGAAGAAAGAGTAAATGACATGGCAGGAACAATGCAGATTTTAACCGCTCCGAAGCAGGGAGTGGCAATTGACATTCGTGTGCCATTATTGAAAGGAGCTTAGGATGCAGATTTTATTAGTAGATGACCATGAAATGGTAAGACTTGGCTTGAAAGGTTATTTGGATTTACAAGACGATGTGGATGTAGTGGCAGAAGCTTCAAATGGTCGCGAAGGAGTTGAAAAAGCTTTGGAGTTGCACCCAGATGTGATTATGATGGACATTGTCATGCCTGAAATGAATGGGATTGAAGCGACGCTTGCCATTTTAAAAGAATGGCCTGAAGCTAAAATTCTCATTTTGACTTCTTATTTGGATAATGAAAAAATTTATCCAGTTTTAGATGCGGGTGCTAAAGGATATATGCTCAAAACTTCTAGTGCTGATGATATTTTACGAGCGGTCCGAAAAGTAGCCAAGGGTGAACTTGCTATTGAAACAGAGGTCAGCCAAAAAGTAGAATATCATCGAAATCATATTGAATTGCACGAAGATTTGACCGCGCGTGAGCGAGATATTTTAGGACTACTGGCAAAAGGTTATGAAAATCAACGCATAGCAGATGAGTTGTTTATTTCTTTAAAGACAGTGAAAACACATGTGTCCAATATCTTATCAAAGCTAGAGGTGAGTGACCGTACACAAGCTGTTGTTTATGCTTTCCAACATCACCTTGTCCCACAAGATGACATTTAGTGGTATAATAGAAAACAGAATAATTGCTAGAGGGAGATTATGGACGCAAAATTAAAGTATAAAGCCAAAAAAATCAAAATCATCTTTTTCGATATTGATGATACGTTGCGAGTGAAAGATACTGGCTACATTCCAGAATCTATCAAAACGGTGTTTAAACAGCTAAAAGAAAAAGGAATTTTGACAGGAATTGCTTCAGGGAGAGGGATTTTTGGTGTAGTGCCAGAGCTGAAAGCATTGCAGCCGGATTTCTTTGTCACCTTAAATGGGTCCTATATTGAAGATAAAGCAGGAAAGGTTATTGCGCAAACCCCGATTGATCGAAATTTAGTAAAAACTTATATCGCTTGGACGAAGGAAGTTGGGATTGACTTTGGCCTCGTTGGTAGTCATGAGGCAGCGCTTTCGACGCGAACACCGCTTATTGATGAAGCCATTGATATTGTTTATCCTAATTTACCTATTCAGCCGGATTTTTATCAAGACCACAATGTTTATCAGATGTGGACATTTGAAGATATTGGAGATAGCTTGCAATTGCCTAAAGAGTTAGAAGAACATCTACGATTGGTTCGCTGGCATCCGCATTCATCAGATGTAGTTCTAACAAATGGTTCAAAAGCATCTGGAGTTGCGACAGTTGTGGAGCATCTAGGGTTGAAGCCTGAGAATGTGATGGTTTTTGGAGATGAACTCAATGATTTAGAGTTGTTTGATTATGCAGGTATCAGTATTGCTATGGGCATTTCCCATGTAAAGATCAAAGCAAAGGCTGATTTTATGACAAAAACAGTAGAAGAAGACGGCATTTTTTATGCCTTAGAGGAGTTAGGAATGGTAGAAAAAGAATTGCATTTTCCACAAGTAACGATGGAAACAGCAGAAGGACCGAAAGCGACTATTAAAACCAACCACGGTGATTTGAAATTTCAATTATTTCCAGAACAGGCACCGAAGACGGTAGCGAATTTTATAGCTTTGTCAAAGAATGGCTACTATGATGGCGTGATTTTCCACCGGATTATCAAGGATTTCATGATTCAAGGTGGTGATCCAACTGGTACGGGTATGGGTGGCGAATCTATTTATGGTGAAAAGTTTGAGGATGAGTTTTCTCCAGAATTGTACAATATCCGTGGAGCACTTTCAATGGCCAATGCAGGTCCAAATACAAATGGCAGTCAATTTTTCATCGTGCAAAATAGCAAGATTCCTTATGCACAAAAGGAACTAGAACGAGGTGGTTGGCCAGCACCGATTGCTGAAATCTATGCAAGCAAAGGTGGAACGCCACATTTGGATCGCCGGCATACTGTGTTTGGTCAATTGCTAGACGAGGCTTCTTATCAAGTGTTAGATAAGATTGCGGCAGTTGAAACTGGTGCAATGGATAAACCGCTTGAGGATGTCGTGATTGAAACCATTGAAATTGAGGATTGAGATGAAAATTGGTGAAAAACTAAAAGGCCGAATTACTGGTATTCAGCCTTATGGTGCTTTTGTGGAACTAGAAACGGGTGCCATGGGATTGATTCATATCTCAGAAATTCGGACAGGCTATATCGAAAATATCCATGAAATTCTGCATGTTGACGATCAGGTCTTGGTGCAAGTGATGGACTATGATGAATTTTCGGGCAAGGCTAGTTTGTCAATGAGAACTCTGGAAGAAGAGAAGCATCATTTTCCTAAACGCCATCGCTTTTCAAATGACCATTACAAGATTGGTTTTGCACCGCTCGCTAAAAATTTGCCGACTTGGACCAAGGAAGCAATGGGGTTTCTGAATCAATCAAAAGAAGAAACCAAATGACAAGAATTGTGATATTTTCACATAAAAGACCCCCTCAATAAGAGAGCATTGTATCTTATTGAGGGGGTTATTTATTCTCATACATTTTCAGGTGGATATCAATTCTGTATTCTTTGTTCAAACCACTATCACATTAAAGCATATTCATCTGGCAGCATGATGGTTTCTTTGCCATTATTGTCAGTCACAAAGATTTCTCGTGGAAAAAATGGATCGAAAGCGTCATTAAAATCAAAAGAGACAGTAGTTGACAGACTTGCTTCGGAAAATCGAAATGTTAATTTTCCTTGATGGTTGATGAGTTCGAATCGAAGAAGTTCATCTAATTCAAACACACCTTTTAAAAAATTATCAATGATGTACCAGAAAGAATCAATAATGTCATCTGGCAAACTTGTTACAACGCCAAAGCTGGCATAACGTCCACGTGTATTTGTAAAAGCCATTGTTTCTTCCTTTCTGTGCTCATTCATCAAAGTATTTTCTATATGATACATAAAATAAGTTTGAATTGCAAGAAATTGTTCTTTGAAAATCAAAAAGGACCAGAGGTCCCTTGGCAACTTTAGCGATTCTTTAGCTCTACATAACGTTTGTACCAAATATTGACATAGGCTTGTGAAAAAGGTCCACGCTCATTATTAATCCAGTCTACTAAGATTTTCACATTCTCCTTGAGAATGTAATCTAAATCATTGGAATAGTTCATTTGCCGCTTGTGGCGCTCGTATTCATCTACATCCAGCAATCGCTTTTCACCATTGGTGAAGACTTTGACATCTAAATCATAATCTATGTATTTTAATGCTTCTGCATCAAGATAATAGGGGCTGGCTAGATTGCAATAGTAGGAAATCCCATTTTCGCGGATCATAGCGATAATGTTAAACCAATATTTTTTATGAAAATAGACAATAGCTGGCTCACGTGTCACCCAACGTCGCCCGTCACTTTCTGTGACCAAGGTATGGTCGTTGACACCAATAATGGCGTTTTCAGTTGTTTTTAGTACCATGGTGTCGCGCCAAGTGCGGTGCAGACTTCCATTATGCTTATAACTTTGAATTGTAATAAAGTCGCCTTCTTTTGGAAGCTTCATCATCTACCAACTTTCTACAATTTATCAGGTTATCGCTTTTATTGTAACATATTTTCATGAAAAAACATAAATAAACCTTACATTTTTTATAGATATTCTTTGAGAGCGCTCGCAATATCAGAAAAATCAAAGCCTTTGCGTGCGAGTGCTTGAGTAAGGCGCTGCTTTAAATCATAGCCGTCGTATTTTTGGGAATACTTGCGGTATTGTTTGTCTAATTCTTTGTAAAGCAATTCTTGTTGTTTTTCGTCATCGTCTTCTATGGTAAGGCTTTGGTAAGCTATTTTTGCTTCTTCATAGGAAAAGCCTTTATTGATGAGCTGTTGTAAGATTTTATCGTGAAGCGCTTTTTCTGGGAGCTTCCCTTGATATTTTTTGAGTAATTTTTGAGCAACTGTTTCTGCTAGGTTTGTAAAATCATGTTGATGCAACTCATCATCAATGATAGAAGCAGCAATTCCTTTTTGCATTAACTTTTGCTTGAGCGCATACGCACCTTTGTCTCCTGAGAGAAGATTGGAATGGATAAATGAATGAGTATATTTGGCATCATCTAGCCAGTTGTCTTTTTTTAAGTTGTCAATAACGTGAACAATCGTTTCCTCTTCCATGTCGTGCTTGCGCAAATAATCATTGACTTCCTTTACAGTACGCTGCTTGAAAGAAAGATGATACAATGCCAGATTTTTTCCATAAGAAAATTGAGCATATTCTTGGATTTCTTTCAGCTCTTGCTCAGTAATGTTCATGCCTTTTGATAACATAAAATGAACAATGGTATCTTCGGTGATATACAGTTTTTCCGTCTCATCCAGCTCTAAGAGATAAAGCCGCTTTTTCTTTTCAATTTTTGTAATTTTCATGATTCTATTATACCTCAAAATATGGTAAGATAGGCTTATGAATCTGAAAGTAAAACAAAAAATCCCCTTGAAAATCAAAAAAATGGGAATCAACGGGGAAGGGATTGGATTTTATAAAAAGACATTGGTCTTTGTACCAGGTGCTTTAAAAGGTGAGGATATTTTTTGTCAAATCACGACGGTTAAGCGTAATTTTGTCGAAGCAAAACTGTTGACGATTAACAAACACTCCAAGTATCGAGTAGAGCCTCCTTGTGAGATTTATGAAAAATGCGGGGGCTGCCAGATTATGCACTTGCATTATGACAAACAGTTAGAATTTAAGACAGATCTGCTGCGGCAGGCTTTGAAAAAATTTGCACCTCAAGGTTATGAAAACTACGAGATTCGTCCAACGATTGGTATGCAAGAACCTCAATATTATCGAGCGAAGTTGCAGTTTCAAACACGGAAATTTAAGGGAGATGTAAAAGCGGGTCTTTATGCGCAGAATTCTCATTATCTGATTTCTTTGAAAAACTGTCTGGTTCAAGATAAAGTAACGCAGAAAATCATCAATAAAGTGGCCCTCCTTTTGGGGAAGTACAATTTTCCTATTTATGATGAGCGAAAAAATGCCGGCGTTCGGACGGTTATGATTCGCCGAGCTCGGAAAACAGGTCAGGTGCAGATGATTTTTGTCACGGGAAAGAAGTTGGACTTTTCTCCAGTCATTCGTGATTTGTCAGCAGAATTTCCAGAGTTGGAAACAGTAGCGGTCAATTACCATACGACAAAATCAAGCGAAATCTATGGAGACAGGACGGAGATTATCTGGGGGAAAGAGACCATTCAGGAAGGTGTTTTGGATTACGAGTTTTCCTTATCGCCTAGGGCTTTTTACCAGCTCAATCCAGAGCAAACAGAGGTGCTTTACAGTGAAGCAGTTAAGGCTCTGGATGTCGATTCAGAGGATTGTCTGATTGATGCTTATTGTGGCGTGGGAACGATTGGCTTTGCTTTTGCTAAAAAAGTAAAGTCTCTTCGTGGCATGGATATTATACCGGAAGCCATTGAAGATGCTAAGCGAAATGCTGCTCGCCTAGGCTTTAACAATACTCATTATGAGGCTGGGACTGCTGAAAGTATTATTCCTCGCTGGTATAAGGAAGGCTATCGAGCAGATGCCTTGATTGTGGATCCGCCACGGACTGGTTTGGATGAAAAACTGCTTGAAACGATTGTTCGCTATGCACCGAAGAAAATGGTTTATGTCTCCTGTAATGTCTCTACTCTAGCTAGAGATTTGGTGCAATTGAGCAAGGTTTACGATGTTCATTATATTCAATCTGTGGATATGTTTCCACACACAGCCAGGACCGAGGCTGTAGTGAAATTGATAAGGAAAGAGGATTAGAATGAATATTTGGGAAAAATGCATGAAGAAGGCAAGGAGTTCTATGATCTGCATGAGGTATCGCCCTTTGTGTACGCTAATCATGTTGTAGCAGCTATTGAAGCAGAGGACGGAAAGATTTATATCGGCTTTTGCTTTGCTCCAACAGCTTGAGGACTGTTGGAGGTTGCAGATAAAATCAACGAAGTTGGTATAATAAATGTAGTGTCTTTCATCTCTGTGCTGAAAGGGCAGCAGCTTTTAATATGTATCAGTATTCTGGGCAGACAAAAATGAAACGAGTATTGGCTTTTCGCGATAAACCGCCTTATGGCGGAGGTTCTGGTATGCCTTGTGGGGCGTGTAGAGAATTTCTAATGGAGTTGAATCCTGAGAGTCGTCATTTAGAGTTTATGTTGGATTTTGAAAAACGAGAAACGATTACTTTGGGAGAACTCATGCCTTACTGGTGGGGACAGGAACGTACTGAAAATGACAGAAAATGATATGAAACACTTTTACTGTATGTTAGAATAATGTACAAGGCGCCTCCTAACAACGAAAGTTCAAAGGATCAGGATGTAAAAGTTGCAAAGAAGGTATCCTTTAGCAATACTATTGATATTTTATAGCGTTTGGTAAATGGGATAGAATGACTTGTTCATGAGTGAGTCTAGTTTGAAGCAGATGATAAATAGGCGACAGAAGTTGAGTAATAAAATGAAACGCAAATATTTTCAACTCCTTCAGCAATAGAAAAACTTGTAGAAAACAATCTCTACAAGTTTTTTTATTTTACAAGGAAATATCTGTATTTTCCAATACTTTTTGTGCATCTGAGACAATTGTTTCAATGATTTCTTTGCATGGTCGGATTTCTTTTATCATACCAGCAATTTGACCGCACATCATGGAGCCATTTTTGGTATCTCCGTCATATACAGCTTTTGAGAGAGCTCCAATAGTAATCTCTTCTAGTTTCCCACGGCTGGTACCTTTATTTTCAAGTTCTATATAATGATCTGTCATTTCGTTTCGAATACAACGAACGGGGGCACCCGCCCTCCTACCTGTGACAGCTGTATCTGTATCATTTGCCTTGAGAACGGCTTCTTTATAACTTTCAGCGATTGGGCATTCTTCTGACGCGAGAAATACCGTGCCGAGTTGAACTCCTTGTGCGCCTAAAACGAAAGCAGCAGCAAGTCCACGACCGTCTGCAATACCCCCTGCACCAATCACGGGAATATCAACCGCATCAGTAATTTGTGGCAGCAAAGCCATGGTATTGGTGCTACCGATATGACCACCCGCTTCAGCTCCTTCAGCGATAACAGCGTCAACACCTAATTCCTGCATTTTTTTAGCATGTTTCACGCTGGCAATGACTGGAATAACCTTGATACCCGCTTCTTTGAGAGCGGGCAGAATAAATTTAGGGGTGCCAGCACCAGTTGTCACAACAGGAACTTTTTCTTCGATGATAACATTCACAAGCTCTTCGACATTTTTCAGCATCAGCATCACATTAACAGCGAATGGTTTGTCTGTGAGTTTACGCAATTCACGAATTTCTTCGCGCAATTGGTCGCCAGTCATACCACCTGAAGCAATAATCCCCAAGCCACCCGCTTCTGAAACAGCAGCAGCCAACTGATAGTGAGAAATTTGCGCCATAGCACCTTGAAAAATTGGATATTTGATGTTTAGTAAAGTTGTAATAGACATACTATCTCCTTAGTTCTGTTTTTGAAATTATTATATCACGATTATAAAAACGTTTTCAAATCTGTGATTTAATAAATTTTCTTTTGTTTGTGAAATATTTTGCTTTAAAAAGAGGGGCTATCAATTATTTTACTTGTGAAAAATACAAAATCATTTTATTATAACAAATACTTATACTATATTAAAAATAGTTATAGATGCTTGATTCAGAAAAATGGAATGAGGCAAAGATAAAGAACGCTTTGATTTTGCTTAGAAAGCAACTGCTTTTTGTGTTATAATAATAGAAAAATGTTCATGAGGTGAAATATGGACAATATCATTGATGTATCCATTCCTGTAGCAGAAGTAGTGGACAAGCACCCAGAAGTGTTAGAAATTTTGGTGGAACTGGGTTTTAAACCGCTTGCCAATCCAATCATGCGCAATACGGTTGGTCGCAAGGTGTCGTTAAAACAAGGTTCTAAGTTAGAGGGAACCCCTATGGATAAAATTGTCATGACATTGGAAGCAAATGGCTATGAAGTGGTGGGGCTAGACTAATGGCAGATGAACGAATTGAGATTTTGAAATCCATTTTGCTGGATTTGCACCATGGCGCAACAGCAGAAGAGGTTCAAGAGCAGTTTAACAAGCATTTTACAGGCGTTTCGGCTATTGAGATCAGTCTTATGGAGCACGAACTGATGAACTCGGATACGGGTGTAACCTTTGAGGATGTTATGTCGCTTTGCAATGTTCATGCGAATCTTTTTAAGGGAGCAGTGAAAAATGTAGAAGTGGCTGACACAGATCATCCAGGACATCCAGTTCAAATTTTTAAGCAGGAAAATCTGGCTCTGAGAGCGGCTCTGTTGCGGATCCGGCGCCTCCTTGATACCTATGCTCAAACAGATGATGCAGAAATGAAGACAGAGTTGGAAAAGGGGTTGATGCGCCAGCTGGGCTTGGTCGGTCAATTTGACATTCATTATCAGCGCAAGGAAGAGCTGATGTTTCCGATTATGGAGAAATACGGTCATGACTCACCACCCAAGGTTATGTGGGGTGTGGACGACCAGATTCGAGAGCTTTTTCAGGAAGCAAAGACTGCTGCTGAAGATTTGTCTAACCTAGGTATCGAGCCAGTTCGAGCAACATTTGAAAATTTTGCGGCTGAATTTGAGGCGATGATTTTCAAGGAAGAATCCATCTTGCTTATGATTTTGCTGGAATCTTTCACACAGGACGATTGGTTGAAAATTGCAGAAGAAAGTGGTGCCTATGGCTATGCGATTATCAAGCCGGCTGAAAAGTGGGTACCAGCTCGTCAATCATTCACGGAGGCAGAAAAAGAGGCTGCTGAGAAAACTGGAAGCGAAGCGGCAGCCAGTGACGAGTTTGTGTCAGACGGTACTATTCAGCAAGTCATTGAGACGCCTGATGGGCAGGTCACCATTTCCTTTAAACCAAAAAAGAAAAAGGCAGAAAACAATTTTGATCGGCAGAACCAACAGCCGTTTGGACATGGCTATTTATCAGTGGAAGAGGCTAATTTGATTCTCAATCATCTGCCAATGGAGATTACCTTTGTTAATAAGGAGGATATTTTCCAGTACTACAATGACAGTGTGTCAGCTGATGAGATGATTTTCAAACGGACGCCGGGTCAAGTGGGGCGCAATGTCGAGCTGTGCCACCCGCCTAAGTTTTTGGAGAAAGTTCGCTTTATTTTTAAGGAATTGCGTGAAGGCAAGCGAGACAAGTTTGTTATGTGGTTCAAGTCTGAGTCGCGGGATAAATTTGTTCATGTGACGTATGCGGCAGTGAGAGATGAAGCAGGAGAATTTCAAGGTGTGCTGGAATATGTCCAAGATATTCAGCCTTTCCGTGATATTGAAGAAGATTTCTACCGAGGAGTAGATTAGAAGGAATATGATGATGTACGAACAGGAATTTTTAAAGGATTTTGAAGCTTGGGTCAAAACTCAGGTGGCAATCAACGAAATGGCTCTTCAAGAGAGTCAGAAAGTCTATGAAGAAGACCAAGATGAACGCGCTAAGGAAGCTGCGATTCGTTATGAGAGCCGTCTGGATGCCTATCAGTTTCTATTGGGGAAATTTGCCAACTATCAAGAGGGCAAGGGATTTCATGACCTACCAGACGGACTTTTTGGGCAGAGAAATTATTGATTTTCTCTAGAAAACATGTTAAACTAAATGCATTAGAGGTGTTTTGAATCCCATTTGTCACAGAAAGTGGTGTTGCTGAGAAATCCGCACAAATGTCAAAACTGGTTGCTAAGACTAAAATTGAAATAATGGTGCCTTTTTGTTTACTTTTAGGACTAGGCAGTGAGTTACGGGCTGTACTGGCGTACGCCTAAGCGAGCTAACGATGTAATAAAAGATAAACAAGAAGGCTAGAGTTGCGGGCGTCTGCCCGAAATTGGGTGGTACCGCGGATAAACTCATTCGTCCCTGTCATGGATATGGCAGGGGCGATTTTTTATAATCAGAACGGAGAGAGATTATGATAAATATTTTAGGTCAAATTGAAGACAATAAACTTCCTGATATTGAGACAGAGCGGCTGTATTTGCGCCAACGTCTAGTCTCAGATGCTAAAGAGATTTTTGCTTATGCGAGTTTGCCAGAGGTGACTTGGCCAGCTGGTTTTCTACCTGCAGAAAGCGTGGAAGAAGAGGAAAATTATCTCAAAAACATTATGCCAAAGCGCTGGATTGAGCAAAAAATACCGTCTGGTTATGGTATCTGCTTGAAAGGAACAGATGAAGTCATTGGCTCGATTGATTTTAATAATCGCCATGCTGATGATGTTCTTGAAATGGGCTATTTGCTTCACCCAGATTATTGGGGGCAAGGGCTTGTGACAGAAGCTGCGCGTGCGCTGTTGGAAGTTGGATTTACCCTACTCAATCTTCACAAAATCGAAATTGAATGCTATGGATACAACAAAGCAAGCCAGCGTATTGCTGAAAAACTTGGCTTCACCCTCGAATCTCGCATTCGTGACCGCAAAGATAGCCGAGGCAAGCGCTGTGATTTATTGCGTTATGGATTGCTGAAAAGTGAGTGGGAGGAGAAGGGTTGAATGAAATCTCTAATTTTGTCCTTTATACCACGCCAAATGGTGAGGTGCATCTGGATATTCTTACAGGATGAGAATCTGTGACTGACTCAAAAAGGGATTGCTGAGTTGTTTGGTGTCACCAAATCAACGGTAAGTGAGCATTTTGCTAACATTTATAATGATGGTGAATTGGAAAAAACGGCAACTGTTTGGAAATTACGAACAGTTTAAAAAAGTAGTGGAGCGGTTCAGCGTGAAGTAGAGTACTACAATCTTGATGCCATTATAATCAGATAGTTGAATGATATATAGGGAGGAATAAGAAAATATTGGAAAATTGGTTACAAATTCTATCAAGTGGAACTTTAATAACTGCTTTGATTACGTTAATTCAATTTAATAAGAAAAATAACTTAGAGTACATCACAAAAGAGCGTTCTGAGTGGAGAAAAGGAATAAGGTTAATAATAGCTGATTTATTAGCTGATAGAAATAGAAGGTTGGCAATAAGTAGACTGAAAGCACAAATAAATCCTTACGGAATTAATCTCCCAGATGAATCCAAAGATTATTATATGAAAGATGGACATATTTGGAAATTATTGAATAGCTTCACTTATAATGAAGAAGATTGTGAAAAACTTAGTAGATATTTAGAATTGCTATTAAAATATGATTGGGAGCGTTCGAAGAATGAAATAAAAATTTGTTTTAAGAAATGTAAAACAAGTGTAGATGAGGAATATATCAGAGCAGTTAAACATCATACAAGTCCAAAAAAGCAATAATTTAGAAAAGGAGAACTAAAATGAAACAACTTTCACCAAAATACAACCCAGCTGAGGTTGAGGCTGGGCGTTATCAAAAATGGTTGGATGAGGATGTTTTCAAGCCGTCTGGAGATAAGAAGGCTAAGCCTTACTCTATCGTGATTCCACCACCAAATGTGACGGGGAAATTGCACCTTGGTCACGCTTGGGATACTACTTTGCAAGATATTATTATCCGTCAAAAACGTATGCAAGGTTTTGATACTTTATGGCTTCCTGGTATGGACCATGCGGGGATTGCAACACAGGCAAAAGTTGAAGCACGTCTTGCTGAAGATGGTATCTCACGCTACGACCTCGGTCGTGAAAAATTCTTAGATAAAGTCTGGGAATGGAAAGATGAGTATGCGGCAACCATCAAAGAACAGTGGGGCAAGATGGGAATTTCTGTTGATTATTCACGTGAACGTTTCACTCTTGATGAAGGATTGTCAAAAGCAGTTCGTAAAGTCTTTGTTGAACTTTATAAAAAAGGTTGGATTTATCGTGGTGAATTTATCATCAACTGGGATCCAAAAGCTCGTACAGCCCTTTCTGATATCGAAGTTATCCACAGAGATGTCGAAGGTGCTTTCTACCACATGAACTACATGTTGGAAGATGGTTCACGTAGCCTTGAAGTTGCCACAACTCGTCCTGAAACAATGTTCGGTGACGTTGCCGTTGCGGTTAACCCAAATGATGATCGTTACAAAGATCTGATTGGACAAAATGTTATCTTGCCAATCGTTAACAAAGCTATTCCAATCGTTGGTGATGAACACGCTGACCCAGAATTTGGTACTGGTGTGGTTAAAATCACTCCAGCCCATGACCCTAACGACTTCCTTGTTGGTCAACGTCACAATCTTCCTCAAGTTAATGTCATGAATGATGACGGTACGATGAACGACCTTGCTGGTGAATTTGCTGGCATGGATCGCTTTGAAGCTCGCAAAGCCGTTGTTAAAAAATTGGAAGAAATCGGTGCCCTTGTTAATATTGAAAAAATGACACACTCTGTTGGTCATTCAGAACGTACGGGTGTTATGGTTGAACCACGTTTGTCAACACAATGGTTCGTTAGAATGGATCAATTAGCTAAAAATGCTATTGCCAATCAAGACACAGATGACGAAGTGAAATTCTACCCACCACGTTTCAACGATACTTTCCTTCAATGGATGGAAAATGTTCACGACTGGGTTATCTCTCGTCAGCTCTGGTGGGGGCATCAAATCCCAGCATGGTACAATGCTGAAGGCGAAATGTACGTTGGTGAAGAAGCTCCAGAAGGTGACGGCTGGACTCAAGACGAAGATGTGCTTGACACTTGGTTTAGTTCAGCATTATGGCCATTCTCCACAATGGGTTGGCCTGACATAGAAGCAGAAGACTTCAAACGTTACTTCCCAACATCTACATTGGTAACTGGTTATGATATCATCTTCTTCTGGGTGTCACGTATGATTTTCCAATCATTGGAATTCACAGGACGTCGTCCATTTGAAAACGTGCTTATCCACGGTCTTATCCGTGACGAACAAGGACGTAAAATGTCTAAATCACTTGGTAACGGTATTGATCCAATGGACGTTATCGAAAAATATGGTGCTGATGCGCTTCGTTGGTTCTTGTCAAACGGTTCTGCCCCAGGTCAAGACGTTCGTTTCTCTTACGAAAAGATGGACGCCAGCTGGAACTTCATTAACAAAATCTGGAATATCTCTCGTTACATTTTGATGAACAATGAAGACCTTACGCTTGACCAAGCTAGTACAAATGTTGAAAAAGTTGTTGCTGGTACGGCTGGTAACGTAACTGACCGCTGGATTCTTCACAACTTGAATGAAACAATTGCCAAAGTTACTGAAAACTTTGATAAATTTGAATTCGGTGTGGCAGGTCACATCCTTTACAACTTCATCTGGGATGAATTTGCGGATTGGTACGTTGAATTGACCAAAGAAGTGCTTTACAGCGATAACGAGGATGAAAAAGTTATCACCCGTTCAGTTCTTCTTTACACGCTTGATAAGGTTCTTCGTTTGCTTCACCCAATCATGCCATTTGTGACGGAAGAAATCTTTGAACAAATTTCTGAAGATTCAATTGTAACAGCAGCCTACCCAACTGTTAATTCAGCCTTTGAAAATGAAGCTGCGCATAAAGGTGTTGAAAGCCTGAAAGACCTGATTCGTGCTGTTCGTAACGCACGTAGCGAAGTGAATGTTGCTCCAAGCAAACCAATCACCATCCTGGTGAAAACCAGCGATAAAGAATTGGAAAGTTTCTTCAATGCCAATGTCAACTACATCAAGCGTTTTACCAATCCAGAGCATTTGGAAATTGCTTCTGGCATTGAGGCGCCAGAATTAGCTATGTCCAGCATCATAACAGGTGCTGAAATCTTCTTGCCACTTGCTGACCTTCTTAACGTTGAAGAAGAATTGGCACGTCTTGACAAAGAACTTGCTAAATGGCAAAAAGAATTGGATATAGTTGCCAAGAAACTCAGCAACGAAAAATTCGTCGCTAACGCCAAACCAGAAGTCGTCCAAAAAGAACGCGACAAACAAGCCGACTACCAAGCTAAGTATGATGCGACTGTAGCACGGATTGAAGAGATGAGAAAGTTGAGTTAGTCAGACTAGATAGATACAAGAAAACACGGTGTAAAAACCGTGTTTTTTGTTACTAGTGTGTAGTGTAAATTTATAAGAGGAATATATATTTAGCTGTAAGGTATGTACTATGATATAATTAAACTGACAATTTATTTGAGAGAAAATATATCTAAATTGTAAAATCAGTTACATTGAGAATTGATACCAAAAGTTTATAAAGGAGTTTTAGCAAGTGATTAATTTTTCAAATTTAATGACAACAATCATAGGAGCATTTATAGGTGGTTTATTTTCTATTGGGGTTGCACGACTTCAATTAAAATCAATAGAAAAAGAAAAGGAAGCTGAACAAGCCTCAAAAATTGCAGCCTGGTTAACAAGTGTATCAAATTCAGATGACCAACCTAAAAATTGTTTTATTAGATCTGATTTAATTATTAATAACAATT
Source organism: Streptococcus atopicus (assembly GCF_049166725.1). NCBI lineage: Bacteria > Bacillati > Bacillota > Bacilli > Lactobacillales > Streptococcaceae > Streptococcus > Streptococcus atopicus. Next base: position 54,665 of record NZ_JBMHFC010000004.1, read on the forward strand.
CTCATTTACCTATATATAATGTAGTAGTTTTAGCGTTAAGTAATAAGAAATATCTTCATTTTAAAGATATTAAAAACTGGGATGATAATCTTATCAATTATTATTCATATTTAGTACCAGGGGAAAAAATAGATTCAATAAATACTTATGGGAGTGGTTCTGGTGAATGTCCTATGGTATCAATATTATTTACTGATACTAACACGAGACATTGGTATCGTAATCAAATAGGGAAATTAACTCAATTAAATTCCCAAGAATACGATAAACTAGTTAAAAACTTAGGTTACAGACCGCCATTATAAAAATCTCTCCCATTAAGTTTCTTTTTATAAATTTCCCAAACCCAGCTATACGATTGGGTTTGATTTTGGTATAATGAACTTAAATTGATACATCAACATCCGAGGTCAGAAAGGTTCTTACTTAGTGTATATATTTTAGGTGGAGTACCTGAAATAAGAAAGTTACCAGCATCTTCCAACATCCCCATCCATCAAAAAAGAACAGCTCTATTATTGAGCTGTTCTTTTTAAACTGTTGGCAAATCCAAATTTAAAGTTTGTACGTGTATATGCCTTGATTTCTAAACCTCAAAATTGTAGAGAGCGGTTGAGAGGTAGCGCTCGCCGTTATCTGGAGCAAGAGCTAGGACTTTTTTACCTGTTCCTAGTTTTTTGGCGACTTCAAGTGCGGCATAGATAGCTGCGGCAGAAGAAATCCCTACAAGAAAGCCTTCTTGTCCACCGACACGGCGTCCAAGGTCAAGCGCTTGATCAGAGGTAACACGGACAATACCGTCATAAGCTTGAGTGTCCAGTGTTTCTGGAATAAAACCAGCTGAAATTCCTTGAATTTTGTGTGGTCCAGGATTTTCACCAGACAGGATAGCGGACTCATCGGCTTCAACTGCGTAAACTTGTATATTTGGATTGACTTTTTTGAGAGCGTGAGAAACGCCAGAAATTGTACCACCTGTGCCAACTCCTCCGACAAAGCCATCCAATCCTTTTTCACCGAAAGCAGAGATAATTTCTGCTCCTGTTGTTCTTTCGTGTACTTCAGGATTAGCTGGATTATTGAACTGTAGCGGCAGCCATCCGTTGCGTTCTTTGGCGATTTCTTCAGCTTTGGCAATCGCACCTTTCATTCCCTCGCTTCCGGGAGTGAGCACCAATTCGGCGCCATAAGCTTGGATAATTTTGCGGCGTTCCACACTCATGGTTTCTGGCATAACAATAACGACCTTATAACCTTTAGCTGCACCGACCCAAGACAAACCGATTCCGGTATTTCCGCTGGTTGCTTCGACAATGGTTGCACCTGGTTGAAGCAAGCCCTCTTGCTCAGCAGTCTCAATCATGCTAAGAGCAATGCGATCTTTGACGGATGACCCCGGATTGAAAGCTTCTAGCTTGACATAGACATCAGCAGCGCCTTCTGGAACCAGCTTGTTCAATTTCACGATAGGAGTATTTCCAATGAGTTCTGTAATGTTATGATAAATTTGTGACATAAAATGATACCTCAATTCTGTTGATACAATCAGTATAAAACGAAAAAGAGTCTTTGTAAAATATAAAAAAACTATCAAGTTGATAGCTTTTTTTAATATTTAGGATAAAGAAATGGGAACCTCAACTTTCCGCAATCCCTGCTCAACAATGTCGATTTTTCCATTGAACAGTTCAATCAAACTTTCTATAACGCTCTCCTTATCGTCTTTGTCAACAAAAATAGTCGTTTGTACTTGATCTGTAAAAGCTGTATCCTGTTCTTGCAACTGTTTGGCTTTAAGAAAATTTGGCAACTCTTGATATTGACTGTAGGAAAGAGTAAGCCTTAGTCCAAGTTGTTCTTTTATGTGGACACTTCCGATTTCTTTGATAGCTAGGGCAACGCTGCCAGCATAAGCCCGAATGAGTCCACCTGCTCCTAACTTGATGCCCCCAAAATAGCGCGTCACGACAGCACAGACGTTGGTTAGTTGATGATTTTCTAAGACGCCCAGCATAGGCACGCCAGCAGTTCCGCTGGGTTCGCCATCATCACTACTTCGCTTCATTTCGCTCCGCTCTCCTAAAATAAAGGCAGAGCAGTTATGAGTAGCTTTGTAGTGTTCTTTTTTGACAGCCTGAATAAAATTTCGTGCTTCTTCCTCTGTTGTCACACGCTTAATGTGACAGATAAAGCGTGATTTTTTGATTTCTTCTTGGACTTGACCGTCCTCTTTGATTGTTCTAAATTCCATATCTTCATTTTACAAAAAAACTTTTATTTTGCCAAAGTTTTTCCGAATAAATAGATATGACGGAATTACAAGATTGTTTAGGTCGTATTTTTACAAAAAATCAACTGTTACCAGAATTGCAATTGCAAGCACAAACCTTAACTGGAATGGTAGAAGAAAAAGGGAGGTTAAGCTGCAATCGCTGTGGACAAGCCATTGACAAAGAAAAACAGCGACTACCAATAGGTACTTATTATTGCAGGTCTTGCTTGATCTTAGGAAGGATCAGAAGCGATGAAGATCTCTACTATTTTCCACAGGAAGAGTTTCCTAAAGCGAATGTCTTGAAATGGCAAGGAAAGTTGACAGAATTTCAAGCTAAGGTTTCTCAAGGACTTGTAGAGGCGGTTACCAAACGCAAAGATAGCTTGGTTCACGCAGTCACAGGAGCCGGAAAGACGGAAATGATCTATCAGGTGGTGGCACAAGTCATCAATCAAGGCGGAGCCGTCTGCTTAGCTAGCCCCAGAATTGATGTCTGCTTAGAACTTTATCGCAGACTGAAAGTAGATTTTACCTGTGATATTTCACTCCTGCACGGCGAATCAGAAGCATATTCCCGCAGTCCTCTCGTGATTGCTACAACGCATCAGCTTCTCAAATTTTATCAAGCCTTTGATCTTCTTATCGTTGATGAAGTAGATGCCTTTCCTTATGTGGACAATCCGATGCTTTATCATGCAGTTCATCAGGCAGTCAAAGTAGAGGGGACGAAGATTTTCTTAACAGCAACTTCCACAGATGAGCTGGATAAAAAAGTGGCTAAAGGAGAATTAACTCGTTTGAGTCTACCCAGACGTTTTCATGGCAATCCTTTGATTGTTCCGCAAAAAATTTGGTTGGCGGATTTTCAAAAATATCTTGGTCAAAAGAAGCTAGTTCCCAAGTTAAGGCAGTTTATTCAAAAGCAGAGAAAAACAGGATTTCCACTTCTTATTTTTGCTTCCGAGATCAGAAGAGGGCAGGAGCTGGCAGAGATTCTCCAAAGCAATTTTCCAAATGAAAAAGTTGGTTTTGTAGCTTCGACGACTGAAAATCGACTAGAAATTGTAGAGAAGTTTCGTCAAAAAGAAATCACGATTTTGGTAACGACGACGATTTTGGAGCGTGGGGTGACCTTTCCTTGTGTAGATGTTTTCGTGGTGGAAGCCAACCACCGTCTGTTTAGTCGCAGCGCTCTGGTACAAATCGCTGGACGCGTCGGTCGCAGTATGGATCGACCGACAGGCGAGTTAATCTTTTTTCATGATGGTACAACTATGGCGATAGAAAAAGCGATTAAAGAAATTCAGGAGATGAATCAGGAGGCCGGTTTATGAATTCATGTGTTTTATGTGAAAATACACTTGATGAAAAACTAACATTCTGTGATTTATTGACCTTGAAGAAGCCAAAAGCAAGGGCTTGTGATGACTGTTTTGAAAAATTTCAGCGCATTTCAGGGCAGCATTGCCCGAAGTGCTATCGTGAAGGGACGTGCGAAGTCTGCATGGATTGCCAAGTATGGATAGAAAAAGGAAAAGAAGTTTGTCATAAAAGTTGTTTTGTATATAACGAAGCCATGAAAGACTTTTTCAGCCAATATAAATTTCAAGGAGATTATACTCTTTATTCTGTATTTACAGAAGTTTTGCAAAAGGAATTAAAAGGATACAGCGATTATACGCTTGTTCCCATTCCTGTAAGTGCCAAAAAGTATCAGACAAGAGGGTTTAATCAAGTGACAGCTCTTCTTGAGGGTACAAAGTTGCCATTTAAGGAAGTTTTAGAAAAGCATGATACAATTGCTCAATCAAGCAAGACGAGAGAGGAGCGCTTGCAAAGCCAGCAGTGCTTTAAAGTGAAAGACAATGTTCAAGTTCCGACAAAAGTTCTTTTGATAGATGACATTTATACAACAGGCTCAACCCTACAATTAGCCAAGGAAATTTTAGTGGAAGCAGGAGTGAAAGAAATTGTGACATTTTCATTGGCAAGGTAACAAAAAATTTGCAAAAAAATAATGAAAGCGTTATAATAAAATAAAGAAAAACAAAACGCTTAGAAAGAAGGTACTTATATGATTAAATATAGTATCCGTGGTGAAAACCTAGAAGTAACAGAAGCTCTTCGTGACTATGTAGTTTCTAAACTTGAAAAAATCGAAAAGTATTTCCAAGCTGACCAAGAATTGGATGCACGTGTAAACTTGAAAGTCTATCGTGAAAAAACAGCCAAAGTTGAAGTAACTATTCCACTTGGTTCTATCACTCTTCGTGCAGAAGATGTTTCTCAAGATATGTATGGTTCTATTGATTTGGTGACAGACAAAATTGAACGTCAAATTCGTAAAAATAAAACAAAAATTGAACGTAAAAACCGTAATAAAAAATCAACCAGTCAGTTGTTTACAGATGCTGTTGTTGAAGAAGCTGAAGCTGCACCTGCAAAAGTCGTTCGCTCCAAACAAATTGACTTAAAACCAATGGACTTAGAAGAAGCTCTTCTTCAAATGGATTTATTGGGACATGACTTTTTCATCTATACTGATGTAGAAGACAACACAACCAATGTTTTGTATCGTCGTGAAGACGGTGACGTTGGCTTGCTTGAAGTGAGATAATCAATCAATCCTCTGATTCATATCAGGGGATTTTTTATGTGGTCTGCAATCAGCTCGAGATAATTGCAAAAAACTGTATTAAAAATCATCATGTTTGAACTGCATTTCAAAAGTTAGACAGAAAAAACAATTGACTTACAGCTATCACAGAAGAAAAACTGATACATTCTTTAGAGATTTTGTTATAATATTCTTTATGAGAGTTGTTGCAGGGAAATATGGGGGGCGTCCTCTTAAAACATTGGAAGGCAAAACAACCAGACCGACGACAGACAAGGTTAAGGGAGCTATCTTTAATATGATTGGTCCTTATTTTGATGGAGGACAGGTTCTGGACTTGTATGCTGGAAGCGGCAGTTTAGCGATTGAAGCTATTTCGCGAGGCATGGTTTCGGCTGTTTTGGTTGAAAAAGACCGCAGGGCGCAAGCGATTATCAGCCAAAATATCAGTATGACTAAGGAAAAAGAACGATTTGAACTTCTGAAAATGGAGTCCAATCGAGCACTTGAATTGGTCACAGGACAGTTTGACTTGGTTTTGTTAGATCCACCCTATGCAAAAGAACAGATTGTTTCAGATATTATAAAAATGATTGAACGAGAGCTTCTGAGCGATGATGTACTGGTTGTTTGTGAGACAGACAAGTCGGTGGATTTACCAGAAGAAATCGCAGGGCTAGGTATCTGGAAGCAAAAAATATATGGAATTTCAAAGGTGACGGTTTATGTCAGATAAAATTGGATTATTTGCGGGCTCTTTTGACCCGATTACAAAGGGGCATATTGACTTGATTAAGCGAGCTAGTAAGCTCTTTGATTGCCTTTATGTTGGTATTTTTTATAATCTTGAGAAAACGAGTTTTTTTAGTATTGAAGCGAAAGAAAAAATGATAGCAGCTGCTCTAGTTCATTTGGAGAATGTAAAAATTGTTACTTCTCATGATGAATTGGCAGTGGAAGTAGCTAGAAAGCTAGGAGTGACAACTTTTGTACGGGGATTACGTAATAGTCAGGATTTGGATTATGAGGGGAATCTCAACTTTTTCAATCATGAATTAGCACCTGAGATAGAAACCATTTTTTTGATAAGCAAACCAGCTTATCAGCATCTCAGCTCATCAAGAATTCGTGAATTGATTTCCTTTGAGCAGGATATTTCAAAGTATGTGCCCGAAAGTGTCATAAAGGAGTTAAAGAAACAATATGGAAAAACCAAGAAATAAATTTAAAAAATGGCCGATAATTGCAGTAGTAGGGTTGATTTTGCTTTTCTTATCTTTTGTAGTTCCCTTGCCTTATTATATTGAGGTGCCAGGTGGTGCAGCGGATGTCCGTCAGGTATTGCGCGTGGACAACAAAGAAGATAAGGAAAAAGGTTCTTATAATTTTGTAACGGTTGGAATTCAGCATGCGACCTTCGCTCATTTGGTTTATGCTTGGCTGACACCTTTTACGGATATTTATTCGGCGAAGGATTTGACTGGTGGAACTTCTGATAAAGAATACATGCGGATCAATCAGTTTTATATGGAAACGTCGCAAAACCTAGCTAAATACCAAGGGTTGAAAAAAGCTGGCAAAGACATTACTCTGAAATATCTAGGGGTTTACGTCTTGCAAGTCACAAAGAATTCTACTTTTAAAGGTATTTTAAATATTGCAGATACCGTGACAGGTGTGAATGATAAGACTTTCAATAGTTCAAAAGAATTGATAGACTATGTCGGAGCGCAAAAGATTGGCAGCAAGGTCAAGGTGAACTATGTAGAAGACGGTCAGAAGAAGTCTGCTACAGGTAAAATTATTAAACTTGAAAATGGGAAAAACGGGATTGGCATTAGTTTGATTGACCGAACAGAAGTCACAAGCAACACACCAATTGAATTTTCAACTGCCGGTATTGGTGGACCAAGTGCGGGCTTGATGTTTAGTTTGGCAATTTATACGCAAATTGCAGATCCAACATTGAGAGACGGCAGAAATATTGCTGGGACAGGTTCGATTGACCGCGAAGGAAAAGTTGGCGACATTGGTGGGATTGACAAAAAAGTTGTTTCAGCAGCAAAAAAGGGTGCAGAAATTTTCTTTGCACCAAATAATCCAGTCACCAAGGAAGTGAAAAAATCCAATCCTAAAGCGAAAACAAACTATGAGACAGCTTTGGCAGCTGCTAAAAAAATTAAAACTAAAATGAAAATTGTACCTGTCAAGACCTTGCAAGACGCAATTGATTACCTCAAGAGCACAAAAAAGTCGTAAAAATAATTCAATAAAAGAGCAAGTTAATGATAGAAATTTGACTTTGCTCTTTTCTTCTTTCCCTATTTCAACTATCAAAAACACTTCTTTTTATGGTAAAATAGGTTTAATACAAGAATAAATGATAAAGGATGACTATGCGAAAAGAAATTGCACCTGAATTATACAATTATAATAAATTTCCTGGACCGGAGTTTCGGCAAATAGGAACCAAAATCTTGACTGAGACAATTGAATTTGACTTGGTAGAGAATTTCAAGGAAGGCTTTGATATAACGGTTTTTAATCAGCGCTTTTCAGAAATTTTAACAAAATTTGATTATATTGTTGGCGACTGGGGAAATGAGCAGTTGCGTTTGCGTGGATTTTATAAAGATGACAAGGCAAATGAAAGTGAAGAAAAAATCAGCCGTTTAGAAGAATATTTACTAGAATACTGCAATTATGGCTGTGCTTATTTTGTCTTGGAAAATTTACAGCCGCGTCGCGCATCGTTTGATAAAAAATCACATCACAAGAAAGAAAGTGAGAACAAACCACGTCGTTCTAAACAGGCTCGCTCCTATAAAGAAGAGCAACCCAAGCGAGAAAATCGCCAGCGCAGTAAGCGACAAAATCAAAAGCAAAGAGCAAGAAAGCAAAATTCAACGAAGCAACAACAAACAAGCAGCCAGCGCCATTTTGTTATTCGTCAAAAATAGTGTATGGAATGGGATTTTGTAACGAAATGAAGGAGAAAAAATGAAACCATCAATTTATAGTTTGACCCGTCAGGATTTGATAGATTGGACAGAAAGTAAAGGAGAAAAGAAATTTCGAGCTACTCAGATTTGGGAGTGGCTTTATCGCAAACGGGTTCAGTCTTTTACAGAAATGACAAACATTTCAAAGGGTTTATTAGCAAAGTTAGAAGATGAATTTGTTGTCAATCCGCTAAAGCAAAGAGTGGTGCAGGAATCGGCTGACGGCACAGTAAAGTATCTTTTTGAACTGCCAGACGGTATGTTGATTGAAACAGTTCTCATGCGTCAGCACTATGGTCTGTCGGTCTGTGTAACTACTCAGGTTGGCTGCAATATTGGCTGTACTTTTTGTGCCAGCGGGCTGATTAAAAAGCAGCGTGACTTGAATAATGGGGAAATTATGTCTCAGATTATGCTGGTGCAAAAATATTTTGATGAGCGTGGACAAGGTGAGCGCGTCAGCCATATTGTGGTTATGGGGATTGGCGAGCCTTTTGATAACTATGACAATGTTCTCAAGTTTGTGCGAACTGTCAATGATGACAAGGGGCTGGCTATCGGAGCTCGTCACATTACGGTTTCCACTTCCGGTCTAGCACATAAAATTCGTGATTTTGCAAACGAAGGGGTGCAGGTTAATTTAGCTGTTTCTCTTCATGCACCCAATAATGAATTGCGTTCTAGCATTATGAAAATCAATCGTGCTTTTCCAATTGAGAAGTTATTTGCGGCAATTGAATATTATATTGAAACGACCAACCGCCGAGTGACCTTTGAATATATTATGTTAAATGAAGTCAATGACGGAGTAGAGCAGGCATTGGAATTAGCTGAATTGCTCAAAAACATCAAAAAGCTATCGTATGTCAATTTGATTCCTTACAATCCGGTTAGTGAGCACGATCAATATAGTCGCAGTCCCAAGGAACGTGTAATGGCTTTCTACGATACTCTAAAAAAGAATGGCATTAACTGTGTTGTTCGTCAGGAGCATGGTACAGATATTGATGCAGCCTGCGGCCAATTGCGCTCCAATACGATGAAGAAAGACAAGGAGAAGGCACTTGCGAAACATGCCTAGGTTAAAAGTGTGGCTGCAATCCAATGGAGAATTAACAGTTAAAGGACGTAAAATTCTGACTTGGGGAAGCATGCTCTACATCTTCTTATTGTGTCTGATGTGTTTTCTTCCTCAGGTGCCAGAAGAAGGGATGGAAACACCAGGAATTCAGCAGTTTGGACGCATTGTAGTTCTCCTTATTCCCTTTAATTCTTTGGTCAATCTTGGACAAATTACGTCCTTCTTTCAATTGGTCAAAGTTTTTGTACAAAATCTAATGAATATATTTCTGCTGAGCCCACTAATTTTTCAGCTCCTCTGGCTTTTTCCTAAGTTGAGGAGCACTAAGCGTCTGCTATTTGCCAGTTTTGCAATGAGCCTTTTTATCGAATGCACGCAGATTTTGTTAGATATTTTAATTGATGCCAATCGTGTTTTTGAAATAGATGATTTATGGACAAATACATTAGGCGGATATCTGGCTTTTCTATTGTATAAAACTTGTGTCAGCCATTGGAAAGATAAGTTTCTGACTTCTAAGTAAAAATAAGGGTTATTGTTCGGATTTAGGATGCTTTTTCACTATTTTATTGACAGAATGGTAGAAAAACTCTATAATAATGCTCAAACATCAGAAAAGTAGTAAATTGATGCTTCCAGAGAGCTTGTGTTAGGTGTAAACAAGCAGTAGATATTTATGAAATGGGCTGATGTAAATGATATGAATTTGAAACAATAAAAATTCGGTGTGCACACCTTACAGTGTAACTTGTTGATAGACAAGATAGAGATATGCGGATAAGGTCTACTTTTCCCATGACTGAGGTGGCACCGTGCTCATACGCCCTCACACAGTTTTTTTGTGTGGGGGTATTTTGTTGTTTAAATTCAAGAATACTAAAGATTGTGAGGAAACATCATGGTAGAAAATAAAGGAGATTTTGGTCAATTTGGTGGTAGCTTTGTACCGAAACTGATTCAAGTTTTATTAGACGAGCTAGAGGGGACATTTGAAAAGTATAAAAATGATCCAGAGTTCCTAGCAGAATATCATCATTATTTAGCAGATTATGCAGGTCGAGAGACATCGCTTTATTTTGCAGAAAGTTTGACGGACTACTTAGGAGGTGCAAAAATCTATCTCAAACGAGAAGACTTGAATCACCTAGGTTCTCATAAATTAAACAATGTTTTAGGGCAAATTCTCCTAGCAAAACGAATGGGTAAGCCAGAGTTATCGCAGAGACTGGAGCTGGTCAACATGGAGTAGCAACAGCTGCAGCTAAGTTTGGCATGAAATGCGATGTATATATGGGTGCAGAAGATGTGGAACGTCAGCGATTGAATGTTTTCCGAATGGAAATGATGGGAGCAACTGTCCATGCGGTTGAAATAGGGACTAAAACATTAAAGGATGCGGTGGATGCTGCTTTTGCTGCTTGGATGACAGATTTAGATGCTTTTTATGTCCTAGGTTCGGCTGTTGGTCCTCATCCTTATCCAACGATTGTGCATGAGTTTCAAAAGGTTATTAGTCAGGAATCCCGCCGTCAAATTCTAGATAAGGAAGGTCGCCTACCAGATTATATTATTGCCTGTGTCGGCGGAGGTTCTAATGTAATTGGAGCATTTTCTGAATACGTGGCAGATAAAGAAGTCAATTTAGCTGGTGTTGAAGCAGCTGGTCATGGCTTGAATACAGACAAGCATGCGGCTACAATGACTAAAGGGTCCATTGGAGTTGTTGATGGCATGAAAACGTATGCTGTATTTTCAGAAGACGGTCAGGTGGCTCCTGTTTATTCTATTTCCGCTGGATTGGACTATCCGGGAGTTGGTCCTGAACATGCCTTTTTTAAAGATTCAGGTCGAGTTGAGTATGTGGCTGCAACAGATGATGAAGCGGTAGATGCACTGTTATTGTTGACACAAAAAGAAGGAATCCTTCCTGCCATTGAAAGTTCTCACGCTATTGCAGAAGCAGTTAAACGCGCGCCTCGATTGAGTAAGGACAAGATTATCATCATCAATGTATCTGGGCGTGGTGATAAAGATGTAGCCGCTATTGCTGATTATTTAGAAAAAAGAAACACGAAAAATCAAGAGTGAAATAGACGCCCATGAGTACAATACCTACAGAAATATGAAATCTGGGAAGATGACGTAAAAAAAATAAAATTTGAAAATTGTAATCATCGCTTTCTTATTTCGAGGCTCTGCTGAATCTGGATACATCCATCCTAGCCTCATGATAGGATGTCATTCTAATTTTATTGAAGTAACAACTCATACACAAGTAGAACAATCACTCCAATCAAAAGACAGGGAACGAAAGCTATCCTGTCTTTTCTCTTTTTTAAGCAAAAGAGACATAAGCCCACTAAGCTGGCAATTTGAATCAGCCAAAGAATCTCTGTCAACTTGAAAACAGTTGAACAAGAAGCTAGAAAAAGAAAGTCTCCTGCGCCAATTCGTAAGTCAAAGAAAAAAGCTACTATTCCAAGGGCTAAAAAACTAATCATTAGAAGATTAAAACCTACCAAAAATAGGAGAAGAAGATGAAAGAACAACCAAATGAGGATAGGATATTCCTGTTCTCTTTGATCATAAAGAGCTAGTGTAATTCCCATTATGAGCAAGACAAGTTGGCTGATAGTTAAGTAGCTTAAGGAAGTTGCGAGAAAGAGTAAACTACCTACCAACTCTAACATCAAGTAGCGAATGGGAATTTTTGACTGACAAAACCGACAGCGCAGTCGATTGATAAGCTGTGAAAGGACAGGGACTAAATCACGAGGTGCTAATTTCTGCCCACAAGCATTACAATGACTGGAAGGAACGATAATGGACTGTTCAGGAAAGCGATCAACAACCAGCCCTAAAAAAGAAGCCACAATGCTTCCAACCAAGAAAAAATAAAAATGAATCATACTTTTTTATTCGCAAATAATTCTAAAAAATTACAACTTTTCTAATAAAAGAAATTTCTGAGTTCAATCATTTGACTTTCTTATTTAGAAACATTATAATTAAACTATAATCAAAAAGATTAGAATCATTCTAAATAAAAGCGAGGTAGGATAATGGTTAATCTAAAAAATGAAGCAGCAAAAGATGTTGCAACTTTCTCAAGTGTTGAGTCTTTCAGTAAGTCTCTTCCCAAAACAAAAGCAGTTTTAAACCAAGTGGTAGCGGATTTATACACCGCTCACATTGCTCTTCACCAAGTACATTGGTACATGCGTGGAGCTGGTTTTATGGTTTGGCATCCTAAGATGGATGAGTACATGGAAACCTTGGATACGACTTTGGATGAAGTAAGTGAACGTTTGATTACTTTAGGTGGAACGCCGTATTCAACTTTGAGTGAATTTATCCAACACAGCAATATTGAAGAAAAAGAAGGAAAATTCAGTAAGAATGTTGCAGAAAGTTTGGAACGTGTCATCGAAATCTTCCGTTACTTGGTAGGTCTCTACCAAGAAGCTCTGGATGTAACAGATGAAGAAGGGGATGATGTGACCAACGATATTTTTGTCGGTGCAAAAGCAGAACTTGAAAAGAATATCTGGATGTTAACAGCAGAAATCGGTCAAACTCCGGGTTTGTAAGTAAATTTTTGAGAGTAGAAAATAAATTTTTAAAATCTTTTAGAATTTAAGATAAGTTTAAGGAGGTGGCGTTATACTAACATCATCAGATGAAGACCTCCTAACTTTATTTGATAAAAATCCTAAACTTTTCTTTTTCATAATAATCTCCCTATAAGAGTCGCCCAATCGGCGGCTTTTTTTGTTATTTTTGAGCACTTGAAGAATGTTTTACTTACAAAATGAGTTCTTTTCAACCTTGAAATACTCCTAAAATTCTGGTAAAATAAGCCTCATGAAAACACTTTATGATGTGCAGCAATACCTCAAAAGTTTTGGCATTATTATCTATATGGGTAAGCGCTTGTATGATATTGAAATGATGAAAATTGAGTTAGAGAGGATTTATGATGCGGGCTTGATAGAAAGAATGGACTATCTAGAAGCTGAGCGGGTCTTGCGAAAGGAACATCAGTTGGAATTACAATATTTGAAGAAGAATGAGGAGAAAACATGTTAAACTGGATTTTATTTGCAATTATTGTTGGAACGTTAGGCTGGATGGGCTTTAACTATATTCGTGTTCGTCGTGCGGCTAAGGTAGTAGACAATGCAGAATTTGGTGATATGATTCGTCAAGGTCAGTTAATTGATTTACGAGATCCAGCCGATTTTCGTCGTAAACATATTTTAGGGGCACGAAATATTCCGTCACAGCAATTAAAAACAAGCTTAGGAGCGATTCGTAAGGACAAGACTGTTTTACTGTACGAAAATAGCCGTGGACAACGTGTTATGAATGCAGCTATTCTATTGAAAAAACAAGGTTATCAAAATATTTACATCCTCTCTACAGGACTAGATGGATGGAAAGGAAAAATCAAAAGTGAGTAATCCAAGCGGGTTGCTCACTTTTAATAGCTTTTTTCTAGATAGTGCCTCACTATTTCGAGTTCTGCTTGGTTGAATGCTCGGTATTCTCCTGTGGCTAAGTTTGGTTCTAATTCAAAATCTCCGAAATGAGTTCGTTTCAGAGAAGTAACTTTGACGCCAACAGTTAAAAACATCTTTTTGATTTGGTGAAATTTTCCTTCAGAAATAGTGACAGTAGCACGGCTCTTGTTTGAGCTAGAAGAACGAATTGTAAGAGTGGCTGGTTTACAAATTGTTCCGTCAAGAAAAACGATGCCCTTTTGAAAGGATTGTACTGCTTGGTCATCTAGGAGACCATTAACTTCAACCTCGTATGTTTTTGTGACGTGATATTGAGGATGAAGCAATTGAAAACCGAGCGGACCGTTATCAGTGATTAACAGCAGTCCAGAAGTATCTCGATCGAGCCGTCCAACAGAATATAGATTTTCACTGAAATCTTCAGGTCTGATGAGTTCTAGAACTGTTTGGAATTTGGCATCGGAGTTAGCTGTCACAACGCCAAGGGGTTTATTCATCATAAAATACTGATGAGGCTTGCCAAGGACAGGTTGTTCTTCTAGCGTAATCGTCTGCAAACCTGTATCAACATTTTGACTGAGTTTTCGAGCGGGACAGTCATCTACTAAGATTTTCTTTTTTAGTAGAGCTTGCTTCATTTTTTTACGGCTAATGTGAGCTTGAGCTAGTAGAATATCTAAACGCATACAGTTTCCTTTGTTTTTTCTTATCATATCATAATTTTGCAATAAAGAATGTAAATAAATTTGTAGGACATTGATTTTCTAATGAAAACATTTACACCCAGTTTAACCGTGTTTTTTGCCTTAATCTGTGGTATAATTGTTCAGTTAGAAATAAAACTTAAGATTTAGAGGATAAAATGACAAAATTAAGAGAAGATATTCGCAATATCGCTATTATCGCTCACGTTGACCACGGGAAAACAACGCTAGTAGACGAATTATTGAAGCAATCACATACCTTGGACGATCGAAAAGAGTTGCAAGAACGCGCAATGGACTCCAACGATCTTGAAAAAGAACGCGGAATTACCATTCTTGCTAAGAATACAGCTGTTGCTTACAACGGTGTTCGTATCAATATCATGGACACTCCAGGACACGCGGACTTTGGTGGAGAAGTAGAGCGGATCATGAAAATGGTGGACGGGGTTGTTCTGGTTGTTGATGCTTATGAAGGAACCATGCCACAAACTCGTTTTGTGTTAAAAAAAGCTCTTGAGCAAGATTTGGTGCCGATTGTTGTCGTTAATAAAATTGATAAACCGTCTGCACGTCCTGCAGAAGTAGTGGACGAGGTTTTGGAGCTTTTCATCGAGCTGGGTGCAGATGATGACCAATTAGATTTCCCAGTTGTGTATGCTTCTGCTATCAATGGAACGTCTTCTATGTCAGATGATCCTGCTGACCAAGAGCACACTATGGCACCGCTTTTTGATACTATTATTGATCATATTCCAGCACCAGTGGATAACTCAGACGAGCCACTTCAATTCCAAGTTTCTCTTTTGGACTACAATGACTTTGTAGGTCGTATCGGTATTGGCCGTGTTTTCCGCGGGACTGTAAAAGTGGGAGACCAAGTGACGCTTTCTAAATTAGACGGTACAACGAAAAATTTCCGTGTTACCAAGTTATTTGGTTTCTTTGGGCTAGAACGTCGTGAAATTGACGAAGCCAAAGCGGGTGATTTGATTGCAGTATCTGGTATGGAAGATATCTTCGTTGGTGAAACCATTACTCCGACGGATGTGGTAGAACCATTGCCGATTCTCCATATTGATGAACCAACGCTGCAAATGACTTTCTTAGTGAACAATTCACCATTTGCTGGTCGTGAAGGAAAATGGGTAACGTCTCGTAAGGTTGAAGAACGCTTGCAGGCTGAATTGCAAACGGATGTTTCGCTTCGTGTGGATCCGACTGACTCGCCAGATAAATGGATTGTATCAGGTCGTGGAGAATTACACTTATCAATCTTAATTGAAACCATGCGCCGTGAAGGTTATGAGTTACAAGTGTCGCGCCCGGAAGTTATCGTCAAAGAAATCGATGGTATACAATGCGAGCCATTTGAGCGTGTGCAAATTGACACCCCAGAAGAATACCAAGGTTCGGTTATCCAAAGTCTTTCTGAGCGCAAGGGTGAAATGTTAGACATGGTGGCTACCGGAAACGGACAAACACGTCTGATTTTCCTTGTGCCTGCGCGTGGATTGATTGGGTACTCAACTGAATTCCTTTCTATGACGCGTGGTTATGGGATTATGAACCATACTTTTGATCAATACCTACCATTGATTCCAGGTGAGATTGGAGGACGCCGTCGTGGAGCTCTTGTGTCAATTGATACAGGAAAGGCAACGACATACTCTATCATGTCTATTGAGGAACGTGGAACGATTTTTGTCAATCCAGGTACAGAAGTATACGAAGGAATGATTATTGGTGAAAATTCACGTGAAAATGACTTGACGGTTAATATTACAAAAGCCAAACAAATGACCAATGTTCGTTCTGCAACGAAAGACCAAACAGCGGTTATTAAAACGCCTCGTATTTTGACATTGGAAGAATCACTTGAATTCTTGAACGATGACGAATACATGGAAGTGACGCCTGAATCAATCCGCCTGCGGAAACAAATTCTTGATAAAAACCAACGTGCCAAAGCTGCTAAAAAGAAAAAATCAGCTGAATAATGAAAGAACGGTTTGCTTCGTTGCTAATATATTAAAGAAGCGGATGGGCTAGAAAGGAGCAGAAATGTTTTATTTGATTTTTGGAATTCTCATTTTGTTATTTTACATTTTTGCTGCTCCGCAGAGCATTAAAGGAACTTTAAATGTAGTAGTTTTAGTGATTGCCCTAGTCGCTTTTATCATTTTACTAGGATTGGCAGTATTTCAGATTTTTCAATTACCGTCTGAGTTTTTCGTAGGAATTTTGATGATAGGCGTAGCATATTTTTCCCTACGTGATATTTCAAAATTATCACAAAAAGATAAAAAAGTATCGTTTTGCTCAAAACTTCGTAACAGACAAGAATAAAAAGCCGTAAAGGCTTTTTTATTTTCTGAAAAAAAGGTAAAATAGATAGGAAGAATAAAAAAAGAGGCGTGTTATGAAGCACATTACAAATTTTGCAAATAAAAAAGTGTTAGTTTTAGGCTTGGCCAAATCTGGTGAAGCCGCTGCTCGTTTACTAGATAAGTTGGGAGCGATTGTTACAGTGAATGACGGAAAGCCATTTGAGGAAAATCCTGCTGCTCAGTCTCTTCTTGAGGAAGGCATCAAAGTGGTAACAGGTGGTCATCCTTTGGAACTCTTGGACGAAGAGTTTGAACTGATGGTCAAAAATCCCGGTATTCGTTACGACAATCCTATGGTAGCGAGAGCTTTGGAAAAGAAAATCCCAGTCATCACTGAAGTGGAGTTAGCCTATTTGATTTCAGATGCTCCAATTATTGGGATTACGGGCTCTAATGGAAAAACAACAACGACAACGATGATTGCGGAAGTCTTGACTGCAGGTGGTCAAAATGGTCTGCTTTCTGGGAATATTGGCTTTCCAGCCAGTCAAGTTGCAACAACCGCAACCCAAAATGATACATTGGTCATGGAGTTGTCTTCTTTCCAACTCATGGGCATTGAAACCTTTCACCCAGAGATTGCAGTGATTACTAATCTGATGCCAACTCACATTGATTATCATGGCTCTTTTGAAAATTATGTCGCTGCTAAATGGAACATTCAAAAAAATATGAGCAAATCTGACTTCCTCATATTGAATTTCAATCAAACATTAGCGAAAGAGCTGGCTGCAAAGACGCAAGCGACCGTTGTACCATTTTCAACGACGGAAAAGGTAGACGGCGCTTACTTAGAGGGAAACATGCTGACTTTCCGTGGAGAGCCTGTTATGGCAGCAGATGAGCTTGGCGTTCCGGGTAGCCATAATGTTGAAAATGCCCTTGCAACTATTGCAGTTGCGAAACTGCGTGGCATTGAAAATCAAGTCATCAAAGAAACATTGGCAGGTTTCGGTGGCGTTAAGCACCGCCTTCAATATGTCGGTGAAATCAACCATGTTAAATTTTATAACGATAGCAAATCCACAAATATTCTTGCAACGCAAAAGGCCTTGTCTGGTTTTGACAATAGCAAGGTTATCTTGATTGCTGGTGGACTGGATCGTGGCAATGAATTTGACGAATTGGTTCCAGATATTCAAGGATTGAAGAAAATGGTTATTCTTGGAGAATCTGCAGCACGTGTCAAGAGAGCAGCGGATAAAGCAGGTGTTAGCTATATGGATGCTGCAGATGTGAAAGATGCGACGCAAAAAGCTTTTGCTGAAGCTCAAGCAGGTGACATTGTTCTTCTCAGTCCAGCAAATGCAAGCTGGGATATGTATCCAAATTTTGAAGTTCGGGGCGATGAATTTATTGCAACATTTGAAGAATTAAAGGGTTAAGATGAAAAAGATTGTATTTACAGGTGGAGGAACGGTTGGTCATGTGACTCTAAACCTTATACTCATTCCAAAATTCCTAGAAGCAGGTTGGCAAGTCCACTATATTGGTGACAAGCATGGGATTGAATACCAAGAAATCCAGAAGTCAGGTTTGGATATCACTTTTCATTCTATAGCAACGGGGAAATTACGCCGTTACTTTTCTTGGCAAAATATGTTAGATGTATTCAAAGTGGCTTGGGGCATTTTGCAATCTTTAGGAATTATGTTAAAGGTTCGTCCGCAGGCTCTCTTTTCTAAAGGTGGCTTTGTATCGGTTCCTCCTGTCATTGCAGCTCGCTTAGCTGGGATTCCAGTTTATGTACATGAATCAGACCTCTCTATTGGTCTAGCAAATAAAATTGCTTACAAATGTGCGACAAAAATGTATTCTACTTTTGAACAAGCCCATGCGTTGACAAAAATTGAGCATGTGGGAGCTGTAACAAAGGTAGGAGAAAAAATAACTGCTCCAAATGATCAGATTCAAGCCATTCAGCAGCATTTTGATGAAAACCTTCCGACACTTCTGTTTGTTGGTGGGTCAGCGGGAGCAAAGGTTTTTAATGATTTTGTAACGGCAAATAAAGCAGAGCTAACTCAGCATTACAATATTATTAATTTATCAGGCGATGCTAGCTTAGACGAATTATCAAATCATCTGTACCGAATTGCCTATGTGACTGACCTCTATCAACCGTTGATGGACTTGGCGGATGTCGTTGTTACACGTGGCGGATCTAATACTATTTTTGAATTGTTGGCTATGGTAAAGCTTCATGTAATTGTCCCTTTGGGACGCGAAGCAAGTCGCGGTGACCAGATTGAAAATGCAGATTATTTTGTAAAAAAAGGCTATGCCAAAAAATTAGACGAGCCTCAATTGAATTTGGAGAATCTTCAAAAAATGATAACAGAGTTGCTTGAACAGAAAGAATTTTATGAAGAAAACATGAAACAGTCCCACGAAATAAAATCGTTAGATGAATTTTATAACCTTTTAAAAAATGACATGGACAAAAGAAGAAAATGACAAAAAAGAAGCAAGAGGATCAGAAAGAGCAAGAAACAGAAAAACTTTCTGAGTGGCAAAAAAGAAACAAGGAATACCTTGAAAAAAAGGCTCAAGAAGAAGCTGAAAAAGAGAAAGAACTAGCAGAGCAAAAAAAGCAGCATTTGCCAAGTTCTGAAAAAGAGAATGTCGAAAAGAATGATGAAAATACAGAAGAAGTGACAGCGGATACTCAAGAGAACGAGTCAGAGGAGACAGAAAAGCCTATCGAGACAGAAACTTCTGAGGAAGAACAAGATGAACCTCTTGATAAAGCAGCCTTGCGAAAAAAGAAGAAAGCAGAACGCAAACAAGCTAAGCGGGAAGCAAAAGAGACAAGAGAAAAAATCGCTCCTCGCCATATCTACCGTGCTTTGCCAATATTGATTCTAAGTTCTATTTTGTTAATTTTAGCTGTTTATTTTATAAGCCCCTATTCAAAATTGAAGAATATAGAGGTAACGGGCAATAAACAGCTTTCAAAAACAGAGGTGCTGGATGCTTCTAGTATTCAAAAAGAGGATTACACCTTGACGACATATTTAAGTCAAAAGGCACATGCTAGAAATATTAAATTGTCAAGTCTATGGGTGAAAAAAGCAGAGATAAGTTACCAATTTCCAATTACATTTAAAATAAAAGTAACAGAATACACGGTTGTTGCTTATGATTATTCTGGGGAGCAGTATTTCCCAGTATTATCTAGTGGAGAAGAAATTGCTACTCCAGTTAAAAAATCACAGTTGCCAAAAAGTTATATAACACTTGATTTTTCAGATAAAGCAATGCTTAAGAAATTTGTGCAACAATTATCAGGTATTTCTAATACAATCAAATCAGAAATTCAAACGGTTCAGCATACACCGAGTAAAGCGACTGAGGATTTGCTGACAATCACTATGACAGATGGAAATAAAATCTTAGTTCCTTTGTCAGAAGTAGCTAAAAAACTACCTTATTATGAAAAAATTAAACCACAATTGACGGAAACAAGCGTTGTGGATATGGAAGCAGGAATATTTAGTTATAGAAATAGCTAAAATAATGCAGAAAATCTACCCAATTTTTATTTTTTTATGTTATAATATGCTTTGAATAACTATACTTTTTTGATAGTTAAATTGATAAGTGAGAAACTTGGTAGATAGAGAGGAATGGTCTAATGGCTAGAGATGGCTTTTTTACAGGATTAGATATCGGAACAAGCTCCATTAAGGTCTTGGTAGCAGAACACGTAAACAATGAATTAAATGTAATCGGAGTTAGTAATGCAAAAAGTGCTGGTGTAAAAGATGGTATCATTGTAGATATCGAAGCAGCAGCAAGTGCTATAAAATCTGCAATTTCACAAGCAGAGGAAAAAGCAGGGATTTCCATTAAGTTGGTGAATGTTGGCTTGCCTGCTAACTTGTTGCAGATTGAAGCAACGCAAGGTATGATTCCTGTAACAAGCGAAACAAAAGAAATCACAGATGCAGATGTTGAAAATGTTGTGAGATCTGCTTTGACAAAAAGTATGACTCCAGACCGCGAAGTTATTACTTTTATTCCTGAAGAGTTTATTGTAGATGGCTTCCAAGGAATTCGTGATCCTCGTGGAATGATGGGCATTCGTTTAGAAATGCGTGGACTTCTCTACACAGGACCACGTACCATTCTTCACAATTTACGAAAAACAGTTGAGCGTGCAGGAGTTCAAGTAGAAAATATTATCATTTCTCCGCTTGCTATGACCAAATCTGTTCTAAATGAAGGAGAACGTGAATTTGGTGCAACTGTCATTGATATGGGTGGTGGTCAAACAACAGTAGCTTCTGTTCGCAACCAAGAACTGCAATTTACTAATATCTATCAAGAAGGTGGCGAATACGTCACAAAAGATATCTCAAAAGTTTTAAAAACTTCTAAAAAACTTGCAGAAAGCTTGAAGTTTAACTATGGCGAAGCATACGTACCTGCTGCTAGCAATGAGTCCTTCCAAGTGGAAGTGATTGGAGAAGTTGAACCAGTTGAAGTAACAGAGCGCTATTTAGCAGAAATTATTTCAGCACGTGTTAAACATATCTTTGAACAAATCAAGCAAGATTTAGAAAGAAGACACTTATTAGAACTTCCAGGTAAAATTGTTATTATTGGTGGTGGTGCAATTTTACCAGGTGTGGTGGAATTGGCGCAAGAAGTTTTCGGTGTTCCTGTTAAACTATACGTACCAAATCAAATCGGTATTCGTAATCCAGCTTTTGCTCATGTCATTAGCTTATCAGAATATGCTGGAAATCTATCTGAAGTGGATGTTTTAGCACAAGTTGCTGTTCACGGTGATGAACTTCTGCGTCATCAACCGGTTGAATTTTCTCGTCCGACTCAACAAAGTCAGTCGTTCAATCCGTTGCAGCGCTTTACTCAGCCGCAACAAACAATTGTGACTCCGATTGCTGAACCAGCAGAAGAAGTTGAACGTCCCGAACCACTTCCGACACAATCTCAACAACCAAAAGAAAAATTGACAGATCGTGTTCGAAATCTACTTGGCAATATGTTTGATTAAAGGAGAAGGTAATACATTATGACATTTTCATTTGATACAGCTGCGGCACAAGGAGCAGTAATTAAAGTTATTGGTATCGGTGGTGGTGGTGGTAATGCCATTAACCGCATGATTGATGAAGGAGTATCAGGCGTTGAATTTATCGCTGCCAATACAGATGTGCAAGCTCTGAGTGGCTCAAAAGCAGAAACCGTTATTCAGCTTGGACCAAAGTTGACTCGCGGTCTAGGTGCTGGAGGACAGCCTGAAATCGGTCGTAAAGCGGCTGAAGAAAGCGAAGAAGTGTTGACGGAAGCTCTTACGGGAGCTGATATGGTGTTCATTACTGCTGGTATGGGCGGTGGATCTGGTACAGGTGCTGCACCAGTTATTGCTCGTATTGCAAAGGGTCTTGGTGCCTTAACTGTTGCAGTTGTTACTCGCCCGTTTGGCTTTGAAGGAAGTAAGCGTGGTAACTTTGCGATTGAAGGAATCAATGAACTTCGTGAGCATGTAGATACACTTCTTATCATTTCAAACAATAATTTACTTGAAATTGTTGATAAGAAAACTCCTCTTCTTGAAGCTTTGAGTGAAGCAGACAATGTCCTTCGTCAAGGTGTACAAGGAATTACGGACTTGATTACAAGCCCAGGACTTATTAACCTTGATTTTGCCGATGTAAAAACCGTTATGGCAAATAAAGGTGATGCTCTTATGGGGATCGGTATTGGTAGTGGTGAAGAACGTGTTATTGAAGCTGCACGTAAGGCTATTTATTCACCACTTCTTGAAACAACAATTGATGGAGCTGAAGATGTCATCATCAACGTTACAGGTGGTCTTGATATGACCTTGATTGAAGCAGAAGAAGCGTCAGAAATCGTCAATCAAGCAGCAGGTCATGGTGTTAATATCTGGTTAGGTACTTCTATTGACGACAGCATGAAAGATGAAATTCGTGTGACAGTTGTTGCAACGGGTGTTCGTCAAGAAAAAATTGATCGAGTAAGTGGTGTTCGTCCAGTTGCTCAACAAAATTCTTATGCAGCTGGAACTCGTGAAAATCGTAATTCTAGAGGAAGCCAAGGTTATGACCGTAACTTTGATTTGACTGAAAATCTTGAAGTTCCAAAGCCAAGTCGTCAACGGACAGAAGCGCCACAGGCTTCAGCATTTGGTGATTGGGATTTGCGTCGTGAGAATATTGTTCGCTCAACAGATGCGAGTGCCGCACCAGCTGTGGAACGTTATGAAGACACCAGTTCTGATGACGATGAATTAGAAACACCACCATTCTTTAAAAACCGATAAAATGGATTTAGCAAAGAATACATATCAAGTTTTAGAAAATGTAGCACAAGCTACTCAAAAAGCTAATCGCTCAAAAAATTCAGTAGAAGTAATAGCTGTCACCAAATATGTTGACAGCTCTACTGCTAAAGAGCTGGTTAAAGCAGGAATTCATCATATCGGTGAAAATCGAGTTGATAAATTTCTAGAGAAATATCAGGCTCTGAAAGATGAACGTGTAATTTGGCACTTAATTGGTACACTTCAAAGGCGGAAAGTGAAAGACGTCATCAATTATGTTGATTATTTCCATGCCTTAGATTCAGTAAAATTAGCTCAAGAAATCAACAAAAGAGCTGAACATATCATTAAATGCTTTTTACAAGTAAATATTTCCAAAGAAGCTAGTAAACATGGTTTTGCTGTAGAGGAAATAGATACGATTTTACCTGAGCTAGAAAAACTTGAAAACATTCAGATTGTAGGTTTGATGACAATGGCACCAATTGAAGCAGATGAAGCGGAATTAAATGTCATGTTCCAACAAGCCTATCAATTACAGCAAAGATTACAACGTAAACAGTTACCTAATATGCCTTTTACTGATTTAAGTATGGGAATGAGCCGTGATTATACAATAGCTATTGCAAATGGTTCGACTTTTGTCAGAATTGGTACCGCATTTTTTAAATAGGAAAGTATTATGTCTCTTAAAGATAGATTTGATAAATTCATTGATTACTTTACGGAAGATGGTGAAGATGCTGGCGTTCAAACGCCTGAGCTACCACCACGTGCGAGTAGTCAATCTGTAACACCTACTAAAGAAAGAACAGTACATACAGCAAGTAGTTCTGTACAATCTTCTACAAGGTCAGGAGCAAATGAGAATATCACTCGTCTTCATGCGCGCCAGCAAGAATTGGCACAACACCGCACGATTTCAGATGACAAAGTGACCATCAATGTTCGTTACCCAAGAAAATATGAAGAAACAACTGAAATTGTTGATTTGTTAATTGTTAATGAAAGCATTTTGATTGATTTTCAATATATGACAGAAGTGCAAGCTCGTCGTTGTTTGGACTATTTGGATGGTGCGCGTTATGTGCTTGCTGGGAACATAAAAAAAGTTGCGAGTACAATGTACCTTTTAACACCAATCAATGTTATTGTAAATGTTGAGGATTTAAAATTACCTGATGATTTGCAAAGTGGCGAATTTGATTTTGATATGAAACGTAGATAAAAGCATGGTTTGGATTGTAAATATACTTTATAATTTAGTGAGATTATATTCATTCATTTTAGTGGTGTATGCTCTTTTATCATGGTTTCCAGGTGCCTATCAAACGTCGTTTGGTCAGTTGATTCTGCGGATAGTAGAGCCTGTTTTAAAACCATTTCAACGTTTCAACCTACAATTTGCTGGGATTGATTGGACGGTTCTTGTCGTTATCTTTCTTCTGAATTTTGTTTCTGGCATCATTTTGAATGCCCTTTTGCTTTTAGCTTAAATTCATGAAGAATACCAAACATTTATACCAACATTTTGTTGAAGAAGATCGTGAATTTGTTGATAAAAGTTTAGAACAGATGCAGCGCGTTGAGGATTCTTATTCTTTTGAAGTGACTTCGTTTGTAAATCCACATCAAGTTGAAGTTTTACGCAATCTTGGAAATCATTTACAATTGCAAATATTTTCAAGTTCGGATTATTATACGAGTGAATTTGCTAAAGTCATTATTGCTCCTCTCTACTATGAGTTGCAATTAAGTGATTTTGAAATGGAGTTGTTAGAAATTAGCTATGCGAATAAATTTCACCATTTAACTCATTCGCAAATAATGGGAACGTTATTGAATCAATTAGGGATTGAACGTAAAGTTTTTGGTGATATTCTTGTAGCTTCAGGTAGAGCACAAATTATGGTAGATAAGAAATTCACTCAATTTTTCATCAATCATATCTCAAGGATAGCAAAGACACCTGTAAAATTAAAGCAAGTAGATTTTTCACAACAAATTATCGCTCAAACTGATTCAAAGCCAAGAGATGTGCTTGTCTCTAGTATGCGTTTGGATAAAGTGATAGCTGCCTCATTTCATTTGTCACGAAGCATTGCCGCTCAGCTGATAGCAACAAAGCAAGTTAAGGTAAACTATTCCATGCTGGATAATCCCAGTCATCAATTGTTATTGAATGACTTGATCAGTATACGAGGATATGGGAGAGTAAAAGTTTTAAGAGAAAATGGCTTTTCAAAAAATGGGAAGTACAAGTTAACTGTTGAATTATTGTCTAGTAAGTAAGGAGAAAATATGGCTATTACATCGTTAGAAATTAAAGATAAAGCTTTTGCTCACAAATTTAGAGGATATGATGTTGACGAAGTTGATGAATTTCTTGACATCATTGTCCAAGATTATGAAGATTTAGTTCGTGTCAATCATGAACAAGAGTCAAAAATTAAAAATCTGGAAGAACGTTTGACCTATTTTGACGAGATGAAGGATTCCCTTAGCCAGTCTGTATTGATTGCACAAGATACGGCAGAACGTGTAAAACAAGCGGCAAATGACCGTTCTGAAAATATTGTTCATAAGGCTGAGCAAGAGGCCCAACATTTGTTGGATGAGGCAAAATACAAGGCTAATGAAATTCTTCGTCAAGCGACTGATAATGCTAAGAAAGTGGCTGTTGAAACAGAAGAGTTGAAAAATAAAACGCGTGTTTTCCACCAACGTTTAAAATCAACCATTGAAAGTCAATTAAGCATTGTGAATTCTTCAGAATGGGAAGATATTCTTCGCCCAACAGCTACTTACTTGCAGACTAGTGATGAAGCCTTTAAAGAAGTTGTTCAGTCTGCTTTGGGTGAAGTCGTAACGACTCCAGAAGAAGATGAAGTGGATGTGACGCGTCAGTTCTCTCCAGAAGAAATGGAAGAATTACAAAGACGCATTGAAGAAGCAAATCGTGAATTAGCCGAAACACAAGCGTTTGAAACATTAGATGAGTCTGTCTTAGGATTAAATCTGACAAATGCTGAGACTTCAACAGATAACTCAGAAGCTACTTCAACAGAATCTGTAGATATTTTATAAGAGAATGTAAAAACAAGATGCTAACAAAATATTCGCAGCGAGCAGGTGACGGTGAGAGACCTGTAATCCCTTTTGTTAGGATTATCATTTTGCAAACTTAAATCTGAAAACAGTAAGATTTAACGCTTAACTCACGTTACGAGTAAGAGGGATAGGAATCTTATTCTTATCTAAATGAAGGTGGTACCACGAATTTTCGTCCTTTGGATGAATTTGTGGTTTTTTTATTTTAATTTGTTACTAATATGAAAAAGGAGAACTTATGAAATTAAAGGAAACTCTTAATCTTGGAAAAACAGCTTTTCCAATGCGTGCTGGTTTGCCGAATAAAGAACCTCTTTGGCAAAAAGAGTGGGAAGATGCAAAGTTGTATCATCGCCGTCAAGAATTGAATGAAGGTAAACCACACTTTACACTTCACGATGGCCCTCCTTATGCTAATGGAAATATTCACGTTGGGCATGCAATGAACAAGATTTCTAAAGATATTATCGTTCGTTCAAAATCGATGTCTGGCTATTATGCGCCTTACATTCCAGGCTGGGATACTCATGGTCTTCCGATTGAGCAAGTTCTGGCAAAGCAAGGTGTGAAGCGAAAAGAAATGGATTTGGCAGAGTATTTAAAACTTTGTCGAGATTACGCACTCAGCCAAGTAGACAAACAACGAGAAGATTTCAAACGTTTAGGTGTTTCTGGTGATTGGGAGCATCCATATGTGACGTTGACTCCGGATTATGAAGCTGCTCAGATTCGCGTATTTGGAGAAATGGCGAAAAAAGGCTATATCTACCGCGGTGCGAAGCCAGTTTATTGGTCATGGTCATCTGAATCAGCTCTTGCAGAGGCAGAAATTGAGTATCATGATTTGATTTCAACCTCTCTTTACTATGCAAATAAGGTAAAAGACGGCAAAAATGTGCTAGACACAGATACCTATATTGTGGTTTGGACAACAACACCATTTACTATTACGGCTTCTCGCGGTTTGACAGTAGGTGCTGACTTTGATTATGTTGTGGTAAAACCAGCTGGGGAAAGTCGTAAATTTGTCGTTGCTGCTGACTTGCTCAATAGCTTGTCTGAAAAATTCGGCTGGGAAGATGTAGAGGTCTTGGCAACTCATCGCGGTGCTGAACTGAATCATATCGTGACAGAGCACCCGTGGGATGAGGAAGTAGATGAATTGGTGATTCTTGGTGACCACGTTACACTAGATTCCGGTACAGGAATTGTCCATACTGCTCCTGGTTTTGGTGAGGACGACTACAATGTTGGGATTGCAAATGGCTTAGAAGTAGCCGTTACAGTCAATGAACGTGGTATCATGATGGAAAATGCTGGTCCAGATTTTGCAGGGCAATTTTATGACAAGGTAGTTCCTACAGTAATTGAAAAGTTAGGTCAACTTCTCCTTGCGCAAGAAGAAATTTCTCACTCCTACCCATTTGACTGGCGGACGAAAAAGCCAATTATTTGGCGTGCAGTACCGCAATGGTTTGCTTCAGTTTCAAAATTCCGTAAGGAAATTCTTGATGAGATTGAAAAAGTGAAGTTCCACTCTGAATGGGGTAAAGTTCGTCTTTACAATATGATCCGTGACCGTGGAGATTGGGTCATTTCGCGTCAGCGGGCTTGGGGAGTGCCACTTCCAATCTTCTATGCGGAGGACGGCACACCGATTATGACAGAGCAAACAATTGAGCACGTGGCTGAGCTCTTTGCGGAACATGGCTCTATCATTTGGTGGCAACGAGAAGCGAAAGATTTGCTTCCAGAAGGATTTACTCATCCAGGGTCACCAAATGGTACGTTCACTAAAGAAACAGACATCATGGACGTGTGGTTTGATTCAGGTTCTTCTTGGAATGGTGTAGTGGTCAATCGTCCTGAATTGACTTATCCTGCCGACCTGTATCTTGAAGGTTCTGACCAATATCGTGGCTGGTTTAACTCCTCTCTCATCACATCTGTTGCAAATCATGGAGTGGCTCCTTATAAACAAATCCTTTCACAAGGCTTTGCTTTGGACGGCAAAGGTGAAAAGATGTCGAAATCTCTTGGCAACACCATTGCTCCAAGTGATGTTGAAAGACAATTTGGAGCTGAAATCTTGCGCCTTTGGGTGACGAGTGTGGATTCTAGCAACGATGTGCGTATCTCTATGGATATTCTTGGTCAAGTGTCTGAAACCTACCGAAAAATCCGTAACACCTTGCGCTTCTTGATTGCTAATACTTCTGATTTTAATCCAAAAGAAGACGCTGTTGCCTATGATGACCTTCGCTCTGTTGATAAGTACATGACTGTTCGCTTTAACCAACTTGTCAAGACGATTCGTGAAGCATATGCAGATTTTGAATTTTTGGATATTTACAAAGCGATTGTAAACTTTGTGACAGTTGATTTATCAGCTTTCTATCTTGATTTTGCAAAAGATGTTGTCTATATTGAAGCAGCTAAATCATTGGAACGTCGCCAAATGCAGACCGTCTTTTATGATATTTTAGTAAAAATTACAAAATTGTTGACCCCAATTCTTCCACATACAGCAGAGGAAATCTGGTCTTACTTAGATCATGAGCCAGAAGAATTTGTTCAATTAGCAGAATTGCCAGATGCGCTGACTTTCCCTAATGAGGAAGAAATTTTGGATACATGGACAGCCTTTATGAACTTCCGTAGCCAAGCCCAAAAGGCTTTGGAAGAAGCACGTAACGAAAAAGTAATTGGAAAATCTTTGGAAGCTCACTTAACTGTTTATCCAAATGAAGTCGTGAGAACGCTACTTGAAGCGGTTAATAGCGACGTTGCGCAACTTCTCATTGTCTCTAAATTAACAATCGCAGATGAAACAGCTCCTGAAAATGCTATTGCTTTCGAGGATGTAGCCTTTACAGTTGAGCATGCAGAGGGACAAGTTTGTGAGCGTTGCCGTCGGGTAGATGAAACAGTCAAAGAACGCAGTTATCATGCAATTGTTTGTGACCACTGTGCAGAAATCGTTGAAGAACATTTTGCTCAAGCAGTTGCAGAAGGATTTGAAACGAAATAATCAAAAGGGAGTGGGACAAAAATCGGTAATTTCGAAGAAAGTTGATTTTGTCGTTCCATCCCCGCATAGTTGAGTAGGGCTGTAAAGGTTGATTTATCAACCGCATAGAACCCACTCAATCACTGCGACTTGCAAGAAACTCATAAAAATCTGACGAGGTTAAGGACTTTTGTCCCAGCCTCGTCATTTTCCAATTTTAAAGTTGCAAATGCAACTAATGCATGTTATACTGATTTCATTGAGAATTTTCTATTTTATTGAGGATGGCTTCTAATTGAAAGAGTTCAGAGGAAGTCAAATCTTTCATGACAGTCTGGATATAGGTCGTTTCAAATCCAATCAATCGGTCGTAGATTTGCAAAGCCTTCGTCGTAGGGAAAAGCTCTTTAAATTTCTTATTTTGAGAGTTGACTTTTTTTGTGATAAATCCTTTTTCCTCTAGTTTTCTAAGGGAACGACTAAGTGTTGTTTTATCAATTTTCACCATATGAGAAAGTTGAGATTGATTCAGTCCTTCATGCTCAACAATGCGGATAAGGATAAGAAAGAGATTATTATCTAGGTTATATTGGCTGGCTTCATGATTCATATTCATCATGGCTTGGCGAGAAATTATGCCCATTTGACGAAAGAGATGACGATAATCCATAAAAGGCTCCTTTTATAGTTGCATTTACAATTATTATATAATAAAGAAGAAGGGAAAACAAGTATGTGGTATAAAAGGACATTTGAGGAATTAACCACCTTAGAATTTTATAAATGTTTAAAATTGCGTTTGGAAACGTTTGTCGTAGAGCAAAATAGTGTTTATAATGATTTGGACGAGCACGATTTAGAAGCTATCCATATTTTTCATGAAAATGAAGTCGGCGAGGTAGATGCTTATGCGAGAGTATTTGAAACGGGCACTACTATTCATTTTGGACGTGTCGTAACAGTGGCTTCTACTCGCGGTCAAGGGCTTGGTCGTAAGTTGGTCCAAGCTATTATGGAGACTTGTGCTGAAAAATGGCCTGAAAAAGAGATCCACATAGAGGCGCAAGAGCAGGTGGTGAGCTTGTATGAGAAATTTGGATTTGAAGCTGTTAGTGAACCCTTCATCTTAGAATCACGTGTACATGTGAAAATGGTTTACAAACGAGAATAAATGGAAAAATAAGTTTTGATTGTGGGAAACGAAAGAATCTGTTCCTAAAATAATTTAAGTCGTTTACAAAAAGTACTCTATTTTAGTGGAAAATATGATAGAATAGCTGATAGGAGGAACAGTATGTTTCATAAAAGTAAGTTATTTTTTTGGACAACAGAAGTCTTACTACTAACCATTATCTTTTTTATCTGGCGGCAAATGGACGGCTTGATTTCCCCTTTTGTGAGCGTTTTAAATACGGTTTTAATTCCTTTTCTAATTGCGGGATTTTTGTACTATGTGACGAACCCATTAGTGAAATTTTTGGAGAAAGAGCTGAAAATTAAGAGGATTTTTGGAATTTTGATTACCTTGGTTCTCTTGTTTGGAATTATTGCTCTGGGCATTATTTATCTGCTACCTATTTTGATTACGCAGTTGACAAGTTTGATTTCTTCTAGTCAAAATGTTTATGGAGAATTGCAAAATTGGATTAACCAGCTATCGCAGCACTCTCTCTTTAAAAATCTGAATATCCAGTCTATTATTAAGCAGTTAAATTTGTCTTATGTGGATATTTTGCAAAATATTTTAAATAGTGTCACCAATAGTCTGGGGAGTGTCGTTTCAGCAGTAGTGAATACATTTTTGATTCTCATCATGACGCCAATCTTTTTGGTCTATTTCTTAATTGACGGGGATAAATTACTGCCCATGTTGGAAAGAACTGTTTTGAAGCGGGATAAGCTCAACATCACGAAATTATTGACCAATCTTAATGCAACGATTGCTCGGTATATTAGTGGGATTTCGATTGATGCGTTTATTATTGGAACGTTGGCTTTCATTGGCTATAGTGTTATTGGTCTGAAATATGCTTTGATATTTGCTATTTTTTCTATGATTGCTAATCTTATTCCTTATGTGGGTCCAAGCATTGGGTTGATTCCGATGATTATCACTTATCTGATTGCCGATCCGAAAAAAATGGTAATTGCAGTTATATATATGTTAATTGTGCAGCAAATTGACGGAAATATTCTCTATCCACGGATTGTAGGTGGCGTGATGAAGGTGCATCCAATTACCATTATGGTTCTCTTGCTTTTGTCAAGTAATATTTATGGGATTGTTGGGATGATTGTAGCGATTCCGATTTATTCTATTTTGAAAGAAATTGCAAAATTCCTAGCAAATTTATATGATAATCACCGAGCTGCGCAGGAGCAAAAGAAAAATGAGGAGTACGGAATTATTAATAAATAAGGGTATGACGTTGAATGATTTCAAAGTCCGAAAGATAAATAAAAAATTCAGAAGGACTGTGTCCTAATGTTTTAGAATGATGAATATAGAGGAGTGGAAGCAAACTAATTGCAACAACATTTAGTTCGGAATGCCACTCCTTTTTCTTTCTAATACGTTTTATTAAAACCATAAGTGTATTTTTATGCTAAAATAGAACTAATAAGATAGAGGAGGTACACTTATGGTAACACGTCGTAAATATTCTCCGCAAGAAATAAGAAAAGATTCTTCTTATTTTTCACCTTTGAAGGCAATCATTGAAACAGCTTTTTATGAAAATCAGGTTGTTGCAATAAAAACCGTAGAAGAAGCGTATCAATTGGCTTCCGCAGCTGCTGGGACAGTTGTCTTAGATATGCCTGTCATTCATACAAAGGAATTGGGCTTGCCTTCTTATGCTCGCGTTTTATTAACGAATTCTGGAGCAGTTGTTGGCCGAACGGCTAAAGCTCGACGGATTTTTGGTAGGGACAGTGAGGAAGATGAGAAGTTGCTTTCGATAGTACGCAGTGCAATTTATCAGGCTCATCATCGAAAATTTTATAAAGCAGATGCAGTTGTAGGGCTTGATGAAGCCTTCATGGCTTGTGCTCATCTTATGGTTCCTGAGGATGAAATTAATAACCTGTATTCGTGGCTTTTAAATTTCCAAATTTTGAATGAAGAGTTTAAAAA
This sequence comes from Streptococcus atopicus, assembly GCF_049166725.1. NCBI lineage: Bacteria > Bacillati > Bacillota > Bacilli > Lactobacillales > Streptococcaceae > Streptococcus > Streptococcus atopicus. Next base: position 86,830 of record NZ_JBMHFC010000004.1, read on the forward strand.
TCGTTTGAGAGTTTCTAAAAAGTACGATGAAAATGATATATTTGTCTTTTTTGACCCCAAATGGAAGCATCCAGATTATCCTGAAGGGTTGGTTTATTTTGATACTCAGCACAATTGTGTCATTATTTTGGGTTTAAATTACTTTGGTGAGTTGAAAAAAGCGACTTTAACTTTAGCTTGGGCAACTGCTGCTAGAAATGGATATGTAGCTTGTCACGGTGGCTTGAAAATCTTTAAACAAGAAGAGGCTGAAAAGAAAGACTATGTAGCCTCCTTCTTTGGTTTATCTGGCTCAGGAAAATCCACGCTGACGCATGCCAAACATAATGGAAAATATGATATTAAGGTTTTGCATGATGATGCCTTTATTATTTCTGTCAAAGATGGCTCTTCCATTGCTTTGGAACCGTCCTATTTTGATAAAACAAATGACTATTCCATTGGGCATAGGGAGCAGGACTTTTTTGTAACAGTTCAGAATTGTGGTGTGACACTGGATGACAATGGTTTAAAAAAATTGGTGACAGAGGACATTCGAAATGGAAATGGTCGGACAGTCAAGTCTCGCTTTGCAACGCCAAATCGGGTCGATCGAATTGATGAGCCGATTCAAACCATTTTCTGGATTATGAAAGATGATTCTCTCCCACCTTTGGTCAAAATCAACGATCCGCTGATGGCTTCTACGATGGGCTGTACCTTGATGACTAAGCGTTCCAACGCTGAAAATGTCACTGGCAAGAACGATGATTTAGTCATTGAACCTTATGCCAATCCATTTAGAGTGTATCCTTTGGTGGAAGATTATCAGAAATTCTGTAGTCTTTTTGAATCTGGTGTCGACTGCTATATCATCAATACTGGATTTTATATGGGCAAGGGAATTTCAAAAGAGATTAGCCTGAGTATTATTGAAAAAATTGTTGATGAAACGGCAGAATTTAAACCATTTGGGCCATTGGAAGGTTTTGAATACATGGAATGTGAAGGTTATCCTATTCCGAATTTTGATTCTCGCTACAAACAATTACTTAGAGAAAGGATGCAAGTGCGGCTGAACTTCTTACTTGCCTTTAATCAAAAATACCCTAAAACGGCACTTCCTGTTGATGCAATTTCACGCTTGGAAACAGTCCTGCAAAATTTAGAATCCTAACCAAGCAATTTTCTTTTAACGCTCTCTATGCAAGAAGTCAAAAAGTATGCTATAATTAAGATTACTTATATATGAGGAGAGAACATTCATGGAAGACCCTAGCAGTCAGACCTTGTTACTGCAAGTTTTACTATTACTAGTTTTAACACTTTTAAATGCCTTTTTTTCAGCAGCAGAGATGGCGATGGTATCTTTAAATCGCGCTCGTGTAGAGCAAAAAGCTGAAGAAGGCGATGCAAAATACATTCGTTTGTTAAAAGTCTTGGAAAATCCTAATCATTTTCTGTCCACTATTCAAGTTGGGATTACTTTGATTACGATTTTGTCAGGGGCTAGTTTGGCCAATACACTCGGTCAGGAAATTGCTTCTTGGATGGGAAATTCCGAGACTGCAAGAGCCATTGCAAGCTTTTTATCTGTTGCTATTTTGACTTATATTTCGATTGTTTTTGGTGAATTGTATCCAAAGAGAATCGCTCTGAACCTCAAAGATTCCTTAGCGGTTCGTACAGCGCCAGTTATCATCTTCTTGGGAAAAATTGTCAGTCCCTTTGTTTGGCTTTTATCAGCCTCTACCAATCTGCTCAGTCGAATTACTCCCATGACTTTTGATGATGCAGATGAGAAAATGACACGTGATGAGATTGAGTATATGCTGACCAATAGTGAAGAAACATTGGATGCAGATGAAATTGAAATGCTGCAGGGGATTTTTTCACTAGATGAGATGGTGGCGCGTGAGGTAATGGTGCCGCGTACCGATGCGTTTATGGTGGACATCAATGATGATACCAAGGAAATTATCGAAAGTATTTTGAGGCAGAATTTCTCACGAATCCCAGTCTATGATGATGACAAGGATAATGTTATTGGACTTATTCACACCAAACGTCTGTTAAATGAGGCTTTTACCAATGGTTTTGATAACATTGTGCTGCGAAAAATTTTACAAGAACCGCTCTTTGTGCCAGAAACGATTTTCGTGGATGATTTGCTGACAGAGTTGCGGAATACGCAAAATCAAATGGCGATATTGTTAGATGAATATGGTGGTATGTCTGGTCTGGTAACGTTGGAAGACCTACTGGAAGAAATTGTCGGTGAGATAGATGATGAAACAGATAAGGCTGAAGTAGAGGTGTATCAGGTTTCTGACCATATTTATTTCGTCCTTGGAACCATGAGTTTGAATGACTTTAACGAGTATTTTGAAGTTGAACTGGAAAGTGATGACGTTGATACCATTGCGGGTTATTATTTGACGGGCGTAGGTTCGATACCCGACGTGAAAGAGCGTTTGAGTTATGAAGTGGAAAGTCAGGGCAAAAAGCTCATTTTAACCAATGATAAGGTAAAAAATGGACGTGTGACAAAGCTCAAAGTAGAAGTTTCTGAAATAGTAGAAGAAGAGGAAGAAGTTGAGAAATAGTCTCAGCTTCTTTCGTTTTTCAAAAATTGATAAGTTTACTTTACTTTTTATAAATATGTGAATGACATTAAAAATAAAGGAAGCAGATTGATGACATCCTTCCTTTTTGGCTATTTTAAATATTGAAGAGTGAATTTTGTGAAGGTTCATGATCATTTTTGCCGCTTGGCAAAATCAACGAAACGGAATTTTTCGAGTTTATGACGACTATCTGTAAACTGAAATTGCTGTCCGTCTGCGAGATAGACTTTTGATTTGACAGAGACGACATGGTGGTCATTTCCAATGCTCATCAATATTTTATCGCGATTGGTAGCTGGATCAATTGTGATTTCTTTTTGGGCGTAAGCAATGTGTAGTCCCAGTTCACCTTCTAAATAAGCATAAATTGAATGCTCTGCAATTTCACGGCTAATAGAAGGGACAAAACTCTTATCAAGGTAATCAATATCTAAGACGGAGGCAATCCCGTCAACGACCCTTTGGCGAATAATCCGCCACACCAGACGGTATTCAGGAAAACCAGTAAGACTGGATAATTTTTTATCAACTGTAATTTTTTCTAACTGGATGACATTGGTTTTAGAATTCATTCCATGTTGCCGGACAAGTTCTTGGTAACTAGTTAGGTTGGAAACGGGAAAGTCAATCTGTTTTTGTTGGATGACTTTAGAGCCTTGACCTCTCATTTTTTGAATGAGACCAGCTTTTTGAAGCAAATCAAGCGATTTACGAATCGTGTCACGGCTGACCTTGTAGGTCTGGACAAGTTCGTGTTCGCTAGGAAGATAATCATTCATCTGATATTTCTCGTTTAGAATATCTTGTTCTAAGAGTTTAAAAATTTGTTCATATTTTTTCATGATATCCTCACTTGTTTTCTTTTTAGCATACAACTAAATAAATTTTACCAAAAAAGAGCCTTTTTTACTACAAACAACTTGCAGACATCTTTGGTATCGTTTACAATAAATGTATCAATCAATTGTACAATGATGAAAAAAAGAAGGAGAGTGTTAGGTTAAGCCTAGCCAAACAGAAAATGGGAAAATTTGAGAAAGACGCCAAGACGCTATTAGATGCTATCGGCGGCAAGGAGAATGTCTCAGCTGTCAGCCATTGTACAACTCGGATGCGCTTTGTATTGGCAGATGAAAAGAAGGCAGACGTAAAAGCAATTGAAGCCATTCCAGCTGTAAAAGGATCTTTTACAAATGCAGGGGAGTTTCAGGTCATTATCGGAAATGATGTGCCGATTTTCTACAATGATTTTACAGCTGTTTCAGGAATTGAAGGAGTATCAAAAGAAGCAGCCAAAGCCGCTGCCAAAAGCAATCAGAATCCAGTACAGCGTGTCATGACAATGCTGGCGGAAATTTTCACTCCAATTATTCCAGCCATTATCGTTGGGGGGCTGATTCTCGGTTTCCGCAATATTCTGGAAGGTGTGCAGATTCAGGCGCTCGGTCAAAAAATGGTTGACGGTGTTGCTCAGTTTGCTAAAGACGGTACTCCGATTTACAATACAATTGTGGATGTATCACAGTTCTGGAGCGGGGTAAACTCATTCTTGTGGCTACCGGGTGAAGCGATTTTCCACTTCTTACCGGTTGGTATTGTTTGGTCTGTTTCTCGTAAAATGGGAACCAGTCAGATTTTGGGAATTGTTCTTGGAATCTGTTTGGTATCACCGCAATTGCTCAATGCTTATTCAGTAGCTAGCACACCGGCTTCAGAAATTGCTAAAAACTGGGTGTGGGATTTTGGCTTCTTTACAGTTAGAAAAATTGGATATCAAGCACAAGTTATTCCAGCTCTGCTTGCAGGATTGTCGCTATCTTATCTTGAAATCTTCTGGCGCAAACGCATTCCAGAAGTTGTGTCCATGATTTTTGTGCCATTCTTATCCTTGATTCCAGCCTTGATTCTAGCGCATACAGTCCTTGGTCCAATTGGTTCGACACTTGGACAATGGCTGTCAACAGCGGTGCTTGCTGGTCTGACTGGTCCTGTTAAATGGCTTTTTGGTGCGATATTTGGTGCTCTCTATGCTCCGTTTGTTATCACTGGTCTGCACCACATGACCAATGCCATTGATACACAGCTGGTTGCAGATACAGGTGGCACGGCACTATGGCCAATGATTGCCTTGTCCAATATCGCTCAAGGTTCAGCTGTGTTTGCTTACTATTTGATGAACCGTCATAATGAACGTGAAGCACAGATTTCTCTGCCAGCAACGATTTCTGCTTATCTAGGTGTTACAGAACCAGCACTTTTCGGGGTCAACGTGAAGTACGTCTACCCATTTGTGGCAGGGATGATTGGTTCTTCTATCGCAGGTCTGTTATCGGTAACCTTTAACGTAACAGCCAATGCTATCGGAATCGGTGGGATTCCAGGTATTTTATCTATCCAAGCTAAATACATGCTGCCATTCTTCTTTATTATGCTGGTGGCCATTGTAGTACCAATGCTATTGACCTTCTTCTTCCGCAAGACAGGTATGCTTACAAAAACGGAAGATGAAAGTGTGAAATCACCGCAAATTGAAGCGATTGACGAAGCTAAAGAAGCAGCAGCAAAAGTGGATTTTGCAGAAATTGTCAGCCCACTTGTTGGAGAAGTCAAAGAATTAAGCCAAGCAATCGACCCTGTCTTTGCTCAAGGCGTGATGGGACAAGGAGTTGTCATTCTTCCAAGTGAGGGAGAACTAGTGGCCCCTGTGAACGGGACGGTATCAGTGCTTTTCCCAACCAACCATGCGGTTGGAATCGTGTCAGATGAAGGTGTCGAATTGCTCATGCATATCGGTATGGACACTGTTAATCTCGACGGAAAAGGTTTTGAAGCTCATGTGGCTCAAGGAGACAGAGTGAGCGTAGGTCAGAAACTGGTTAGTTTTGATATAGCAGCTATTCAGGAAGCTGGCTTAGTGACTGAAACACCTGTGATTATCACAAATCAAGAGCAATTTCAGGCTGATGAACAGGGAACATTACCGCGAACTGTTAGACGTGGAGATAAGCTGATGACTGCTACTCGAATCGGATAAAATGTTTGATACGAGCTATGATGAGCAGGATTTTATCTAACGAATAGACAAGTTTATCTCAGTAATCCATTTGCCTCACTGCTGGAAATCCAAGCAGCAATCTCTTAACGAGAGGCACAAAGGCTCGTAGCAAAGAATAAAAGTAACAACGATAAAGGGGAGGAGCGCAAGCCCCACCTCTTTCTTTTAGAAATAGAAAAGGAAGACAAATGGCATTAGATAAGACAAAAGTCGTCTATCAAATTTATCCAAAATCATTTAAAGATACGACCGGCAATGGGATAGGAGATTTTCAAGGTATTATTGAGAAAATTCCTTACCTCAAAGAATTAGGAGTGGGTATGGTCTGGCTCAATCCTTTCTATCCCAGCCCGCAGCGTGATAATGGTTATGATATTTCAGATTACACAGCTGTCAACCCTCTTTTTGGAACGATGTCTGACTTTGAAGAGATGGTTCAAGTTGGAAGAGAGTACGGCATTGATTTCATGCTGGACATGGTCTTAAATCACTGCTCAACTGAGCATGAATGGTTTCAAAAAGCTTTAGCTGGTGATCCGTACTACCAAGATTTTTTCTTTCTGCGCGATGAGCCAACAGACTGGCTGTCTAAGTTTGGCGGCAGCGCCTGGGCGCCTTTTGGAACAACGGGCAAGTACTACCTGCATCTCTTTGATGTGACGCAAGCTGATCTCAACTGGCGCAATCCTCATGTCCGTGAAGAACTTTTCAAAGTTGTCAATTTTTGGCGGGACAAGGGTGTCAAAGGTTTTCGCTTTGATGTCATCAATCTGATTGGAAAAGATGAGGTGTTGGAAAACTGTCCGGAAAATGATGGTAAGCCTGCCTATACGGACAAGCCCATTGTACACGACTACCTGCACATGTTGAATGAAGCGACTTTCGGACAGGCTGCCTCATTTATAACGGTCGGGGAGATGAGTGCGACTACTATTGAAAACTGCATTCTCTATACAGATCCGGCGCGTCACGAATTGTCCATGGCCTTTAATTTCCATCATTTGAAGGTGGATTATGAAAATGGTCAAAAATGGAGCTTGAAAAAATTTGATTTCGAGGAGCTCAAGCGTCTTTTCCATACGTGGGGCAAGGAAATGAGTGACCATGATGGCTGGAGTGCTCTATTTTGGAACAACCACGACCAGCCACGTGCCTTAAATCGTTTTGTTGATGTTCAGCATTTTCGTAATGAAGGAGCAACCATGCTTGCGGCCAGTATTCATCTGTCTCGCGGCACGCCGTATATCTATATGGGAGAAGAAATTGGCATGGTGGATCCAGACTATGACTCTATGGCAGATTATGTGGATGTAGAGTCTATCAATGCCTATCAGATGCTGCTGGAGCAAGGCAAAACACTAGAAGAAGCTTTTGCAATTATTCAGGCCAAATCTCGTGATAATTCTCGCACTCCTATGCAGTGGGATGATTCAGCGAATGCTGGCTTTACGACAGGCATCCCTTGGCTCAAAGCAGGGAAATCTTATCCTGAAATCAATGTTGAAAATGAGATGCAGGGCCCGATTTTCACTTTCTATCAAAAACTGATTGCTCTTCGCAAGGAGCTTCCTATCATTGCCGAAGGCAGTTATCGACCAGTTTATGAAGACAGTCAGCAAGTTTATGCTTTCGAGCGTCAATTGGGGGCCGAAAAACTTCTGGTACTCAATAACTTCTATCCAGATCCGATTACGATAGATATTTTACCAGAGTATCAAAATGGCGAAGTGCTCCTTTCTAATTATGAAGAAGCTCAAACAGCAGCAGTTGTAACCTTAAGACCTTATGAAAGTTTGGCAATTATTGTAAATAAACACTAAATGTAGCAATAAATCCTAAAATCGACTGAATTGTTCAGCCGATTTTTTAAAAATTGAAGAGAAAGCGTTTGCATTATCCTTCTGTTTTATTTATAATAATTACGGTAGAAATACATCTCAAGGAAATTTGATTTCCAAATTATGATGTAAAGGAGAATATATGAAAAAAACTTCAAAACAATTGCCTGTATTGTTTGCGACAGCTATTTTGTTAGCTAGTAGCGTTCTAAGTCCTGTTGTTCAGGCAAATGAGGCGAGCTCTTCAAGTTCAGAAACTTCTGTAACAACGACTTCAGGTTCTAGTTCTGTTGCTTCGACAACTCAGTCGCAATCATCAGAAACAACTTCTGAAAGTTCAGCAAGCAGTACGAGTAGTACGAATGAGCCAAGTAGCACAAGCGAAGCAACACCTAAGACAGAAGCTTCAAGCAGTGAAGCAAGAGCCGCTGCTTCGGAATTTACCGAGGTAGCCAATATTGGTCAAATTCAAGGCGAAGCACATGAATCGCCTTATAATGGGAAAAAGGTGCGCGTGTCAAATGTAGTCGTCACTAAAACGGATCGATATGGCTTTTATGTACAAGATATCAAAGCTGACGGGAACACAAAGACTTCAGATGCTATCTATGTAGTTTCAAAGGAAAAAGTAGCTGTTGGAGACCGATTGACGATTGAAGGTGAAGTTAAAGAAGGTTACATGGAGTCGCTCAGCATCCGTCCGGGACAACAATTTCAAAAGCCGGCTGGTAGCTTGACTGTCACGCAATTGATAGCTTCAAAGGTAACAAAAGACGGAACAGCGGCATTGCCAGCTCCTGTCAATATTTCAGAGCGTATGCCAAAAGATGTCGTAGACAATACTCCGACTGTCTATGATCCAGAGCATGATGCTTTGGACTATTGGGAAAGTCTTGAAGGTATGTTGACAACAGTTAAAAAACCTCATGTGCTTGGACCACAATATCGCGGGGATATCTACCTGTTGCCTGATGGCTATCAAGAATTACCGTTAAATAATATCGGTGGCGTCAATTTACGTCCGAATGTGCAAAATACGGCAACCATTCCAGTTTATGTAGGAAATAAGTTTGTTGCCAAAGCCAAAGATTACTTTAATGAAGATGTTGTTGGAGTCGTGAGTTATCGCAGTAAAGTCTTTAAGTTGGAGCCAACCCAATTGCCAGCTTTGCAAGACGGTGGTTTGCAAAGAGAGGTTTCTAAACTTTACCCAAGTGAAGATAAATTGACGATTGCTTCTTACAATATCGAAAACTTCTCGGCGAACAATGCAGTGGGCGAAACACCTGATGCAAAAGTGGAGAAAATTGCCAAATCCTTTATCAATGAAATCCATAGTCCAGATATTATCACACTCATAGAAGTTCAAGATAATAACGGAAGTGTCAATGACGGCACAGTAAGTGGTGTTGAAAGTGGGGAAAAGTTAGCTGCTAAGATTAAACAATTAGGCGGCAAAGAGTATAAGTATGTCGAAGTAGCTCCTGTTGACGGTGCAGACGGAGGAAAACCTGGCTCCAATATTCGTGTAGCTTTCTTGTACAATCCTCAACGAGTGAAGCTAGTAGAACGTGAAGCAGGAAGTAGCACAGAAACGGCTGCTTTCAAGGACGGTCATTTGGTGAAAAATCCTGCCAGAATAGACCCAGCTAATCCAGTCTTTGAAAAAGTTAGAAAATCTTTAGCAGCAGAGTTTGAATTTAAAGGCGAACGGATTGTCGTGATTGCCAATCATTTGAAATCCAAGCTCGGGGACGATGCGGTCTATGGTTCAAAACAGCCTGCAGTACAAAATACATTGGCACAACGGATTGAACAAGCTAAGTTGCTGAATGCCTTTGTAAAAGAAGGTTTGAAGCAAAATCCAAATTTGAAGTTTGTCTTGACTGGTGACTTTAATGACTTTGATTTTTCTGATACAGCAAAAGCAGTTGCTGGTAATGAATTGGTAAATATGATGCTCAATCATGATGCAGCTGATCGGTATTCTTACTTCTACCGTGGCAGCAATCAAAGTTTAGACAATATCTTTGTTTCAAAAAATATTGCGGATAAAACAGTATTCTCACCAGTTCATATCAATGCTTCCTTTATGGAAGAACACGGTCGGGCGTCAGATCACGATCCCGTTATTGCACAGCTTGATTTTAGTCAGAAGAAAGGTAATACGACACCGACACAACCAACTGAACCAAAACCTTCTGGTGACACCACAATGCCACTAAATAAAGATGATAAACTAACTAAAAAGAGGATTTTACCATCTACAGGAACAACAGGCGCTGAAGTCGTTGTTGTAGGGATTGTCATCTTAAACGCAACCCTCCTTTGGCGAAAGAAAGTGGCGGATTAAAAGGAATAGATGATAAACGAGAGAGTTTTAGACTTCTCTCGTTTTTTGAAAAACATTGAAAATGAAACTGAAAAACAGATTATTTTCTAAAAAATAGACAAATTGTCCCTCTATCTAGAAAAGAAGTGTTATAATAATAGTATAAAACGTTTTCAAGAGGATAAGACGATGGAAAAAGAAGTCATTGATTATGGAAAAGTAACAGGTATGGTCCATTCGACTGAAAGTTTTGGAGCTGTTGATGGGCCTGGTATCCGTTTCATTGTCTTTTTACAGGGTTGTAAGATGCGTTGTCAATATTGTCACAATCCAGATACATGGGCAATGGAAACCAATAATTCAAGAGAGCGAACGGTGGAAGACGTTTTGCAAGAAGCGCTTCGTTATCGTGGCTTTTGGGGTAAAAAAGGTGGGATTACAGTAAGTGGTGGTGAAGCTCTTTTGCAGATTAATTTTGTGACGGCTCTCTTTACCAAGGCTAAAGAGCTGGGGATTCATTGTACTTTAGATACTTGTGCGATGCCTTTCCGCAATACGCCAGAGTATCTCAAAGTTTTTGATCGCCTGCTTGAAGTGACTGATTTAGTGTTGCTGGATATTAAAGAAATCAACGATGCCCAGCATAGATTTGTAACAGGACATACTAATAAAAATATTTTGGAATGTGCAAAATATCTATCTGATAAAGGTGTTCCAATGTGGATTCGTCATGTTTTGGTTCCGACTTTGACAGACCGTGATGATGACTTAAAAGAGTTAGGTGAGTTTGTCAAAACCTTAAAAACAGTTGATAAATTTGAAGTGCTGCCGTATCATACAATGGGAGAATTCAAATGGCGTGAATTGGGTATTCCTTATCCATTAGAAGGCATAAAACCACCAACTGCTGATCGAGTAAAAAATGCCAAAGAGCTTATGAAAACAGAATCCTATACCGAGTACATGAACCGCGTACACAATAGTTGATACAAAAAAGTGAAATGTTAATAAGCACTCAAGGAGTTAGCCAGAAAAGCTGACAATTGGGTGCTTTTCTATTACTCTCTTTGTGAAAATCTTAAAATTGTGCTAAAATAGGGTGTATAAAAAGTTTATGAGGTACTATCATGTCTAAAATTTTAGTTTTCGGTCACCAAAATCCAGATTCAGATGCGATTGGTTCAGCTGTAGCCTTTGCTTACCTTGCACGTGAGGCTTATGGATTGGATACAGAAGCGGTTGCTTTGGGAGAACCAAATGAAGAAACAGCGTTTGTCTTGGATACTTTTGGTGTAAAAGCACCGCGTGTGGTGACATCTGCAAAGGCAGAAGGAGTTGAGCAAGTCATTTTAACAGACCACAATGAATTTCAACAATCTATTTCTGACATTGCAGAAGTAGAAGTGTACGGTGTTGTGGATCATCACCGTGTAGCGAATTTTGAAACGGCAAGTCCATTGTATATGCGTTTGGAACCTGTCGGTTCAGCTTCTTCTATCGTTTACCGCATGTTTAAAGAAGCTGGTGTAGCTGTACCAAAAGAACTGGCTGGTCTGATGCTCTCCGGTTTGATTTCAGATACCCTTCTTTTGAAATCACCAACTACACATCCAAGTGACAAAGTCATTGCGCCAGAATTGGCTGAATTGGCTGGTGTGAATTTGGAAGAATACGGTTTGGCTATGCTTAAAGCTGGAACGAACTTAGCCAGCAAAACAGCAGAAGAACTGATTGATATTGATGCTAAAACATTTGAATTAAACGGAAATCAAGTTCGTGTGGCACAGGTCAACACAGTTGATATTGCAGAAGTCTTGGAACGTCAAGGTGAACTGGAAGCAGCTATTGAAAAAGCAAACGCAGCTAATGGTTATTCTGACTTCGTTTTGATGATTACCGACATTGTCAATTCAAACTCAGAAATCCTGGCAATCGGTCGCAATATGGACAAGGTAGAAGCAGCTTTCAACTTTGTTCTTGAAAATAACCACGCTTTCCTTGCTGGCGCTGTTTCCCGTAAAAAACAAGTCGTTCCGCAATTAACAGAAAGTTTTAATGCTTAAGAATAGAATAAAAAGGGAGTTTCGGCTCCTTTTTTGATACAATAGTTCTATGAAAATTCAAGATTTACAAAATGGGGATTTACTTTTTGTGTCCAGTCAATCTGATATGGCAGAAGCTATTCAGCGATCAACTGGGCGGTATAATCATGTGGCGATCTTTTTTGACGGCTGGATGTACCATGCGACAAGCGAGCGGGGAGTCATAAAACTGCCGATAGAGGTATTTTTACAGGACGATGAATGCTATGATGTCTATGTTTTCCCTGATATAGATGTGAAAGCTGTCTGGAAAAGAGCAGAACAACACCTTTACAAGCCTTATAACAATAGCTTTTATCCAAATATGATAGGTTTTTACTGTTCTGAATATATTGCAGAAATCCTCCCCATTTTTGAAACCATTCCTATGCAGTTCGGTGATGAAAAAGAGGAAATAGCTCCTTTTTGGCAGCAGTATTACAAAGAGTTAGGTTTAGCAGTTCCTCTTCATCAGCCAGGAACCAATCCTAGCCAATTGGCTCAATCCGAAAAATTAGTTTATAAAGGAAGATTAGATGATTAAAGTAATCAATCCCAGTCGTTTAACACGTCAGCCTTTTTTTCATGAATTGATAAATTATTTAGACCGACATGATGATGTTACTTTGCGAGAGATAAAGTGCGAATTTGCAAACTTTTCCAATATTGATCGCTCCATGGAGGAATATATCAAAGCTGGATATGTACTTCGGGAAAATAAACGCTATCGTCAAAGCGTTCCTCTGTTGGAAAATGTGACGGATTTGTCTTTGGATCAGGAAGTCTTTGTGCGAGATGACAGTCCTCTTTATCAAGAATTGCTGAATATGCGTTTTGAGACGCATTTAACCAATCAAACAAACCAAGCTATTTTAGTAGAAAAAACGGATTTTCTCAGAGAGCAGCTGACGCTTTCCAATTATTTTTATAGGTTGAAACAACAATATCCATTGACCAATCGGCAACAAAAACTCTATGATTTGGTAGGAGATGTGAATCCTGAGTATGCTTTAAAATATATGACGACCTTCCTCTTAAAATATGGTCGCAAAACTGAGCTGATGCAGAAACGGCGTGATATTTTTGTAGATGCTCTAGTGATTTTAGGTTATATTGCGCCTAACGAGACTGGGAAATATGAATTAAAATTGGATTTTGATAAGGAAACATTGACCTTTCGTGTAAAGAAAGCATTAGATAAACCTTAGAATAATAAAATTTTAAGGTTTATTTGATAGATTTATAAGTATAAGGTTTAAGTTTAGCAAGATTTGGTAGTCACTAAATCATTTCATGAAAGGAATGTATCGTGAATCTTTTAGCAAAAATTCGTCCGTCTCAGCCGTTGAAGTATTTGAAATGGTTTGATATTGTCATTGTGACAGCTCTGTTGTTTGGACAATTTATTTATCGTTCAACAGAACTTTATCTTGCGAGCTTGTCACCGTCCACTACGGCAGCAGTAACAGATACAGCTAGTAAAATAGCAAGTGACGGAGCAGCTTATTCCAGTAATTTAGAATTGCAGCTTCTCATGTTAGCTTTGACGATAGCCTATTTAATACTTCGCCGTTTTGACTTTAAGCAGTTGCCAATTCGTTTATCGTGGTCTGTACTCTTTTGGGTTCCATTTATCTTTGCGGTTATGGGGATTCTCGCGGATACAGTGACGACCCTTAGCGGAGAATACAATTATTTTGATCCGCAATTGTGGAAATATATTGATTTGACGGAAATTTTCCGCAAATTTATTGATTTGACACCTATGGCTATTCTCTATGCTTTGCTCAATGGCTTCTATGAAGAATTTTTCTTCTTAGGTTTATTGACCTCAGTGAAAGATAAATATAAGTGGTGGGTTCTTCTTTATTCGACGATTATTCGCGTTTCTTTCCATACCTATCAAGGAATGCTCTGGGCACTGACAATTGGTGTTGGCTTTGGAATTCTCTATTATTTTCTTTACAAATATAAGGTTAAAAACCTCTTACCATTCTTCCTCGTGCATGCACTTGCAGATATGTTTGGGTCAAGTCTGATGTATGTTTTGATTAGTTGGAGAAAGTAAAGTCATAAAGCAAGATTTTGATTTCTGAAGAATTGTGCTCATCTCTCCTTGCTAGTATAAATTTTCTTAAATAATTAAAGGTCGAAAACGTTTGTCTCGACCTTTATTATTTTCTATAAATATTTTTCAGCGATGGCATAATCACCTAGATAGTCTGCTTTTTCTCCGTTGATAATTTGGTAGCAATCAGCGCCTTTGCCTGCTAGAATGACAGCATCGCCTTTTTTACTAGTTAAGCCAAGGGCTTTTTTAATAGCTTCTTCGCGGTCAGCAATCATATCAACATCAAAGGATATGTAAGAAGCAATTTCTTTGGCAATGGCAATTGGATCCTCGTAATTTGGATCATCTGCGGTTAAAATCACCATTAATTCTGGATGTTGATTGATTAGTAGACCAAAATCTTTGCGGCGACTTTCGCCCTTATTTCCAGTTGCACCGAGCACCAAAACAATCCTACCTTTTTGATGCTCTTGCACAACCGATAGGAGATTGGCGAGACTGACACCATTGTGTGCGTAATCCACAAACACTTTGGCACCATTTTGTTGGGTCAGCACTTCCATACGTCCAGGGACACGCGTAGCAGCAATGCCTTTTTTTATATCAGAAATAGTGGCACCTAAGCGTAGACAGGCAAGGCTAGCAGCAAGTGCATTTTCTTGGTTAAAACGTCCGATTAGCTGAATGTCAAATTTTTCTGTGAGGATTCCGCTTGTTTCAAAAGAAAAGGCTTGCGAATGATGAATTTGATTGTCTGAATGCTGTCCGTAGAAATCATGCTCCATGGAAGCAACTTGCTCAGCCAAAACTTCAAAATGGTCCATTTCGCTATTGACCACCACAGCTCGGCTATTTTCCATGAGAAGCCGTTTATGATAAAAATAGTCTTCAAATGTTGGATGTTCAATTGGTCCGATGTGATCAGGACTAATATTGAGGAAAACGCCAACATCAAAGGTCAAACCATAAACCCGCTTTTTCAGATAGGCTTGACTAGAAACTTCCATGATAAGATGAGTTCGTCCATTCTCAACAGCTGTCGCCATCATTTTGAACAAATCCAAGCTTTCCGGTGTTGTCAAAGCAGATTTGAAGAAGTGCTCTCCGTCGAGCGTCGTGTTCATGGTAGACAAGAGAGCTGGCTTGTAACTTTGTTGGAGGATATGATAGGCGAAATAAGCAGAAGTGGTCTTTCCTTTGGTTCCTGTAAAAGCGAGCAATTTGAGTTTGTCTTGTGGATTGCCATAAAATTCCATGGCAAGAAGGCTCATGGCTTGTTTTACGTCATTGACTATGAGAGCAGGAATTCCCACTTCAAAATCCATTTCACTGATATAAAGCTGTAGACCCGCTGTCACTGCTTTTTCCAAGAATTCTTTTTTAAAATTGTCACCCTTGACAAAGAAAAGAGTGGAAGCATCCACTTCACGGCTGTCGTAGCTGATTTTTTTAAAAACAAGATCACGATAATGATAAAAATATTGTCCTTTGTCGATAATCTCGCGGAAATTGTGATCGTTTTTTAAAATGTTTAATGCGTTTTCAATTGTTATCATACTTCTATTGTAAACTTAATGGCGAGGTTTTACAAGCGGAAAGGAAAAGTTTATAATAAGATGAGACTATTTTTAGAGGTTATGTATGGACCAACAAACAACAAATCAACAAAAACAAATGCTTCTAGGGACAGCGTGGCTGACAGCTAGTAACTTTATCAGCCGCCTTTTAGGGGCAATTTATATTATTCCTTGGTATATCTGGATGGGGAAACACGGTGCAGAAGCCAATGGATTGTTTACTATGGGCTACAATATTTATGCTTGGTTTCTTCTGATTTCTACGGCAGGAGTTCCAGTTGCAGTCGCCAAGCAAGTCGCCAAGTACAATACGATTGATCAAAAAGATCATAGTTTTACTCTCATTCGTGAATTTTTGAAATTCATGCTCTTGTTGGGAGTCATTTTTGCAGTTGTGATGTATCTTTTATCACCGTTCTTTGCGCATGTATCAGGAGTTGGGAAAGAGCTGATTCCGGTCATGCAAAGTTTGTCGTGGGCTGTGCTAGTATTTCCAGCCATGAGTGTTATTCGTGGATTTTTCCAAGGTTTTAACAATTTAAAACCGTATGCCATGAGCCAGATTGCTGAACAAGTCATTCGTGTGATTTGGATGTTACTTGCAACATTCTTCATTATGAAATTGGGCACAAAAGATTATGTTGCTGCAGTGACCCAATCTACTTTTGCAGCCTTTGTCGGTATGTTTGCCAGTATGGCGGTTTTGGTTTATTTTCTTTGGAAGACCAATCTCTTGACATCTATCTTACACAAACCGGCTAATAGTGCTGAAATCAACAGCCGTGCTTTGCTGGTGGATACGATTCGTGAAGCCATTCCTTTTATCATCACGGGTTCTGCTATTCAGCTTTTCCAAATCATTGACCAGATAACATTTATCAATACGATGAAATGGTTCACCAATTATAGCAATTCTCAGCTGGTGGTTATGTTCAGTTATTTCTCTGCCAATCCAAATAAGATTACCATGATTTTGATTGCAGTAGCAACTTCGATCGGCGGTGTGGGGATTCCCTTGCTGACAGAAAACTATGTCAAAGGTGATTTAAAGGCGGCTGCGCGCTTAGTTCAAGATAATTTGAGTATGTTACTGCTGTTTCTTTTACCAGCAACGATTGGTTCTGTCTTAGTAGCGCGGCCATTATACACGATTTTCTACGGACGACCAGATAGTTTGGCCTTGGGGCTCTTCATTTTTGCTATGTTACAGACGATTATTCTTGGCGTCTATACTGTCTTATCGCCAATGATTCAGGCGCTTTTCCAAAATCGTAAAGCAATTATCTATTTTGGTTATGGAGTTCTTGTTAAGCTCATTTTGCAAATTCCATTTATTTATCTGTTCAGAGCTTACGGCCCCTTGCTTGCGACTACTATTGGACTTATTGTTCCAATCATTCTGATGTACCAACACATTCGTCAAGTAACTGGGCTCAATCAAACCATTCTCTTCAAACGGAGTTTGTTGATTGGAATTTTAACGGCAGTTATGGCTCTTTTGATTGCCATTGTGGAAGTCGTACTTGGATTTGTCTTTCATCCAAGTGGACGCATTTCTAGTATGCTTTATTTGGTTATCATCGGTGGCTTGGGCATCGCTATTTATGGAGCAATGGCTTTGCGAGTCCGTTTGTTAGACCATTTTATTGGTGAGAAAGCTCAAACCTTACGTCAAAAATTTCATATTCATTAAAAAGCCGAAAGGCTTTTTAATATTGTAGAAAATTTATAAGAATTAAGATATAATGAAATTGGTTATTGTGAGAATAAACATCTATGATTTGATAATCTTTTAATAGCTATTATAGTTATTAACTATATCTAGGTCTTGAAAAGAACAAAACACAGTGCTTTCGTAAGATGATACAATAGAATTACTTAGAAATATAAGAATTGCTTGATTCCGCTTTTATCTTATGGAGGTTATTTATTATGGATAAAAAGTTACAATTAGACACGATTTTAGCTCATGCTGGTATTAAAACGGATGAAGCAACAGGTGCCTTGACAACACCTTTGCATTTTTCAACGACCTATCAGCATCCAGAATTTGGAAAATCCACTGGATATGACTATACGCGCACGAAAAACCCAACGCGAAGTAGCTTGGAAAAAACCTTAGCTGCTATTGAAAGTGCGGATTATGCGTTAGCGACCAGTTCAGGAATGAGTGCTATTGTGCTAGCCTTTAGCGTTTTTCCGATTGGGAGTAGAGTTATAGCGGTTCGTGACCTTTATGGCGGTTCTTTTCGCTGGTTTCATCAAGTGGAGCAAGAAGGGCGCTTTCACTTTACATATGCAAATACGGAAGAAGAATTGCTTGCGGCTTTAACGGAGGATATAGATGTAGTGTATCTGGAAACCCCGACCAATCCGTTAATGTTTGAGTTTGATGTTGCATCTATTGCAGAAAAAGCTCATGCAAAAGGTGCAAAGGTTATTGTAGATAATACGTTTTATACTCCAATTTATCAACGTCCTTTGGAAAATGGAGCGGATCTTGTGCTACATTCGGCGACCAAGTATTTAGGAGGACATAATGACGTTCTGGCTGGTGCTCTTATGACGAGTGACAAAGAGCTTTATGAGGATCTATTCTACAATCTCAATACGACAGGAGCTGTTTTGTCTCCATTTGATAGTTATCTCTTGCTTCGAGGTTTGAAAACCTTGTCTCTGCGTATGGAGCGTTCAACAAAAAACGCACAAGCTGTAGCAGCTTTCTTGAAAGATTCGCCAGCAGTAAAAGAGGTTCTCTATCCAGGAAAAGGCGGCATGATTTCCTTTAAAGTCAAGGATGAAGCAGTTATTCCACATTTGTTAAACACACTAAAAGTCTTTACCTTTGCAGAAAGCTTAGGTGGTGTAGAAAGCTTGATTACCTATCCTGCGACACAAACGCATGCAGATATTCCAGCAGAAGTGCGGAAATCCTACGGTTTAACAGATGACTTGTTGCGTTTATCCATTGGAATCGAAGACAGCCAAGACTTAATCACAGATTTAAAATTTGCTTTGGAGGTATAATATGAGCAAATACAATTTTCAAACAGCACCGAATCGCTTATCTCATCACACTTATAAGTGGAAAGAGACAGAGACTGATCCTCAATTACTGCCGGCATGGATTGCAGATATGGATTTTGAGGTCATGCCGGAAGTAAAACAAGCGATTCATGACTATGCAGAGCAGTTGGTTTATGGCTATACTTATGCGAGTGATGAGTTACTCCAAGCGGTGCTGGATTGGGAAAAAAGCGAACATCAGTATTCGTTTGATAAGGATTCTATTGTTTTTGTGGAAGGTGTTGTGCCAGCCATTTCTATTGCGATTCAAGCCTTTACCAAAGAAGAAGAAGCGGTTCTAATCAATTCTCCTGTTTATCCACCTTTTGCTCGTAGCGTTCGCTTAAACAATCGAAAATTGGTATCTAATTCTCTCAAAGAAGAAAATGGTTTGTTTCAAATTGATTTTGAACAATTGGAAAAGGATATTGTCGAAAATAATGTGAAATTGTACCTTCTTTGCAGTCCGCACAATCCCGGAGGACGTATCTGGGAAAGGGAGGTTTTGGAAAAAATTGGTCATCTTTGTCAAAAACATCAGGTTATCTTGGTATCAGATGAGATTCATCAAGATCTGACCTTGTTTGGTCATGAGCATGTTTCCTTTAATACCATTTCACCTGATTTTAAAGAACTTGCCATTATACTGTCCAGTGCTACCAAGACTTTTAATATTGCAGGTACCAAAAATTCCTATGCCATTATTGAAAATCCTTCATTACGTGCACAATTTAAACGACGCCAGTTGGCAAATAATCATCACGAAGTGTCAAGCCTAGGTTATATTGCGACAGAAACGGCCTATCGCTATGGGAAACCTTGGTTAGTAGCATTAAAAGATGTTTTAGAAGAAAATATTCAATTTGCGGTGGATTATTTTGCCAAAGAGGCTCCGCGGTTAAAAGTTATGAAACCACAAGGAACTTATCTAATTTGGCTTGATTTTAGCGATTATGGTTTGACAGATGATGAACTTTTTACTTTGTTGCATGACCAAGCCAAAGTCATTCTCAATCGAGGAAGTGACTATGGAAAAGAGGGGGAATTGCATGCAAGATTAAATATTGCAACACCAAAACCCTTAGTAGAAGAGATTTGCAAGAGAATCGTGCATTGTTTGCCGCAATAAGAATGAAAAGAAATTTTCAGAAACAGCCATTTTGGGTTGACAATCATTCTCAAGTGGAGTATAGTTAGTATGAAAAATCGGTAGGTGAGGCTACCATAGGGATACGGATGACTACCGCAAAGTAGTGGAGACACTACGCGTTGGTTAGCAGTTGAGATCGCTAAGGTTTCGACTAATGTCATTTCACCGCCCTACGGAGTTAAAGCTTGAACGGTAACACAAGACATACAGTCCTGCCATGTTTTTTCATGGTAGGATTTTATTGTTTTGAACTGATTTTTTAAAAGGAAAACCGCAAGGGAAAGGAGTGAGGAATATGCCAAATGATGATCACCCGAGTCAACAGAAAACCAGTCGATTGCCATATCTGAGCATTCCTCATGCTCCCTTTGGAATCGACTCTAGCAAATGAACGATATCTGAGCAAAAAGCTGTGTGCAGTTATTTTGTTGCTTGGATGCGTCTTAGATAGAGGAGAAATCAGTGAAAACAGCAAAAGAAAGATTAACAGATGCTCTTCGCATGTCTGTACTGGATACGATGACTTTTTTCAACACTTCCAGAGCAGGGCTGACAGAAGAGCAAGTTGAGGAAAACCGTGATATATACGGCGAAAATGAATTGACTAAAGGGCAAGAAGATTCAATTTTTAAAAAGATCTATGAATCCATTATCAATCCCTTTACCGTCATTCTCTTACTCATTGCATTGGTATCCTTGGTGACCAATGTTTGGCTGGCAAAGCCAGGGCAAGAAGACCCGACGACATTTATCATCATCGTTGTCCTTGTCTTGTTGTCTGGTAGTATTCGCTTTGTGCAAGAATTGCGGAGCGACAAAGCAGCCAGCAATCTTTCACGTATGATTGTCAATACAGTGACAGTCGTCCGTGAGGGAAAAGAGCAAGAAATTCCGATTACAGAATTAGTAGTAGGAGACATTATCCGCTTGAGTGCAGGAGATATGCTACCAGCAGATGTGCTAATCTTAGATTCGCGCGACTTCTTTGTGCAACAGTCAGGTTTGACAGGTGAAAGTGATGCTGTTGAAAAAATGGCGCTGGATAAATGTGAGACAAAAGAAACAGATAGCTTGCTTGAGTCTGAAGCACTTGCCTTTATGGGAACCAATGTAATCTCTGGTCGTGCCATTGCTCTTGTTCTGGTCGTTGGAGACGATACCAAGATGGGTGCTATTGAGCAAACGCTCAATACGTATGACGAACCAACTTCATTTGAGCGGGAAATGAACAGTATTTCGTGGCTGCTCATTCGTCTCATGCTGGTACTTGTGCCCGTTGTCTTTTTCATCAATGGTCTGACAGACGGAGATTGGTTGGAGGCTGGTGTATTTGCACTTAGTGTCGGTGTTGGTTTGACACCAGAAATGCTGCCTATGGTCATCACTGCAAGCTTGGCTAAGGGTTCTATTCTTATGGCAAAAGAAAAAGTTGTCATCAAGAAACTCAATGCCATTCAAGATTTGGGAGCGATTGATATCCTTTGCACGGATAAAACAGGTACATTGACGCAAGATGAGATTGTCTTGGAATATCCGCTGGATATTCATGGAGAGCTTGATTTAGCCGTTCTTCGCAGGGCTTATCTTAATTCGTATTACCAAACAGGGCTAAAAAACCTAATGGATCGTGCTATTATCAATCGGACAGAAAAAGAAGCTGAAAAGCATGAAATCGTTCGGAACTTGGACCAAACTTTTAAGAAAATTGATGAATTGCCTTTTGATTTTGAACGCCGCCGCATGAGTGTGCTGGTTCGAGATGATGAAAATGTCGTTAGCATGGTAACAAAAGGTGCTTTGGAAGAAATGTTAGCCATTTCAAATTATGTCGAAGACAAAGGGGAAATCCTTCCTTTGACGGAAGAAATTCGTCAAGAAATTTTAGCAGAAGTTGCACAGTTAAATGAACAAGGACTGCGTGTGCTGGGCGTCAGCTATCGCTCAGACTTAGATGCTGACTATGAATACACAGTAGAAGATGAGTCTGATATGATTTTGACGGGTTATCTTGCTTTCCTTGACCCGCCAAAACCTTCTGCAGCGCCTGCTATCAAGGCTTTAACAGAATATGGTGTTGCCACCAAAATTTTGACAGGTGACAATGAAAAAGTCACAGAAGCGGTCTGTGAGAAAGTTGGCTTAGATGCAGAACATATCCTACTTGGTTCTGTGATTGAAACGATGTCGGATGACGAATTGAGCAAAGTTGTTGAAACCACAACTGTTTTTGCGAAATTATCTCCCGACCAAAAAGCGCGTATTATTTTGCAGCTGAAAGCAAATGGGCACAAGGTTGGTTATATGGGAGACGGCATCAATGATGCACCTTCTATGAAAGTAGCTGATGTAGGGATTTCAGTTGATACAGCTGTCGATATTGCCAAAGAAACAGCTGATGTTATCCTATTAGATAAGGACTTGTTGGTGCTTGAAAAAGGCTTGGTAGAAGGTCGAAAAGTCTATGCTAATATGACCAAATATATCAAGATGACAGTCAGTTCCAACTTCGGGAATATCTTTTCCTTGTTGATTTCAAGTATTTTCCTACCATTTTTGCCTATGGCACCGATTCATCTGATTGTGTTAAATTTGGTGTATGATATTTCATGTATCGCTTTGCCATTTGACAATGTCGACCGTGAATTTTTGCAAAAACCGCGCATTTGGAGTGCCAAATCCATCACGCGCTTCATGGCTTGGATTGGTCCAATCAGTTCTATTTTTGACTGTATGACCTTCTTGATTTTGTTCTTTATCATTGCACCGATGATGACAGGTTCTGTTTATCATCATGGGATGTCTAGCGAGTTCATCACCATTTTCCAAACAGGTTGGTTTATTGAGTCCATGTGGACGCAAACCATGGTTATCTACATGCTGCGCTCACCTAAACTGCCGTTTATTCAAAGCAGGCCGGCTTTGTCCGTAGTCATGACAACCCTAGCAGCCGTGTTCTTTGTAACCTTATTACCCTACGGTCCTTTTGCTACGCTTTTAAAAGTGGCTCCATTAAACGGTACTTATTTCTTATTCTTAATCCTTGTCATGATTTTGTATATGGTAAGTGTTACGTTTGTGAAGCATCTTTATATTAAGAAATACCATGAATGGTTGTAAGCAATTGACAATCTTTGAAAAGGCTTGTTTGTCACGAGCCTTTTTTATGTTTTTTTGATATAATAAGAAGAATAAATTGAAAGAAGGAAAACCAATCATGGAAAAATTTCAAGTGATCGCACATCCGCTCATTCAGCATAAATTGTCTATCCTACGTCGCACAGATACCTCTACTAAGGCTTTTCGTGAGTTAGTAAATGAAATTGCTATGCTGATGGGCTATGAAGTTTTACGTGACTTACCATTAGAAGATGTGGAAATTGAAACGCCCATTACAAAGACGGTTCAAAAACAATTGGCTGGTAAAAAATTAGCTATTGTCCCAATTTTACGTGCAGGTATCGGTATGGTGGACGGTCTTTTGAGCCTTGTGCCAGCTGCTAAAGTCGGACATATTGGCATGTATCGCGACGAAAAAACCCTAAAACCAGTTGAGTACCTTGTGAAGTTACCAGAAGACATTAGCCAACGTCAAATCTTTGTGGTAGATCCCATGCTGGCGACAGGTGGTTCAGCTATTTTAGCCATTGATTCATTGAAAAAACGCGGAGCACACAATATTAAATTTGTCTGCCTTGTTTCAGCGCCAGAAGGTGTGAAAGCTTTACAAGAAGCTCACCCAGACGTGGAAATCTTTACAGCAGCCCTTGATGATCATTTGAATGAAAACGGCTATATCGTTCCAGGATTGGGAGATGCAGGAGATCGTCTTTTCGGTACAAAATAATGAGTTTTATGTTTGACCTTTTTTGACCAAAAGGCTATAATAGTCTCATATTTGAAAAATCTCACTAAAAATTGTTAGTCAGATTAAAATATCAGATGAAAAGGAGAATACAATGATTCCTGTAGTTATTGAACAAACAAGCCGTGGAGAACGTTCCTACGATATTTACTCACGCTTATTAAAAGATCGCATTATTATGCTGACGGGTCCTGTTGAGGACAATATGGCTAATTCCATTATTGCGCAATTACTTTTTCTTGATGCGCAGGATAATACCAAAGATATTTATCTTTACATCAATACGCCAGGCGGTTCCGTATCAGCTGGTCTAGCGATTGTTGATACCATGAACTTCATCAAATCAGATGTCCAAACAATTGTCATGGGGATGGCTGCTTCCATGGGAACCATTATTGCTTCAAGTGGTGCTAAAGGCAAGCGCTTCATGTTGCCGAATGCAGAATACCTGATTCACCAACCAATGGGCGGAACTGGTAGCGGTACGCAACAAACCGATATGGCGATTGCGGCTGAGCATTTGCTGAAAACTCGGAATAACTTGGAGAAAATCCTTGCGGATAATTCAGGGAAAACCATTAAGCAAGTACATAAAGACGCAGAACGCGATTATTGGATGAGCGCTCAAGAAACCTTGGATTATGGCTTCATTGATGAAATCATGGCAAATAATAATTTAAACTAATCATTGTTTATTACTGTACGAAAAATGTCCTCTGATGGGCATTTTTTTGATATACTTATAAATGATAAAAATAAATTAGAAAGAAAATTCATGTTTAAAAAAGAAGAACGAACAGGTTTGATTGTGTATTTGTATTACAATCGAGATGTGAAAAAAATAGAAACTATTGGCGATATTGTCTACCATTCTAAAAAGCATCGTTACCTCCAGTTGTATGTTCCGACAGAGCAGGTAGAAGAGACGATGCAAAGGTTATCTAAAGAAAAATATGTCAAACAAGTACGGGTTTGTCACATTCAAGAATTGGACACAGACTTTGTTGGAAACTTGTTTAGAGATAAAGAAAACGTAAACATATAAAAAAATCTCATTTACCACTTGACAATTGTCAGATAATTCGATATATTCTAAACATATCATTTCGGAACGAGGAGATAAGAATATGAAGAAAAAATTTGCTCTATCATTTGTTGCCCTTGCAAGTGTTGCCCTTCTTGCCGCTTGTGGGGAAGTAAAGTCAGGTGGCTCCAATGCAACTGGTACAAAAGTTGCTGATAAGACTATTAAAATCGGATTCAACTTTGAAGAAACTGGTGCAACAGCAGCTTATGGAACAGCCGAACAAAAAGGTGCCCAACTGGCTGTTGATGAAATCAACAAAGCTGGTGGTATTGATGGCAAGAAACTTGAAGTTGTTGACAAGGATAATAAATCTGAAACAGCAGAAGCAGCTTCTGTCACGACTAACTTGGTAACCCAATCAAAAGTAAATGCAGTCGTAGGACCTGCAACTTCTGGTGCAACAGCAGCGGCAGTTCCCAATGCGACAAAAGCAGGTGTGCCTTTGATTTCACCTAGTGCGACACAAGACGGTTTGACGAAAAATCAAGAATACTTATTCATCGGAACTTTCCAAGACAGTTTCCAAGGGAAAATCATTTCTAAGTACGTTACAGAAAAGTTAAAAGCGAAAAAAGTTGTACTTTACACAGATAACTCAAGTGATTATGCCAAAGGTATCGCAAAAGCTTTCCGTAATGCCTACAAAGGTGAGATTGTTGCAGATGAAAAGTTTGTCGCTGGTGATACGGACTTCCAAGCAGCTTTGACCAAGATGAAAGGGAAAGATTTTGATGCAATTGTCATCCCTGGTTACTATACTGAAGCTGGTAAAATTGTCAACCAAGCGCGTGGTATGGGAATTGATAAGCCAATCGTTGGTGGTGATGGCTTTAATGGTGAGGAATTTGTCCAACAAGCAACTCCAGCCAAAGCCTCAAATATCTACTACATCTCAGGTTTTTCTTCGACAGTTGATGTCTCAGCGAAAGCTAAGAAATTCCTAGAAGCTTACAAGGCTAAATACAACAATGAAGAACCTTCAACATTTGCGGCACTAGCATACGACTCTGTTTATCTTGTTGCCAATGCTGCCAAGGGTGCGAAAACATCTGTTGACATCAAAGACAATCTTGCCAAGACAAAGAATTTTGAAGGTGTAACAGGTGATACCAGCTTTGACAAGAATCATAATACTGTTAAAACAGCCTTTATGATGACCATGAATAATGGGAAAGTCACAGCAGCTGAAACAGTTAAGCCGTAATCCTTCGCAAGAAATTGCTTAAAATATATTTTATAGTGTATAAAAGAGTAACTATTTATGGTAAGCATCGTAGATAGTTACTTCTCTTTATACGGGCTAAAAGAAAAGAGGCGGGATAAAAGTCTTAGTCTTAAAAATATGTTTCATTAAGGTTTGTAAGACATAGTGATTGATTGTTAGATATGTTTTAAGCTGTTAAAAATCAGTCAACCGTGAAATGAGACTTAAAAGGTTTAAAGGTCTCATTTGCTCAAACTTAGAATAGATGAGTGAGAAAAATCAATTTTTTTGAAATGATGACTTGACTCGCTCTTTTTTCACGATAGATAAGAAAATGTGAACGATCACATAGTTCTTTCTTCTATACTATAATTAGAAAGTGTGGTGGCCATGCTCCAACAACTTGTTAATGGTCTAATTTTAGGGAGTGTCTATGCTTTGCTCGCTCTCGGCTATACCATGGTTTATGGGATTATCAAGCTTATCAACTTCGCTCATGGAGATATTTATATGATGGGCGCTTTTATGGGCTATTTCCTGATTAACTCTCTTCATCTTAATTTTTTCCTTGCCTTGATTTTGGCAATGATTGGGACGGCAGTTTTAGGTGTGCTGGTTGAGTTTCTGGCTTATCGTCCATTGAGAAATTCGACTCGGATTGCAGCTTTGATTACTGCGATTGGTGTTTCGTTTTTCTTGGAATATGTGATGGTCTATTTTGTGGGAGCCAATACTCGTTCGTTCCCACAAGTGATTGAAACGGTTCGTTATAATTTTGGTCCGATTAGTCTCACAAATATCCAATTGATGATTTTGGTCATTTCCTTGATTTTAATGGTATTGCTGCAGGTTATCGTTCAAAAAACCAAAATGGGAAAAGCCATGCGGGCAGTTTCTGTTGATAGTGATGCAGCGCAGCTAATGGGAATCAATGTCAATCGTACAATTAGTTTCACTTTTGCTTTAGGTTCTGCTTTGGCAGGAGCAGCAGGTGTACTCATCGCGCTTTATTATAATTCCCTTGAGCCTTTGATGGGAATGACACCAGGGCTGAAATCATTTGTCGCAGCAGTACTTGGTGGGATTGGTATTATCCCCGGAGCAGCACTGGGGGGCTTTGTCATTGGTCTATTAGAAACCTTTGCGACAGCTTTTGGTATGTCAGATTTCCGCGATGCGATTGTGTACGGTATCTTAATCTTGATTTTACTTGTCCGTCCTGCAGGTATTCTTGGTAAGAATGTGAAAGAGAAGGTGTAAGCGATGAAAAAGAATGTAAAAGTAAATATTCTATGGTTTGTGCTCCTTCTTGCTGGTTACGGTTTGCTGACTCTCCTTGTCAGCGCTGGAGTTTTGAATGATTTTTACTTGCAAATCTTACAGCAAATCGGTATTAACATTATTTTAGCAGTAGGGTTGAATTTGATTGTCGGCTTTTCTGGTCAATTTTCTCTGGGGCATGCTGGCTTCATGGCAATTGGTGCTTATGCAGCTGCAATTATTGGTTCGAAATCTGCTACCTATCCTGCCTTTTTTGCGGCTATGGTGTTAGGGGCATTGATTGCAGGAGCAGTCGCTTTGATTGTCGGGATTCCTACTCTTCGTTTGAAGGGCGATTATCTAGCAATTGCCACGCTTGGGGTTTCTGAAATCATTCGGATTTTAATCATCAATGGAGGCGATTTGACCAACGGAGCCGCAGGTATCTTGGGTATTCCTGCTTTTACCAATTGGCAAATGGTGTATTTCTTTGTAGTTATCACAACTATTTTAACCATCAATTTCTTGCGCAGCCCAATTGGACGAGCAACCTTGTCAGTTCGTGAAGATGAAATTGCAGCAGAATCTGTGGGGGTCAATACCACTAAAATCAAAGTCATTGCCTTTGTTTTTGGAGCGATGACAGCTAGTATCGCAGGCTCACTCCAAGCAGGATTTATTGGCTCTGTTGTGCCGAAAGATTATACTTTTATCAATAGTATCAATGTCTTGATTATTGTGGTATTTGGTGGTCTTGGTTCGATGACTGGTACCATTGTTGCAGCGATTGTTTTGGGAATTTTAAACATGGTGCTTCAAAATGTAGCAAGCATTCGGATGATTATCTACTCTCTTGCTTTAATTTTGGTGATGATTTTCCGTCCGGGAGGACTTCTTGGCACATGGGAATTGAGCTTATCACGCTTCTTTAAAAAAGATAAGGAGGTCAACTAATGGCGCTTCTTGATGTAAAAAACTTAACAAAAAATTTCGGCGGGCTGACTGCTGTTGGCGATGTGACCTTGGAGCTGAATGAGGGAGAATTAGTCGGTCTCATTGGTCCAAATGGTGCTGGAAAAACAACTTTGTTTAACTTACTGACCGGTGTTTATGAACCAAGTGAAGGAAGCGTGACCTTGGATGGGCATTTGCTCAATGGCAAGGCACCTTATAAGATTGCTTCTTTAGGACTCAGTCGGACATTCCAAAATATTCGCTTGTTTAAAGATTTGACAGTCCTAGAGAATGTCTTGATTGCTTTTGGAAATCACCACAAAGCACATGTTTTTGCTAGCTTCTTTCGTTTGCCAGCTTTCTATAAAAATGAAGCAGAATTGCGTGAGAAAGCATTGAAATTGCTAAAAATCTTTGACCTAGACGGTGAAGCAGAAACGCTTGCTAAGAATTTAGCTTACGGTCAACAACGCCGTTTGGAAATTGTGCGTGCTCTAGCAACAGAACCAAAAATTCTCTTTCTTGATGAGCCTGCTGCAGGAATGAATCCACAGGAAACAGCAGAATTGACAGAGTTAATTCGTCGCATAAAAAATGAATTCCAAATCACAATCATGCTGATTGAGCATGACATGAGCCTAGTTATGGAAGTGACGGAACGAATTTATGTATTGGAGTATGGTCGTTTGATTGCACACGGAACTCCTGACGAGATTAAAAATGATAAGCGTGTTATTGAAGCCTATCTGGGAGGTGAAGCCTAATGTCTATGCTAAAAGTTGAAAATCTTTCCGTCCATTATGGCATGATTCAGGCTGTCCGAGATGTCAGCTTTGAAGTCAACGAGGGCGAAGTTGTTTCTCTCATCGGTGCCAATGGTGCCGGAAAAACAACGATTCTTCGAACCATTTCAGGACTGGTTCGTCCAAGTGCAGGAAAAATTGAGTTTCTAGGAAATGAAATTCAAAAAGTTCCTGCTCAGAAAATTGTAGCAGCAGGGCTTTCTCAGGTACCCGAAGGACGCCATGTTTTCTCAGGCCTGACTGTTTTGGAAAACCTAGAAATGGGTGCTTTCTTAAAAACAAATCGTGATGAAAATCAAGCGAATCTAAAAAAAGTCTTCTCACGCTTTCCGCGTTTAGAAGAACGTAAAAATCAAGATGCTGCAACTCTTTCGGGAGGTGAGCAGCAGATGCTTGCTATGGGGCGAGCTCTCATGTCTACGCCCAAACTCCTGCTTTTAGATGAGCCTTCAATGGGACTGGCTCCTCTCTTCATTCAAGAAATTTTTGATATTATTCAAGATATTCAAAAACAAGGCACAACTGTTCTATTGATTGAGCAAAATGCTAACAAAGCCCTCTCAATTGCCGACCGTGGCTATGTTTTAGAAACAGGAAATATTGTCTTGTCTGGCACAGGAAAAGAATTGCTCGCTTCCGATGAAGTCCGCAAGGCTTATCTCGGTGGGTGAAAAAAGGAGAAAGAAGTGGTTTTCTACTTCTTTTTTATTCACTAATAATATTCTTGAAAACATAGGTAAGTAGATTGAAAGCGTTTGAAATAAACTAGAAAATACAGTATAATAGAACTGAAAGATCAAAGATAAAGGAGATTCCCATGGCAGTTAAAGATTTTATGACACGAAAAGTAGTGTACATTAGTCCAGACACGACGGTAGCGCATGCGGCGGATATTATGCGGGAGCAAGGATTGCACCGGCTTCCTGTTATTGAAAATGACCAATTGGTCGGTTTGGTGACTGAAGGAACGATTGCCGAAGCAAGTCCTTCAAAAGCGACCAGCTTGTCTATCTATGAGATGAATTATTTGCTAAACAAGACCAAAATTAAAGATGTCATGATTCGTGATGTGGTGACGGTGTCACAATTTGCTAGCTTGGAAGATGCTACTTACTTGATGCTGAAAAATAAAATTGGCATTTTGCCAGTGGTGGACAATCAGCAAGTATACGGCGTCATTACAGATCGTGATGTTTTCAGAGCCTTTCTTGAAATTGCTGGCTATGGTGAAGAAGGCATTCGCGTGCGTTTCATTACAGAAGATGAAGTCGGTGTGTTGGAGAAGATAGTGCATTTGATTGTCGAAGAAAATCTCAACATCTCTAACGCTGTTAATATTCCACGCAAAGATGGCAAGGTTATCATTGAAGTTCAAATTGATGGCAATGTGGATTTGCCGGCTTTAAAAGCGAAATTTGAAGACAAAGGTATTCAGGTAGAAGACATTACCCGTACTTCAGCAAAAGCTTTATAAGACAATAAAAACGCATGAAAACAGTTAAAAGACTGTTTTCATGCGTTTTTTATACTAATTGCAAGATTATTTCTGAATTGGTTGCTTATTAACATCTAAGGTAAATCCTTCACCAAGGATTTCATGGGCATCTGTAATGGTAATAAAGGCATGTGGATCGACGCTATGAATAACTTTTTTCATGGATTGCATTTCGTTTCGTCCAACAACGCAGTAAATGAGTTTCAGATCATTCTCGCTGTAGTAGCCTTGTCCATTGATAAAAGTAATTCCACGACCGAGATCTTCGTCAATTTTCTTTGCTAATTCTTCTGGATGGCTAGTGATAACCATGAAGCCCTTGCCGGCATAACCGCCTTCACCAATCAAGTCAATTACTCGTGAAGCGATAAAGACAAAAATCAAGGTATAAGTCACTAAGCGAACATCTTTAAAAACAAGTATAACGAAAATAAGGACGCAGAAGTCTACAGTAAACATCAATTTTCCCATGGAGATATTCGTATACTTGTTAGCGATTCGAGCAATAATATCGGTACCGCCAGTCGTACCACCGGCATTGAAAACAATTCCTAGTCCAACGCCAGCAATAATCCCTGTCAGAAGCGTCACAATCACGAGGTCGCCTTCAAGGTTAATCACGAAAGGGATTTTTTCAAAGACCGCCAGCCAAGCAGAAACGGCAAAAGTTCCTAAGATACTAGAGTACAAAAGCCGCGATCCAAAAATTTTCCAAGCAATAATGAAAAGAGGAATGTTGATGATGAGATTCATCAGTGAAACAGGAATCTTAAAAAGATAGTATGTAATGAGGGTCACACCAGTTGCGCCTCCCTCATACAAATGATTCGGAATAATCAGATAATTGATTGCAAAAGCAAAAATTCCAGCTCCTAGAATAATCGTTAGATAGTTTTTAAACTTAGACATAATAACCTCCTAATAATTTCTGTACATTCTATTGTATCAAATCTTGAAAACTTATGTATCATTTTGAAAAAATTTTTTTAAACTTTTTCTGGCAATGATTTTTCTGGAGTTTTTTGTTAAAATAGAAAGGAGAAAAAGGAAGAAATGAGTTAGTATGGCAAAAGGAATATTCATCTCTTTAGAGGGACCAGATGGTGCAGGAAAATCAAGTGTTTTAGAAGCCTTGATTCCGATTTTAGAAGCAAAAGGGCAGGCGTTTGTCACTACGCGTGAGCCTGGTGGAGTGGCAGTTGCGGAGAAGATTCGCGATGTTGTTTTAGATCCGAAGCATACGGAAATCGATGAAAAAACGGAATTGCTCCTCTATATTGCCAGTCGTAGGCAACATTTGGTGGAACGTATTTTACCTGCTTTAGATCGTGGTGAAATGGTGCTGGTGGATCGCTTTATTGATAGTTCGGTGGCGTATCAAGGTTTTGGTCGAGGCTTGAAGGTGGCTGATATTGATTGGCTGAATGATTTTGCGACCGACGGTTTGAAGCCAGATTTGACCCTTTATTTTGATATTGAAGCAGAGGAAGGCTTGGCTCGTATTGCTAAGAGCAAAGAGCGTGGTGCGGACCGCTTGGATCGTGAAAGTGTGGAATGGCATCGGCGCGTGCGTGAGGGGTATTTGTCTATTCTTGAAAAAGAGCCAAATCGTGTGAGAAAGATTGATGCTAGTCAGCCATTAGAAAAGGTCGTTGCAGATACTTTAGCAGTATTGGCAGAACGAGTTGAGAGTTTAAGATGAAAATAGAAGAATTAGCTCAGTTGCAGCCAGTTTTGTTTGAGCGTTTTGAGCACATTTTACAGCAACATCGGCTGAATCATGCTTATCTGTTTACAGGGGCTTTCGGCAGTTTTGAAATGGCTCAATGTTTGGCACAGAGCTTGTTTTGCACCAATAAAAATGGCGTTTTTCCTTGTGGAAAATGTCGAAATTGTCGGTTGATTGAGGAAGAGGATTTTTCAGATGTGACAGTCGTCCGTCCTGTCAATCAGATTATCAAGACAGAGCGTGTCCGAGAACTAGTGCGTAATTTTTCTCAGTCAGGGTTTGAAAGCAGCAAGCAAGTGTTTATCATTTGTGATGCGGACAAGATGCATGTCAATGCAGCTAATTCGCTGTTGAAGGTCATTGAAGAGCCGCAAAGTGAAGTGTATATTTTCTTGTTGACAGCGGATGAAAATCTTATTTTGTCCACGATTAAAAGCCGAGCGCAGCTATTTCATTTTCCAAAAAATCAAGTCTATTTGCTTGAAAAATTGGAGCAGGCTGGGCTGATAAAGACACAAGCAGAATTGTTAACTGCTTATAGTCAAACAGAAGAAGAAGCCCTACGTTTGGCGGCCAGCCCAGCTTTTTTTGACTTGGCAGCAGAATGTGAGCGTTTTGCATCGCTTTGCTTAAATCGAAAAGAGGCCGCTTATTTGCAGGTTGCGAAGTTGGCTAGTCTGGCAGATGATAAGGAAAAGCAAGAACAGGTTTTGAAACTCTTGGAGCTTCTCTGTGCAAAAGAAATACAAACAACGTGGGGACGCTTCTATTTAGAAGGTATATTTACAGCAAGAAAAATGTGGCAAGCCAATGTTAGTTTTCAAAATGCACTAGAATATATGGTGTTACAAGAAAGAGAATGATGTGCTACGTTGGCACAGGGAAATGGTAGTGAGGATGAATAAAAAAGAATTATTTGATGCCCTTGATGAATTTTCTCAAAATCTGCTTGTTACTTTGGCAGAGGTAGAGGCGATTAAGAAAAATCTGAAAAGTGTGGTGGAAGAAAACGTAGCGCTTCGCTTGGAAAATGATAAATTAAGAGAGCGATTAGGTCAAGTGGAGCACGCAGCAGCACCAAAAACGAAAAGAAATCGAGATAATCTGCGCAAACTCTATGAAGATGGATTTCACGTGTGCACGGATTTTTATGGTCAACGTCGTGAAAATGATGCAGAATGTATGTTTTGTGATGAATTGCTTTTTAGGGAGTAAGCATGCAGATTCAAAAGAGTTTTAAAGGTCAGTCTCCTTATGGGAAGCTCTATCTGGTGGCTACTCCGATTGGGAATATGGACGATATGAGTATCCGTATGGTGAATACTCTGAAAGAAGTTGACTTCATTGCAGCAGAAGATACCAGAAATACTGGTCTGTTGCTCAAGCATTTTGACATTGCTACGAAGCAGATTAGCTTTCATGAGCATAATGCCAAAGAAAAAATCCCTGATTTGATTCGTTTGCTGAAAAGTGGTCAGGATATTGCGCAGGTTTCGGATGCCGGCTTGCCTAGCATTTCGGATCCAGGGCATGATTTAGTCAAAGCTGCTATTGCTGAGGAAATCGCAGTAGTGACTGTACCTGGTCCCAGCGCAGGTATTTCAGCTTTGATAGCTAGTGGTCTTGCTCCGCAACCTCATATTTTTTATGGATTTTTGCCACGCAAGGCCGGTCAGCAAAAAGAGTTTTTTTCTAATAAAAAAGCCTACCCAGAGACACAGATTTTTTACGAATCTCCTCATCGGGTTAAGGCTACTTTAGAAAATATGCTTAGTGTCTATGGAAATCGCTCCGTTGTTCTGGTACGGGAATTGACTAAGATTTATGAGGAATACCAACGTGGTTTGATTTCCGAAGTGATAGACCATATTTCAGAAAATCCGCTCAAGGGTGAATGCTTGCTGATTGTAGAAGGAGCGAGCGAAGAAGTGGTTGAGCAGTCAGAAGCGGATTTGTTGGCAGAGATTGATTTTCTAGTAGCAGCAGGAGCAAAGAAAAATCAAGCTATCAAAGAAGTGGCTAAAAAATATGGTTGGAATAAGAGTGAATTATATGCTCGTTATCATGAGCAAGTCAGTGAGTAAAAATGACTTTTTATAAACAAATTTATACTTCCCCTTTAGGAGAAATGTCTTTAGTTGCTGATGAGACAGGGCTGGTTGGAGTCTGGTTTCTCAAGCAGAAATATTTTGAGCGCGGTTTAGAGGAGAATTTACTCTTAGCAGAAAATGAGGTTTTAAAAGAGACGAAGAATCTGCTAGATTGCTATTTTAACGGAGATTGTCCAGACTTTTCGAGTCTTGTTTTGGCTCCTGTTGGGACGGATTTTCAACAACGGGTCTGGGCTTATCTGCAAACTATTCCTTATGGGGCAACGGTTACTTATGGTCAGATAGCAAAGGAGTTAGATGTTCGCTCGGCGCAGGCTGTTGGTGGTGCTGTGGGTAAAAATCCTTTTTCAATCATCGTTCCCTGTCATCGAGTGCTGGGAAGTCAAGGACAATTAACTGGCTATGCTGGGGGATTAGACAAGAAAATATGGCTCTTGGAGCATGAAGGCGTAGAGCTTAGCGAGAAAGCTTTAGATAAATGATACAAATGGAGAAAATGATATGTTACGATTTATTGAATATCCAAAATGTTCGACCTGTCGCAAAGCCAAGGCTGAATTAAACCGCTTGGGTTTGGACTTTGAAGCGGTGGATATTGTCAAGGAAACACCGAGTAAAGAGGAAATTTTAACTTGGATGGAAACTTCTGATTTAAACATCAAATCTTTCTTCAACACTAGCGGGCTCAAATATCGTGAGCTAGGTTTGAAAGATGAACTATCAGGATTGTCCGCCGAAGAAGCCGCAGAGCTTTTAGCAACCGATGGTATGCTCATCAAACGACCAATCTTAGAAAAAGACGGAAAAATCCTGCAAATAGGCTACCGCACAGAGTATGCAACATTAAATTTGTAAACACAAAAGAAGTGAGGCAACAATTGCGATTTTAAAGAAATCCATTTTGTCGTCTCACTTCTTTTTAAGCTCTCTATTTTGGTATCATTGGTGTTCATGTTATAATGTTTTTATATACTGAGAAAATTTCTTCAAACCTTGTTAGCTTGATAGTGAGATAGATCTAAAATTTGAAAATGTTAATCGTCAGTCTCTTAATTTAATCATCCAATACAACATATCCCGCTAGATATTTTGTATAGTCTCACTTTGCAAGGTTGCTAAACAGTCTATGAGACTGTTTGATTTTCAGTGAATATTAGTAAAAAACGAAAAGAGAAAAAATGGTTTTATCAAAAAAACGTGCGCGAAAGGTAATTGAGGAAATCATCGCTCTATTTCCAAATGCGAAACCTAGCTTGAATTTTACCAATCATTTTGAATTGTTAGTAGCGGTCATGCTGTCAGCTCAAACGACCGATGCAGCAGTCAATGCTGTTACACCAGCCCTTTTTAAAACCTATCCAACTCCACGGGAAATGGCGGCGGCATCAGAAAGCGAGATTGCCAAGTATATCGCTCGTCTTGGACTTTATCGCAATAAGGCTAAGTTTTTGAAAAAATGTGCTCAGCAGTTGCTAGATGACTTTGGCGGTCAAGTCCCACATACACGAAAGGAATTGGAAAGTCTTGCGGGTGTAGGACGCAAAACAGCCAATGTGGTTATGAGTGTTGGCTTTGGTATTCCGGCTTTTGCAGTAGATACCCATGTGGAGCGGATTTGCAAACACCATGATATTGTCAAAAAGTCGGCTACCCCTTTAGAAGTCGAACAACGTGTGATGGAAGTGTTGCCCAAAAATGAATGGCTTCCAGCTCACCAAGCTATGATTTGCTTTGGTCGTGAAATCTGCCACCCAAGAAATCCTGAATGTGACCAATATCCACAACTGTATCATTTTGATTGAAAAAAAGAGGAGAAACCTCTTTTTTTATAACTCAATTTCCAATACAATTGGTGTGTGGTCTTGCCTTGTACCTGAGTCAATCATTTCTGACTTGGTTACTTTATCTGCAATTCGATTGCTGGTCAGCCAGTAGTCAATTCTCCAACCACTGTTATTGATTTTGCTGGTCTTGCTGCGTTGTGCCCACCAGCTATAAACATTTGGAATATCGCCGTGAATGTAACGGAAAGTATCAGTAAAACCACGATTTAACAGATTGGTAAATCCGGATCGTTCTTCATCTGTAAATCCAGGTGAGCGACGGTTGCTAGAAGGATGAGCGAGGTCAATCTCATTGTGGGCTACATTGTAGTCCCCTGTAGCAAGGACAGGTTTTTCTATGTCTAAAGCTGTTAGATAGTCAGCATATTTTTTGTCCCAGATTTGTCGTTCTTCTAAACGTTTTAAACCATCACCTGCATTGGGAGTGTAGACTTGTGTGACAAAGAATTTTTCAAACTCAAGGGTAATAATACGCCCTTCGGCATCCATAGTAGAAGGTGCACCGATTTCTGGGAAGGTTATTTTTGGAGATAGATTCTCTTTGTATAAAAACATAGTTCCGGCATAACCTTTACGTGCAGGTTCTATAGAAGAGCGCCATGTAGTTTCATAATGTGGGAATAATTCATCCAAAACTTTTAGATGTTTTTTAGTTGGTCCGTTAGCAGATAATTTAGTTTCCTGAATGGCGATAATATCAGCGTCTAATCTTACTAAAGTTTGTAAAACAGCTTGTGACAATTGCGCGCGTGCAGAGTCGCTGGTCAAAGCTGCGTTGAGAGAGTCAATATTCCAAGAAATGAGTTTCATACGGATACCTTTTCTAGATTTATTTTTTCTATTGTATCAAAAAATGACTGGCTAAGCGAGTTTGAGGTTGTAAAAAGGATAGTAAGGTGTATAATATTAGTCAAAGGGGATAAAAATGGGTGAATTATTATTACTATTATTATTGAAAGTCGTCTTATTCATATTCTTTCTTTGGTACCTTATTAAGTTACTTCGTTTGAGGGGAAAACAAACATCTTCTGAGCCATTTTGGGTACCGAAGAAAATTGGTGTTGGAATTGGGGTCAATCCAAGGAATACAGCTGGTTTTTGGGTAAGTCTGGCTGTGACACTTTCGGTCCTGATTGTTCTTTCTGCCTTGATAGTCTCTTTCTTTTTGTAGAAATCATTTGAAGGTGCAGGACCTTCTTTTTTATTTAGAAAGTTAACTAAATATCTATTGTATTTTTTAAAAATAAAGCGTATAATTCTATTTAGAAGAATATCTAAATAGAAAGTGGAAGTGATGAAGATGTCAAAAAAGAGTAGTATCTTTGCCTTTATTGTTCCTTACGCTAGCCATTTTACAAAAGGAAAGGAAGAGTAGACATGAGTTTTACTAATACCTTCAAGGCCCTATCTCATCCTGTGAGAAGAGCAATTTTAGATTTGTTAAAAATGGGCAAGATGTCTGCTGGGGAAATAGCAGACCAGTTTGAATTGACAGGAGCTACCATTTCGCATCACCTTAATATTTTAAAAAAAGCAGATTTGATTTTGGAGACGCGCCAGAAAAATTATATCTATTATGAACTCAATACTTCAGTCTTGGAAGACGTTGTAGTTTGGTTAGCTGAATTGAAAGGAGATAAGGCTAATGAAGATTGATAAAAAACTATTGATACTAACGAGTGCTAGTATTTTGGTGCCTATGTTGATAGGCTGCTTTTTCTGGCAACAGTTGCCCCAAACAGTCGCAACGCATTTTGATTTTTCGAATCAAGTAAATGGATTCAGTAGTCGAGGGTTTACAGTTTTTGGGATTCCTAGTTTTCTGCTGCTTATACATTGGTTTTGTTTATTTGTGACTAGCAAGGATCCTAAATCTAAGAATATTAGCTTGAAAATGTGGCATCTGGTTTATTGAATTATTCCTTTGACATCTTGTTTAGTCATGACAGCTATTTACGCGCAAGCCTTGGGTTATGCAGTTAATCATGCTCTGATGAATGGTATGTTTTTAGGAGTTCTATTTATTGCTATTGGGAATTACATGCCAAAAACTCGTCGCAATTATACGGTTGGTATACGTCTCCCATGGACTTTGGATAATGATGATAATTGGATGAAGACACATCGTCTGGCTGGTAAAATTTGGGTGATTGGTGGTATTATCATTTTCTTTAATGGTTTCGTTCAGATTGCAGTTACGTTTGTGCTTGTTTTTACTCTAATCATTATGATTGTAGTGCCAATGATTTATTCTTACTGGTTATCTAAAAGGATACATTGATTCATTTGCTGTTTAGCTTGAAACTTTTTTAGTCTAATTATCGTTGTGGGAGCGGGACGACAAAATTGAACTCTTTGAGTTGCTGATTTTTGTCTCGCTCCTATTATCTTGTTAAAATACGATTTCTAGAAATATTGAAAAATATTGAAAAATTTTCTATAATAGGCCGAGAAAATAGAGGGAGAAAAAATGAAATTTTATTCTTATGATTATGTTTTGAGTCAAATCAGCCAGCAAAACTGGGTGACGATTGGACTTTCTATTTTGTTGTTACTTGTGACAGGTTTTTTTGCTTTTAAGGCCTATCGAAATAAGCGCGATTCGAAATTTCGTGAATTGGCGATTATCTCCATTTTGTCTTTGATTGCTATCGTTCTGATTGGGATTAGTACTTTTCAGACCAATCAAGCCTCTAATAACCAGTTTCAAACTTCTCTTCATTTTATTGAAGTTATTTCAAAAGATTTGGGAGTAGATAGGTCAGAGGTTTATGTCAACACTTCAGCTGCGACGGATGGAGCGATTTTAAAAGTTGGAAAAGATTTTTATCGAGCTATGAGTGGCAGTGAGCCAGATAAGTATTTACTGGAAAAAATTAAATTGCATAAGACAATAGATATCAAATTAGTGGAGGTTAAAAAATGACATTGAATTTTCTTGAAATCCTGATTAAACTAGCGTTGGGACTGTTTTCACTCGTGTTTGTTATCAATGTGACAGGAAAAGGAAATCTGGCACCTAATTCCGCAATCGACCAGATTCAAAATTATGTTCTAGGTGGTATTATTGGTGGGGTGATTTACAATAGTTCTATTAACATTCTCCAGTATGCGATCATCCTCATTATGTGGACGATTTTGGTCTTGACTCTAAAATGGCTCAATAACAATATTCGGACAGTCAAGCATTTGATTGATGGTAAACCGACTACCCTGATTCAGCACGGGAAGTTGAGCCCTGAAGCCTGCCGCTCCGTTGGCCTTTCAGCGGCTGATGTGGCTCTGAAGTTGCGTAGCCAAGGAATTTTTCAACTAAAGCAAGTTAAACGAGCAGTCATGGAACAAAACGGTCAGCTTATTGTCGTACAGGCAGGTGAAGAAAATCCTAAATACCCTGTTATCACAGACGGTGTTGTCCAGATTGATATTTTAGATTCTATTGACAAAACAGAAGAATGGTTAATCGAGAGGCTTGCTAAGGAAGGCTATACTGATATTTCTAATATCTTCATCGCAGAATATGAAAGTGGTAACTTGAGCGTTGTGACGTATTAAGACTATTTTCCTTTTTGAATAGATAAAAGCAAAAAAGAGAAAAGGAGATCTTGCTAGGAATCTTGCAGAGAAATCAGGATAAAGGTGCTGCGAAGCTTATTTGAGATAAAAAGGTGAAAAATGAAGCTGCTGTTGAAATTATAGTTTAAAAACAGATAGCATTAAAGATAGCAAAGGAATATTAAAAAATCTTTTTCTAAAACGGCACAAATATAAAAAATAAAGCTCTATCTGACTAGTCCATCCAGATAGAGCTTTTGTTTTTGAGTAAATCAGAGTTTTTGTTTGTAATTCTATTCTTGTAAGAACTGTCAACAAAAATCCTTACTGTCAGATAGGACAGTAAGAGAATTCAATCAGGGTTAGAACATTGCTGTTAGTACAGTAATAAGTCCAAATACAATACCTGGAGCATTTGCGGCAGCAAGTGGTAAATCGCGTTCTTTTTTAAACAAACCATAATAAACCCAAAGGCTACAGTTGATTGCAGCTACCAAAGGTTGGATAAAGTTTCCCTTATGTCCAGCTAAATTATCCATAATTTGTGGTATATAAGATACATACATCATGACAGACATGAATGTTGCCATCCATCCTATCATTTTCATTCGTTTTTCGTCCATTTATATAATTTCTCATAAAATGTAGTGTAGAAAACTAGAATTCATTTATAACTAAATTAATGTAAAATAATTAATGCAATATCACTATTTTATACTAATCATAAAATTTAAGCAAGAATAATATACTAATAACTATGAGTGTAGCATAAATCAACTCTATTTTTTATTTAAAAAACTATGTAATATGTTATAATAAAGTGTTATCAAATATGAGGTTTCATTTGCCTTGAAAGGAAAAGCTATGACTGAAAAGAATTTTTATATTACAACGCCAATTTACTATCCAAGCGGTAAGCTCCATATTGGGAGTGCTTATACGACCATTGCTTGCGATGTCCTTGCTCGTTACAAACGTCTCATGGGTTATGATGTTTTTTATTTGACAGGGCTTGATGAGCACGGTCAAAAGATTCAGCAGAAAGCGGAAGAAGCAGGTATTACACCGCAAGCCTATGTTGACAGCATGGCAGTTGGTGTTAAGGAACTTTGGAAACTTCTTGATATTTCTTACGATAAATTTATCCGTACGACGGATGATTACCATGAAAAAGTAGTAGCAGATGTTTTTGAACGTCTTCTGGCGCAAGATGATATTTATCTAGGTGAGTATTCTGGTTGGTATTCTGTTTCGGATGAGGAATTCTTTACAGAAAGTCAGTTAGAAGAGGTCTTCCGTGATGAAAATGGCAAGGTGACAGGGGGAATTGCTCCGTCAGGTCACGAAGTGGAATGGGTTTCAGAAGAATCGTATTTCCTCCGTCTCAACAAATATGCTGATCGATTGGTAGCCTTCTTTAAAGCCCATCCTAACTTTATCCAACCAGATGGTCGGATGAATGAAATCATCAAAAACTTTATCGAGCCAGGCTTGGAAGATTTGGCAGTATCACGGACTTCTTTCACTTGGGGAGTGCCTGTACCGTCCAATCCAAAACACGTGGTGTATGTCTGGATTGATGCTCTGCTCAATTATGTGACAGCTCTGGGCTATGATCAAGATGCAGATGCCAACTTTGAAAAATTCTGGAATAATGGAACAGTCTTCCACATGGTTGGAAAGGATATCTTGCGTTTCCACTCTATCTACTGGCCAATCATGCTCATGATGCTGGATATGAAATTGCCAGATCGCTTGATTGCCCATGGTTGGTTTGTCATGAAGGACGGTAAGATGTCTAAATCTAAGGGCAATGTCGTCTATCCAGAAATACTGGTGGAACGCTTTGGGCTGGATCCGCTTCGCTATTATCTCATGCGTAGTCTTCCAGTCGGTTCTGATGGCACTTTTACGCCAGAAGATTATGTTGGTCGTATCAACTATGAACTTGCCAATGACCTTGGAAATCTCCTCAACCGTACGGTTGCTATGATTAACAAGTATTTTGACGGTCAAGTGCCGATTTATAAAGAGAATGTGACAGAATTTGATGCGGACTTGGCAGCAGTAGTAGCAGAAAATATCGCAATCTACCACAAACAGATGGATGCCGTGGACTATCCACGAGCCTTGGAAGCAGTGTGGAATATCATTTCTCGTACTAACAAGTATATTGACGAAACAGCACCTTGGGTGTTGGCTAAAGATGAAGCCAAACGTGATGAATTAGCGGCAGTTATGGCACATTTGGTAGCTAGTCTACGTGTGGTAGCTCATCTTATTCAACCGTTCATGATGACGACATCAAATGCTATCATGGGGCAACTTGGCTTAGGTACAGATTTTGACCTTGAAAATCTAGATTTGGCAGAACTGCCAACAGGCTTGACTGTTGTTGCTAAAGGTACACCTATCTTCCCACGTCTAGATATGGAAGAAGAAATTGCTTATATCAAGGAGCAAATGGAAGCCAATAAGCCAGCCATTGAAAAGGAATGGGAGCCAGAAGAAGTAGAACTCAAACTCAACCGCAAGGAAATCAAGTTTGACGATTTTGACAAAGTAGAACTCCGTGTTGCAGAGGTTAAAGAAGTTTCTAAAGTTGAAGGTTCTGATAAATTGCTTCAATTCCGCTTGGATGCGGGAGACGGCGAAGATCGTCAAATTCTGTCTGGGATTGCTAAATACTATCCAAACGAGCAAGAATTGGTTGGCAAGAAAGTCCAAATCG
Organism: Streptococcus atopicus; assembly: GCF_049166725.1. Lineage (NCBI taxonomy): Bacteria > Bacillati > Bacillota > Bacilli > Lactobacillales > Streptococcaceae > Streptococcus > Streptococcus atopicus. The sequence goes on from NZ_JBMHFC010000004.1 coordinate 129,241, forward strand.
TAGCGAACCTCAAACCACGCAAGATGATGGGACGTATCAGCCAAGGCATGATCCTCTCAGCAGAATATGGTAATCAACTAACTCTGCTCACAGTAGATCAAAATGTACCAAATGGTAGCTTGATTGGGTGAGCCCACAGGAAGATTAGAATTAAAAATGAGCCTGGGACAATAATGTCTCAGCCTCGCTTTGTTTATCGTTTTGGTCAATGGAATAAAAGAAATTGGTAGTCTATTACCTACATCAACGGCTTATCTAAGAATTGTTTCCCCACGTCTGATGGTCGGATAATTTTCCTAAAAAGTAGTTCACTTCGTCCGAGGGTCGGATAGTCTTCCTAAAAAGTAGTTCGCTCCGTCCGAGGGTCAGATAGCCTGCCTAAAAAGTAGTTCACGTCGTCCGAGAGTCGGACAGTCTGCCTGAAAAGTGGTTCACTTCGTCTGAGGCTCGGATAGCCTGCCTGAAAAGAAGTTTGCTCCGTCTGAGGGTCGGACGACCTTCACGAAAATAGATTTACTTCATCCGAGGGTCGGACGACCTATTTGAGTAGTAGTTAAAAAAAGGGAGTGAGACAGGACTCCCTTTTGTAGTATAAAACATGATGATGCACTATTCATCTTTATTTAAAAATGAAAATCTCTCCGTCAGGCTCGCCCAATTTCCCCGCATATCGGTCATAAAAGTGGCTGGATTGGGTGTTTTAAAATCATCAATCCAAGCTTGGTAACGGATTGAAATGAGGAGCCGAGTTAAGCGGTTCAGCATTTCTTTTTCTTGCTCGGTAAGGGCGTGGGCATTTTGGACGATAGTTAGCACTTTCTTGATACTGTTGGGTTGGAAAAATTCATCAATGGACGTAATCTGAGCGTCTAAAATGAGACCGAAAAAGATATCAAAGAAATCTTTGAGCTCGTCATCAGGAACAGTTTCCACCCATTCTTTTAGAGTTTTGTCTGTCTGAATGCTGTCTGGGTTGAGCGTGTCAAGTAAGATAAAGTGCTCATTTTCAATTTGCCAAGAGAAAGTGTCATGCTGGGCAATTCCACCAATGGCTACGCTTTTAACGATGTGAGCTTGTTTAGGCGTTTCCAGCATCATCCCGACGATAGAGCCTTGAGGAATGTAGCGTTTGATTTTTGAAGCAATGCTTTGATAACCCTCTGTTTCAATAATCGTATGGTTTAATCCTGGAGCATCAAAACTGTAGATTTGCTTGATTCTATCTTGCAAAGAAGGCTCTACTTGGCTGCTAGCATAAGTCGCCAGATTACCACCTTTGGAATGTCCGGTCAAGATAAAGGTGGCTGTTGGAAATGCCTGCATGACCTTTTGAACGTAGCGTACAGCAGTTTGCTGCGCAGGGACATGCTCCATATAAGTCATGTGAAAATCTTCTTTCCAACCGATAATGGAATCATCCGTTCCGCGAAAAGCAATGACGAAGGTATCCAAATCAATCTTATAAGTCATAGCAGCAAATTGTTTTTGCACATCTAAGTCAATATCATTCACATAACCTAAGAGTTTGATGTTCTTATAGCGTTTGACACTTGCTGCCTGCTGCAAGAGTGCCAAGCGGTGTTTGGTATTCATCATGGAGTTTTCTTGGGGCATATATTGTGGCACATCAGTTAAACGGCTGGCTTTTTGCAGGTCAAGACCGTCCGTGACGATTGTGTTATAGTTTAGATACGTAATCTCGGTCAAAAGCAGAATATCCAGCTCTGTAAAGGGCTGATCGTAGATACTGTCGTATTGTACATCTTCTAAATAGTTAAAAATATTTCCCATAAAGGCTCTCTTTTCTGAAAATCTATTGTTAGTATAGCATATTTTCCCAAGTCTTTGTTATAATAGAGAAAGAAAGCGGAAATGAGGGATAGAATGCACAAGATATTATTAGTAGAAGACGATGCCGTCATTCGCCAACAAGTCAAAAAAATGCTGGAGCAATGGGGATTTGAAGTGGTTGCAGTAGAGGATTTCATGCAGGTTTTGACGATTTTTGCCAAGGAAGAACCACATCTAGTGCTAATGGATATTGGTCTCCCACTTTTTAATGGTTATCATTGGTGCCAAGAAATTCGCAAGATTTCTAAAGTGCCTATTATGTTTTTGTCATCAAGAGACCAAGCAATGGATATCGTCATGGCTATCAATATGGGGGGAGATGACTTTGTCACCAAGCCTTTTGACAACAATGTTCTTCTTGCTAAAGTGCAAGGATTGTTGCGGCGGTCTTATGAGTTTGGAACGGATCAAAGCTTACTGGAATATCATGGAGTTATTCTCAATCTCAAGTCCATGGATATGGTTTATGAAGGTGAAGTCATTACCTTGACCAAAAATGAATTTCAGATTTTGCGCGTGCTGTTTGAGCATTCTGGCAGTATTGTCGCGCGTGATGACCTGATGAAAGAGCTCTGGAATAGTGATTTTTTCATTGATGACAATACCTTGTCGGTCAATGTGGCACGGTTGCGGAAAAAATTAGAAGAAGTCGGTCTCAAGAATTTCATTGAAACAAAGAAAGGTATAGGCTACGGATTAACCAATGGATCATCAGAATAAGCGTCTATTTTTCAAATATTATTTCTGTTCGCGTCAGTTTTTATGTTTGTTGCTACTTATTTTTTATAGTCTACTGTTTGCTTTTTCTTACCTTTTTGAAAGTGAACGTGCTGTTTTACGGTATGTCATGTTGCTCTTGCTCTTGGTTAGCTTGATAGGATTCGTCTTTGACTTTGTTAAACAATATCAAACTTTTCGTCGCGCTGTTTTATATGGAGAAAGTCAAGTAAAAACTCCCTTGGAAGCATTACTTTTCTCCAAAATCGAAACTTTAGAAAAGGACAAAAAAGAGCTGCAATTACAGCATCAAGCAAAGCAGAATGATCTATTAGATTATTATACACTTTGGGTGCACCAGATCAAGACGCCGATTGCTGCGAGCAAACTCTTGGTGGAGGATTTACAAGAGCAGACACTGAAAAATCAGTTAGAGCAAGAACTGTTTAAGATTGATTCTTATACAAACTTAGTCTTGCAATACCTGCGTCTGGAAAGTTTTCATGATGACTTGGTCGTGAAAAAAGAAAATATAGAGGACTTGGTCAAAGATGTTGTCAAAAAGTATGCGATTTTCTTTATTCAGCAAGGCCTTCGTCTAAATTTGCATGATTTGAATCACACCATTATCACGGATAAAAAATGGTTTGTCGTCATTTTAGAGCAGGTGCTCTCAAACAGTCTCAAATACACCAGCCAAGGTGGTATTGAAATTTTCTTTAAGGAAGATACCTTGTATATGAAAGATACTGGTTTGGGGATTCAAAATTCCGATCTTCTCCGTGTATTCGAGCGTGGCTTTTCCGGCTACAATGGGCGTCTAACGCACCAGTCATCCGGTTTGGGACTCTATTTATCTAAGAAAATTGTGGATGAACTGGGGCATGAGTTGCATTTGCAGTCGGTGGTTGGTGAGGGCACAACCGTTATGATTACTTTTAAAGAAAAGAAATTATTGTTTGAATAAATGCAATCTTACAAAATTGTAAGGTTAGCCTCTAAAAATGAAAGGTTATGTTATGGTAGCAGCCTTTCTTTTTTTGTATCATAAGTTTAGAAAATGAATGATGTTTAACAGAGGAGACAGTCATGAAAACAAAAGGATTGAACGCTTTTCAGCTCAAGCTCTTAATGGCTTTTTTAATGGTCTTTGATCACCTTGAAAAAATACCAGGCTTACTGTCAGGTGAATGGGCGAGCATTTTTCATGCTTTAACACGCTGTGTGGCGGTTTGGTTTGCATTTGCAGCGGTCGAAGGCTTCTTATATACTCGAAGTCGTCTGCTTTATAATATACGCCTCTTTTTCTGGTCAGCTATCATGTTTGTCGGAAATACGATTCTCAATTTGCTGTTTCAGTCTAAAGGAGTTCAGATATATAATAATATTTTCTTAACCTTGGCTTGCGGTGTACTTGTCCTCAATATCTTTTTTGGCATAAACCAAACGAGCAATCCAGTTGATATTAAACGCCAGCCCATTCGCTTTATCTTAGGCATTGTTGTTTGCTTGCTGGTTTTGTGACAGAAGGTGGTATGGTCATTATTCCATTTATGTTGATTACCTATACTTGCAGGGAAAAGAAAAACCTACGCAATCTTCTGTATGGTATTTTAACGGTTGTCCTATTTTGTATGAGCATTCAGATTTATCCGTCATGGAGTGACACGCTGTTAATGATGTTTTATAATTCAGATTGGCTCTTTATTACAGTACTGCCTTTCATTTCACTTTATAATGGTGAGCGCGGTCCTGCGACCAAGTGGAGCAAGTATTTCTTTTATATCTTTTATCCAGCACATTTATGGTTGATTACATGTATCGCTTACCTCGTACACAAGTAGATGAAAAATTGGACGATGATGAATTGGCTACAATAGGAAGATTGGAAAAAGAAAGCTGAGGATAAATATGGTAAAATTTTATTGAAACAAGACAAGCAATTGCTTCAACCAAGTGTTAAAAGATATTGAAAAAGCGCAATTTGGCTATGAAGTGAGTCAATCAGCGCAACAGTTATATTTTAGATTTTAAAAAAGGAGAAAATGATGACACTATTAGACGTACAACATGTGAAGAAAATTTACAAAACCCGCTTTCAAGGCAACCAAGTAGAAGCGCTGAAAGATATCCATTTTACGGTGGACAAAGGTGATTATGTCGCTATCATGGGTGAATCGGGTTCTGGGAAATCCACTCTGCTCAATATTCTTGCCATGCTAGACAAGCCAACCGAAGGACGTGTCTTTCTTAATGGCACCGACACCGCGACAATCAAAAACAGCCAGGCTTCGAGCTTCCGTCGGGAAAAATTAGGCTTCGTTTTTCAAGATTTCAATCTGTTAGACACGCTCTCGGTCAAGGACAATATCCTCTTGCCGCTCGTTCTGTCACGCCGCCCGATTACAGAAATGATGCAAAAGCTAGTCACGACTTGTAATGAACTGGGGATTAACCAATTGCAGGAAAAGTTTCCCTATGAAATTTCAGGTGGTCAAAAGCAACGGGTGGCAGTAGCGCGTGCTATTATCACCAATCCAGAAATTCTGCTGGCAGACGAGCCGACAGGTGCGCTCGACTCTAAGTCTTCGGCGGCGCTTTTAGATGTATTTGATGACATCAATGATCGTGGACAAACCATTCTCATGGTAACGCACTCGACTTCGGCGGCAAGCCGTGCCAAGCGCGTACTATTTATCAAGGACGGCATTTTGTATAATCAAATCTTCCGAGGAGATAAGACGGAGCGGCAGATGTTCCAAGAAATTTCAGATACCTTAACGGTTATGGCAAGTGAGGTGAGTGGTTATGTTCAAACTAACGAATAAATTAGCAGTCTCAAACCTGATAAAAAATCGCAGTCTGTATTATCCATTTGCTCTAGCAACGATTGTGGCAACAGCGATTTTATATAGTTTTGTATCGCTCGCTTACAGTCCAAATCTGGAAGCCAGCTATGGTGGCTCGGCGGCTCGTATGACCCTGCAATTTGGGATTTGGGTCGTTCAGATTGCAGTTCTTATCCTTATCACCTATGCCAATAGTTTTGTCATGAAGAATCGCTCACGGGAGCTTGGTTTGTACAGTATCTTAGGAATGGAGAAGCGGCATATGCTGCTGATGACTTTCTTTGAAATGTTTTACTTTTTCTTAGTGACTGTCGGACTTGGGATTGGCTTGGGTTTTCTTTTAGACAAATTGCTTTTTGCAGTTTTACTGAAATTTATGGGAATGAAAGTAGTGATTGCCTCAACTTTCCAATGGTCGAATATCTTCACCGTTTTAGCTAGTCTGGGTGTGGCTTTTGCGCTGATTCTCTTTTTAAATTCCACGCGCCTGCTTCGTTACAGCTCGCTTCATTTGATGAGAGAAAAGAAGGCTGGGGAGAAAAAAGGACGATTTCTTGGCTTACAGACACTTGTGGGGTTAGGATTTCTGGCTGCGGCTTATTATATCGCACTCACAGTTGAGAAACCAGTTGCTGCGATTTTGAATTTTTTTATCGCAGTTCTCATGGTCGTTTTAGCAACCTACCTCCTCTTTAACGCTGGAACGATTACGCTTTTGCAATTTTTAAAGAAAAGAAAGAAGTACTATTATAAAACGCAGAATTTTATTTCTGTTTCTAATTTGATTTCTCGTATGCGTAAGAATGCTGCAGGCTTAGCTACGATTTCAATCCTTTCAACCATGCTACTGGTGACCTTGGTTGGCTCTATTAATATCTATGTGGGTGGGAAAGACTATCTGACAACTTTGTATCCAAAGGATTATAATATCATGGTTACAAGCGCAAAGACGGATAAAAATGCAGCAATTTTACAAGCAGTCAAAGAAGTAGCACGGGAAAAAGGCTTGACAGATGCCAAGTATGAAAATTATAGTTATCAATTTTCTATGATTTCAAAAATCAATGGCAATCAGCTGACTATTGCCGAAACGACGGATGGACTAAGTGTAGAAGAAGTTCAAAATATGATTGCTCCTCTCCTTGTCATCAGTCGTCAAGAGTACGAAAAAATGACAGGAAAAACCGTTGATTTGGCTGATAATGAAGCACTTCTATATGCAAAAAATCTTCAAATCAATCAAAAGCAAGCTCTTACCATCAATGGAAAATCGTGGAATATCAAAGAGCATTTGACAACGGATTTTGCACATGGCAAGATTGTCAATACATCTGGTATGGTATCAGAAAAAAACATGTATATGGTTGTCAATAATCCTAGTCAAGTCGGTCTGAAATCTTTCTATACTTACTACATCGGTATCCAATCTTCCAATAAACAGGTTGATCTCCAAGAAAGTATTTTCAATGCTCTTCAGCAACAAGGTCAGGAAAGTGGCAATATCAGTCTTTCTGAGCGTTATCACATTGAAAAAGAATATCAGGGTGTGATTGGGACTCTTCTATTTATCGGAATTTTCCTTTCTACGATTTTCCTGCTTGGGACAGTTCTTGTGATTTATTACAAACAAATTTCAGAAGGTTATGAAGATCGTGAAGGATTTATCATTTTGCAGAAAGTCGGACTGGATGAGAAGCAAACGAAAGCAACGATTCGCAAACAAATTTTAACAGTTTTCTTCTTACCACTTATCTTTGCCTTTCTTCATATCGCTGTTGCTTTTCATATGTTGCAGCTGATTGTCGCTCTCTTAGGTGCAACAAATGTGCCGTTACTCATTCAAACAACAATAGCCACTTGCGGTGTCTTCCTCTTAGTTTACATCTTAGTGTTTGTGATAACCTCCAGAAGCTACCAAAAGATTGTAGCACGATAAGTATTTTGAACCATTCGTCTTTTGGCGAGTGGTTTTTATCTTGTAAATCTGACTTCTTATCTAGTTAGTAGAACCTCTTATCCAAAAGTGCGAGATTTTTTTAAAAGTGAGGAGTATGATAAGTTCGTAAAATAAATTATTGGAGGAACGTTATGCTACTAGAAACACGCCATCTTAGCAAAGTCTATGATAATAAGCAAGCTGTGAATGATTTGAATCTTCAGATTGAAACAGGAAGTTTTACCGCTATTTTAGGACCAAACGGTGCTGGAAAGTCTACAACGATTCAAATGTTGACAGGGCTTTTGCAACCTACGGCAGGAGAGATACTGTATGATAACCCCATTAAATTAGGTGTTGTTTTCCAAAACAGTGTTTTAGATGATATGCTAACGGTGCAAGAAAATTTAGAAATCAGAGCAGGTCAATATAAGGATATTGATAAAGGAAAAGTTGATAACTTAGTGAATCAATTGGGATTGCAAAATTTCTCAACGCAATTATATGGGACTTTATCAGGTGGACAAAAACGACGAGTGGATATTGCCCGTGCTCTGCTGAATAGCCCAGATATTCTCTTTCTTGATGAACCAACTACGGGTTTAGATATTCAAACTAGGAAAGCCATTTGGGAGCTGATTCACCAGTTGCAAATAAAAGAGAAGATGACGGTTATCTTAACCACTCATTATTTAGATGAAGCAGATGATGCAGATATGATTTATATTGTGGATCACGGTCAAGTGATTGCTAAAGGCTCTGCTAATCGGATTAAAGAGCAGTATGCTCAGAATTTTCTCAAGGTATTCGTGACCGATACTGCTGATTTTAAAGAAATTTTGAAGGAAGAGATTCCTTTTGAGGAAGTAAGAGTGAATGAACTGTTGATTCACCCAGAAACGACAGAAAAGGCTTTAGAGATTCTAACGTGTGGTCGCTCTTTTATTCGACAATTTGAATTTCGACCAGGAACAATGGACGATGCTTTTATGGCGTTGACAGGAAGAGAGGTACGTTAAAATGATAATGCTCATTAAAAGAAATTTTTTACTATATTTTCGTAATCGTAGTGGGGTTCTTTTCTCCCTTCTTGGAGCAATGATTTCCTTTATTTTATACTTGGTCTTTTTGAAAGCAAATATCAAGACCTCTTGGAGTCAAGTCCCTCACACTAATCAGTTATTGGATTCGTGGTTGATTGGTGGAACGCTTGCCATTACAGGATTAACCACAACCTTTTCTAGTTTTTCCCAACTAGCGAAAGATAGAGAAAGTAACGTAACACAAGACCTAGTTCTGACAGATTTAGGACGCTGGGGCTTGTCTATCAGTTACCTTCTGAGTACTGCCATCATTGGATTTTTGATGCAAATCATTATGTTTGCTGTCATGGAAGGCTACTTTATCTGGGACGATCAGATTATCTTTGATTGGACTTTGCTTCCTCAGGTTCTCCTTATTATGGTGCTCAATGCACTCTTATGCTCGATTTTCAATGGTATTCTTGTGAATCGCTTCAAATCAGTAGATACGCTTGGAAAGCTAGCAACGATTATCGGAGCTGCCTCTGGTTTCTTAGTTGGGACCTATATTCCAATAGGGGTTCTTCCGTCATTTGCTCAAACGATAATGAAATGTACTCCCTCCACATATATTGCTTCTCTCTTTAGACAAGTAATGATGAAAGATAGCTTAGCTACTGCTTTTCATCATAATACAGCAGCGCAAGATTATTTTGAAAAGATGATGGGCATTCAATTAAAATGGGAATCTCTATTGACAATGAAAGAAACATACTATATAGTTGTAGTAGTTTTAGTTACCTTGCTTGTCATTTGGATAATCCAACAGCTTGCTACCAATCGGTGGACTAAAACTGCTTAAATTGATAGAAAGTTAGAGAAATTTTTTGCAGACTAAATTCAAAATGAATCCAACCATTCCTTCAAATGATCCACTTGTTGTGATTCAAGCGGGCGAGTTAGAAGCTGAAGCCAAAGAAATTTTTGAATATTTACATCAGTACAAGTCGTCTTATGTGAATGCTATTCCCATTAAAACAGATGATAAAATTGTTATGGTAAAGACGGATCAGATTATTTTGGCAGACATCAATCAGACAACATTGATGGTGTATTGTGTGGATGGCATCTATGCGACGACCGAAACACTCACACATTTTCAAAGTCGAGTTAATCGTAAAAACTTTATTCAAATTTCAAAACACGCTGTCATCAATATTGACCATTTGTTATCATTATCGGATAGCTTTTCAGGAAATATGACGGCTAGATTGACAAACAAAATTAAGTCAAGTGTCAGTCGAAAATACGTCAGATTGTTGATGGATTATCTCGGTTTGTAGAAAGGAAAAAACATGAAAAAAATTGTAGTGTCTATGTTAGAAGGCCTGCGTACGGGTTCTTTAGCGTATTTACTTGTTTTGGCTTTTCGAATCCAAGAATCACCTGTTACGACTTCTAACATTCTCAGTATTTTGATAATGAGTGCTTTGATTGGCTTGTTTTCCTTGCTGTTTGAAATTGAACGTTTTTCTTATTTAGTGCAGTTGACGATTCATTTTTTTCTTACTTTAATGGTGGTTAGTGTCATGATGGTCTATAATGGTTGGGCTTTTAATTTGGCACGGACTGAATTTTGGTTGGATTTTATTGTTATCTACATTTTAATTTGGCTGTTCGTTCGTTTAGACATTTATCTAAAAACAAAGAAAATCAATGAATCACTTGTAAAATTAAGAAAAAACCGTACAAAAGAATAGCTTAGGTCTTGTAGTTATATCCAGAGGGCTGGGGACACATTTGTCCAAGCCTTTTTTCTTACAAAAATGTAAGGTTATATGCATCAAATGAAAGGTTATGTTATGGTAGCTTTGCCAAGAGTTTTGTATTATATAAGTGTAAAGAAAAATAAAGGAGAAGCATCATGAAAACAATTTTATTTCACAAAAAATCAATGCCAAAAACTGCAAAAATTTCCAAAGAAGAAATTGAAAAGACAAAAATTGGCTGCGCTTCTAGTCAATACTATTTCTGGTTGCAGTATAGTCATTAAAAGATTGAATAAATTAAAAAATCATGTTCATCAATCTTACAAAAATGTAAGATAAAAGTGAAAAATGAAAGGTTAAAGTATGGAAAGTTGCTTTTCTTTTCAGTATGATAGATGTATAAGAATTTGTTAGGAGAAAATGATGACACTATTAGACGTACAACACGTGAAGAAAATTTACAAAACCCGCTTTCAAGGCAATCAAGTGGAAGCACTGAAAGATATTCATTTTACAGTAGATGAAGGCGATTATGTCGCTATCATGGGGGAATCTGGTTCTGGGAAATCCACTCTGCTCAATATTCTTGCCATGCTAGACAAGCCAACCGAAGGACGTGTCTTTCTTAATGGCACCGACACCGCGACAATCAAAAACAGCCAGGCTTCGAGCTTCCGTCGGGAAAAATTAGGCTTCGTTTTTCAAGATTTCAATCTGTTAGACACGCTCTCGGTCAAGGACAATATCCTCTTGCCGCTCGTTCTGTCACGCCGCCCGATTACAGAAATGATGCAAAAGCTAGTCACGACTTGTAATGAACTAGGAATTAACCAATTGCAGGAAAAATTCCCTTATGAAATTTCCGGTGGTCAAAAGCAGCGGGTGGCAGTAGCGCGTGCTATTATCACCAATCCAGAAATTCTGCTAGCAGACGAGCCGACAGGTGCGCTCGACTCTAAGTCTTCTGCGGCGCTTTTAGATGTATTTGATGACATCAATGACCGCGGGCAGACGATTCTCATGGTAACACACTCGACTTCGGCGGCAAGCCGTGCTAAGCGCGTACTGTTCATCAAGGACGGCATTTTGTACAATCAAATCTTCCGAGGAGATAAGACGGAGCGGCAGATGTTCCAAGAAATTTCAGATACCTTAACGGTTATGGCAAGCGAGGTGAATCAAGGTGCTTAGATTAGCGGGAAAATTAGCGGTTTCTAACCTAGTGAAAAATCGTAGATTATACTATCCATTTACGTTGGCAACTTGTTTAGTCGTCGCTATTTCATATATTTTTAATTCTTTAACGTTTAATCCTCATTTACAAAAAATGCAGGGGGCAAGTTCTATTTCATTTGTCTTGGCTCTTGGAGTGATTATTGTGACGATTGCTGCAGCGATTATCGTTTTTTATGCTAATAGCTTCGTCATGAAAAACCGTTCGAAAGAACTGGGGCTGTATGGAATGCTAGGACTTAATAAACGTCATCTCTTTACCATGGTGTTCATTGAGTTATTGATTTTAGGAGCGACGACTGTCACGATTGGTCTTGGATTTGGTATTGTATTTGATAAACTGATTTATGCCTTTTTACTGAAATTGATGGGGTTAAAAGTTGTTCTAGTATCCACGTTTCAATGGTTAGTTCTTATTTCAGTTGTTGTCATCTATGGCGTTATTTTTGCGGGCTTGGTGCTTGTCAATGGTTTGAGGATTCTACGTTTTAATGCTTTGCAATTGGCCAAGGAAAAGAATAGCGGTGAAAGAAAAGGACGATTTCTTCTGATTCAAACGATTATTGGATCGATTTCTTTAGGCTATGCTTATTACCTAGCTCTGAGTGTCAAAAATCCACTGACAGCAATTGGTATATTTTTTATAGCTGTTCTCTTTGTTATTTTAGGAACTTATCTGCTTTTCAATGCAGGAGTTACGGTATTTTTACGGTTGCTCCAGAAAAATAAACGATATTACTATCAACCAAACAATATGATTTCTGTCTCTAATCTCATTTTTCGGATGAAGAAAAATGCGATTGGCTTAGCAACGATTTCGATTTTGTCAACCATGGTCTTAGTCACCTTGGCTGGTGGTATCAACATTTATGCAGGTGCTGATTATTTGAAAAAAGCGATGTATCCTCAAGACTATACTATAAAGGGAAGAGAAGTATCAGCTGCCCAATTGGAACAAGCATTGACAGAGTTTGCAAATGAAAATCATCTAAAAGTTACTAAGAAAAATGCCTATCAATATTATTCTATGGGAATTAAAAAACAAGACAGTAATCAGCTTGACATTTATCCAAAAGGAGAAACACGAGTTTCTCCACAAGCTTACATTCTTCTGTTTTCAGCTGCTGATTATCAAAAGATGACTGGCAAAACGTTGGACTTAAAAGACAATGAGACAGCCATCTTTGCAAAAGGAATATCTGTAAGGCAAGATCAACCTCTTAAGCTGATTGAGCAAGAATTGACAGTGAAAGAACTTTTAAAAGATGACTTTGTTCTTGGAAATGTCGCGGATCAGTATAATATCGTTGTACCGCAGTCACTTTTTATGGTTGTCAATGATCCACAAAAGATAGTAGATGCACAAAAGGAGCACTACACAATTAATACAGAATTATATGGTGGATTGAATATTAAGGCTTCTGATAAGGAAAAAGGGGATTTGGATACAACTTATCAGAAGAAGTTGAAACAGTTCAATACGACGCTCCCCGATAATGCCGGTGTGTATGGTTATACAAGAATCCAAGGTATGCAGGAAATCATGAGCATGCTCGGTGGGGTTTTCTTTATCGGAATTTTCCTATCTATTGTCTTTATGCTAGGAACGGTTTTAGTAATTTACTACAAACAGATTTCAGAAGGATATGAAGACCATGATCGCTTTGTGATTTTACAAAAGGTGGGACTGGATGAAAAGCAGACCAAGCGAACCATTCGCAAGCAAATTCTGACGGTGTTCTTCTTGCCACTCATCTTTGCCTTTGTTCATCTGGCTTTTGCTTATCATATGCTGAGCCTTATGCTGAAAGTTCTGGGTGTCTTAAATGCTACATTGATGTTGGAAGTTACACTTGGCGTTTGTGCTGTTTTTCTTATCGTCTATATACTCGTCTTTCTGATTACATCACGCAGTTATCGTAGAATTGTGTCGATGTAAGTTAGTGATAAGTATAGATAATCGCGAAAAGGAGTAGGGCTATTCTTGCTCCTTTTTCAATTTATTTAACAAAAAAGAGGGACGTTTGATTCCTTTTTGATTGCTTTTATGGTAGAATAATTCAATCTAATAAATTGGAGTTTAGGATGAATATTTTTCGGAAAAAAGATGTCAGTCGAGATCGGACTGGTATGCGTCGTCATTTACGATTGCTTGATTTGATTTTGTTAGGAATTGGCGCTATGGTGGGAACGGGTGTTTTCACGATTACCGGAACGGCGGCTGCAACTCTAGCTGGTCCCGCTTTGGTAATTTCGATTATTATTTCTGCTCTTTGCGTGAGTATTTCTGCTTTCTTTTATGCAGAATTTGCATCAAGAATTCCTGCAAATGGAGGTGCTTATAGCTATCTCTATGCTGTCCTTGGTGAGTTTCCAGCTTGGATAGCAGGTTGGCTGACCATTATGGAATTTATGACGGCGGTATCTAGCGTTGCCTCTGGTTGGGCTTCCTATTTGAAAGGCTTGCTAAGCGGATTGGGGTTGAGTGTGCCAAAAGCGCTCAATGGAACCTTCAATCCGCAGGCAGGAACTTATGTAGACTTACTGCCGATTCTTGTTTTGGTATTTGTGACTGGTGTAGTGCTGTTAAATTCCAAAGCAGCTCTGCGATTTAATTCCGCTTTGGTTATCTTGAAGTTTTCGGCGCTTGCCCTTTTTATCTTTGTAGGGATTTTCTTTATTAAGCCTGAAAATTGGTCTCATTTTGCTCCGTTTGGCTTTGGTAAACTCTATGGTGGCAATGTTGGAATTATGGCTGGCGCCTCTCTGATGTTCTTTGCCTTTTTGGGTTTTGAGTCTATTTCTATGGCAGTGGACGAGATTAAGGAGCCACAAAAAAATGTTCCACGAGGAATTGTGCTATCTTTGTCCATTGTAACGGTACTTTATATATTGGTGACACTGGTTCTGACAGGGATTGTTCACTACAGCAAGCTAGATGTGGCAGATGCTGTCGCGTTTGCGCTTCGCAGTGCGGGGCTTAGCTGGGCAGCTAATTATGTGTCAGTGGTGGCTATTTTGACTTTGATTACTGTCTGCATTTCCATGACTTATGCTCTGTCGCGCATGATTTACAGCATTGCGCGTGACGGTTTGTTGCCAAAGTCTTTTAGAAAATTAACTGCTACTAGTCGTGTACCGAGAAATGCTACGATTTTGGTAGGAATAGCCGCAGCAGTTTGTGCGGGGATTTTTCCGCTAGCCAGTATCGCATCCTTTCTAAATATCTGCACCTTGGCTTATCTGATTTTGTTAGCAGTGGCTATTTTGAAGTTGCGCAAGGATAAAGGACTTCCTCAAGCAGGGGAATTTAAAACTCCCTTTGTACCTCTGACGCCTGTCTTATCCATTATTATCTGCCTGTCTTTCATGAGCCAATATGGCTCTGATACTTGGCTAGCATTCGGGCTTGCCTTACTAGTTGGAACAATTATCTATTTTATCTATGGATATCAACATTCGGAAATCAATTGATGAGTTTTAATCCAGACAGCCAGCTAGGCTGTTTTTTGATATAATAGAAGCAGAAATGAGGTGTTTTGATGATTTGTCATGCAAAATTGTCAGATGTAGCAGCTATCCAAAAAATCAACTTGGAGATCTTGGATTACAATTATGATGTTGGAGCAACGAAAGCTCAATTAGCACGAGTTTTGCAGCAGCCAGAACAGATTATTTTAGTAGCCAAAAACCAAGCTGGACAAGTGATTGACTATGCCCACGCAGCTAGCTATGATTGCTTATATTTTCCGTCTTTGCTCAATTTGCTGGCTTTGGCTGTTGCTCCAGATTTTCAAGGTCAGGGATATGGCAAAGCTTTGATGCAGGCCATTCGTGAAGAGGGTGTGGCAGCTGGTTACACAGGTATTCGAATAAACTCTGGTATTTCACGAATGAAGGCTCATGAGTTTTATCGAAAATTGGGTTGTGAGGAAAAAGCTGATCAGAAACGTTTTTATTGGGAATTTTGAGAAATGATATCTATGAAGATTGAACCATTAAGGCAAAGTAATGCAGAAGGAATTGCTAATAATTGGCATTATGAAGGAATTTATAGCTTTTATGATATGCAAGCAGATCCTGAGGATTATGAAGAAATTTTATCTCCTGAAGCGCGTGGCAATCACTATTATCAAATTCTCAAAAATGATGAATTGTATGGTTTTTTCTGTCTTTTCCCAGTTGGCAAAGACAATCAAGAGCTAGGTTTAGGGATGAAGCCAGAGTATTGTGGTAAAGGTCAAGGGGAAGAGTTTTTACAAACCATTCTGCAGTTTATTGAAGAAAATATCTCAGTAAAAAGCCTAACTCTCTCAGTTGCAGATTTTAATCAAAGAGCTCAAAAGCTCTATCTTCGCTGTGGTTTCAACGTGATTGGGCGGCAGCCTCAGGAAAGCAATGGCGATAGTTACCTTTTTGTCAAAATGGAAAAGGAGTTGAAATGAGAGTTGCGGTTATCCAAGGAACCACTCGAAGAAATATGAATTCGTTGCTATTTGAATCTGTAAAAAAGCAGTCCAATCGTCTGACGAAGTGCTGAATTTTGGTATTTTTGAGGAGGAGAATGAACAGTATTCTTATGTTGAGATAGCGATGACGATTAGTCTCTTAATAGAAAGTGGAGCAGTAGATTTTGTTGTAACAGGTTGTTCTTCAGGTCAAGGTATGATGCTTGCCTGTAATAGTTTACCAGGTCTTTTGTGTGGCTATATAGAGCCCCCACAAGATGCTTTCCTCTTTGGACGAATCAATGGAGGAAATGTTGCTTCCCTGCCATTAGGGCTAAATTTTGGTTGGCAAGGCGAATTGAACCTGCAATATACATTAGATAAACTATTTGATGGTGAATTTGGTATGGGCTATCCTGAACATGAAGCAGAAAGAAAAAGGTTGGAAGCAAGTGCCTTAAAGAATTTGAACCGTTTAACGAAACGCAGTTGGGAAGAATTAGTAGAACAACTTCCAACTGATACTTTCACTAAATTGTTGCAAAGAAAGATAGTGATGAATCTATTATAACGAATGGAACCAATGAAGAGTTCATCCGTTTGCTGAAAGCAAAAATAGGTAAAAAGTGAAATGAAAAAGCGGAGGCACTAAGTAGATGTCCCTACACATTTCATTATCCTTGCAATTTTGACTGTTTATGGTAAAAATTGAGCTTGACATTATAACGTCATTTTAAAACAATAAAAAGACTGGGATTTCCAGTCTTGTCTTGTTTTATGCTAATGTTGTAATATTGACTGCTTGAAGACCGCGCTGACCTTCTTCAATGTTAAACATTACTTTGTCACCTTCATTCAGTGATTTGAATCCGTCGGATTGAATCGCTGAAAAGTGAGCAAAAACGTCTGATCCGTTTTCTTGTGAAATAAAGCCGAAGCCTTTTTCAGCATTGAACCATTTTACTGTACCTTGTGCCATACATCTTACTTCCTTTCTCTAAAATGTTGCGTAAAAAATAGAAAAAGTAAAGATGAAAAACAAAAATACTCACTCAAAATTCATTTACTCTTGCAAGTCTAACAGAAGTAGCAGCAAAAGGCAAGGAAAAAACAGCGTAGGACATCATATTTTGCTATACTAGTTATATGAAAAGAAAAAAGAGGTATAAGATAATGACATTTGAAGAAATTTTACCAGGTCTGAAAGCTAAGAAGAAATACGTTCGTACTGGTTGGGGTGGGGCAGAGAACTACATCCAGCTTTTTGACAGTATTGAACAAAATGGAGTGACACTTGATGTGACTCCGTACTTTCTTATCAACGTGTCAGGCGAAGGGGAAGGCTTTTCCATGTGGAGCCCAACTCCTTGTGATGTCTTAGCAGATGACTGGGTGGAAGTTCATGACTAAGACAGTACTGGTGACGGGAGTCAGTTCAGGGATTGGACGAGCACAGGCACAGCTCTTTTTGGGAAATGGCTGGCGCGTCTATGGTGTAGACCAGTCTAAAAAACCAAACCTGACAGGAGATTTTCATTTTCTTCAACAAGATTTAACGCTGGCGCTTCAGTCAGTTTTTAACTGGTGCCCGCAGGTGGATGTCCTCTGCAATACAGCTGGAGTGCTGGATGATTACAAGCCACTTCTTGAGCAATCCGCTCAGGAGATCCAAGAAATTTTCGAGATTAACTATGTAACACCAGTAGAGCTAACTCGTTATTATCTGACGCAGATGTTGAAGAAACAATCAGGCATCATTATCAATATGTGCTCTATTGCATCGAGTTTAGCTGGTGGTGGCGGGCATGCTTATACCTCTTCTAAGCATGCTTTAGCAGGATTTACCAAGCAATTAGCACTTGATTATGCTGAAGCAGGAATTCAGATTTTTGGAATTGCACCAGGAGCAGTTAAAACCAAGATGACTGCGGCAGATTTTGAACCAGGTGGCTTAGCAGATTGGGTTGCTGAAAAAACGCCGATCAAGCGCTGGATAGAACCAGAAGAAGTCGCTGAGCTGACCCTCTTTCTTGCCTCGGGAAAAGCTCAGTCCATGCAGGGAGAGATTGTCAAGATTGACGGTGGCTGGAGTTTGAAGTGAGGTAGCAAGTAGAATGAAAGCAACGACCATTGAGCCAAGACTGCAGAATTCTTTCCAATATTGGAAAAAGAATATGGTGAGATATGGTTTGAAGGCGAAGCTAGGGCAGTTTTATACAAATGAAGACGAGACCGCCATTTTGTACGAACAGGGAGATTTTCTCTTTTTGGCTGGACGGGCAGATATGGCGTTGCTGGCTGATTATAGAGACATCTGTGAGCCAGACTACCGAATTCTCATAACAGAAGAGGTTTCTTGGCAGGTCTGCTTATCCTCTTGTCCAGCCTTATCTACCTTTACCCGCTATGCTTTTAAAGATGAGGCAGATTTTGATGACAAGGTATTGAAAAACATCGTGGAGCAGCTATCGAAGCAGCTCGTTATTGAGGCAATCAATTCAAAAACCTATCAAGAACTAGCTCAGGAAGAATGGTCTCAGGATTTGCAGGGGAATTTTGCAACTTTTAAAGACTTTCAAGAAAGCGGAGCTTTTGGCTTTGTGATCCGGAAGGGTCAGGAAATCGTCGCTGGGGTCTCGACAGCACTTGTCTACCAAAAAGCCATTGAAATTGAGATTGCAACAAAACCGACTTGTCAACAGCAAGGTTTAGCTACTGTTCTTGGGGCGAAGATGATTTTGGAATCCCTGCAGCGTAGCGTTTTTCCGCTCTGGGACGCTCATAATGAAGCCTCAAAGAAAATAGCTGAGAAGCTAGGCTATCAATGTTTAGGAGCTTATCCAGCTTATGAGTTGAAATCAGTAATAGATAGGAGAAACCATGACCCCAGAACAATTATGGAATGAATACAAAACAATCAACCCCGCAATCGGCGACAAAATAGACGCCTGGGCATTTGGTGTAGAGCCAGATCAGCTGGCGGATTTAGTTTTGAAAGGAGAGAAGACTGCGACGGCTTCGGTCTACGATTTGTATCAGATAGATGGCGAGCCGATTCCTCAAGCAGGAACCTTTGATGTGATTTTAGACGGTCAGGGTCAAGCTGTCTGTATCATTAAAGTGACCAAGGTAGCGGTTGTCCCTTTCAATCAAGTGTCTGCAGAGCACGCTTTTAAAGAAGGAGAGGGAGATAAATCTTTGGCTTATTGGCGGAAGGTGCATGAGGAAGTTTTCCGACCTTGGTTGGAGGAAGTGGGATTTACCTTTAACCAAGATTCTAAAGTTGTTCTTGAGGAATTTCATAAGGTTTATCCACTATGAAACAAACATATATATGTGTCATGGAGAAAATCTTAACAAATGACACAAAAAGTGATATAATAAAGTAAATTTACTTTGATAAAAGGAACTATTATGACAAACTATGCAATTATTTTAGCAGCTGGAAAAGGCACTCGCATGAAATCAGATTTACCAAAAGTGCTTCACAAAGTTGCTGGAATTTCGATGTTAGAACACGTATTTAGAAGTGTTGCTGCCATTGCACCAGAAAAGACTGTGACAGTGGTCGGGCACAAGGCAGAGCTGGTGGAGCAGGTATTGGCGGGGCAGACAGAATTTGTTCGTCAAACAGAGCAATTAGGAACTGGTCATGCTGTGATGATGGCAGAGCCTGTGCTGGAAGGTTTGGCAGGGCAAACATTAGTCATTGCAGGAGACACTCCGTTAATCACAGGTGAAAGCCTGAAAAATTTGATTAACTTTCATGTCAACCACAAAAATGTTGCAACGATCTTGACAGCAGAAGCGGAAAATCCATTTGGTTATGGGAGGATTGTCCGTAATCAGCAGGAAGAAGTGCTCAAAATTGTGGAGCAAAAGGATGCTTCGGATTTTGAAAAGCAAATCAAAGAAATCAATACAGGAACGTATGTTTTTGATAACGCTCGTCTTTTTGAAGCCCTGAAAAATATCAATACCAACAATGCGCAAGGAGAATACTACATCACAGATGTAATCGGCATTTTCCGTGAGAATGGCGAAAAAGTCGGCGCTTATACTCTGAAAGACTTTGATGAAAGTCTTGGTGTCAATGACCGCGTGGCATTGGCAACGGCAGAAAGTATTATGCGTCGTCGAATCAATCAAGCTCACATGGTGAATGGCGTTAGTTTTGTAAATCCAGAAACGACTTATATTGATGTAGACGTACAGATTGAACCAGAAGTACAAATTGAAGCCAATGTTACCTTGAAAGGTCAAACGAAAATTGGCGCAGGCAGCATTCTGACAAATGGTACGTATATTGTTGACTCTGTTATTGGTGAACAAACGGTTATTACCAATTCGATGATTGAAGAGTCTACAGTTGCAGACGGTGTAACGGTGGGACCTTACGCTCATGTTCGCCCAGATTCAAGCCTTGCTAAAAATGTACATGTTGGTAATTTCGTTGAAGTGAAAGGTTCTTCTATCGGTGAAAATACCAAAGCTGGGCATCTGACCTATATTGGTAATTCTGAAGTGGGTGCGAATGTTAATTTTGGTGCTGGAACGATTACAGTTAATTATGACGGACAGCACAAATTTAAGACCGTCATTGGGAACAATGTCTTTGTAGGTTCTAATTCAACCATTATTGCGCCGGTAGAACTTGGGGACAATTCTCTTGTAGGTGCAGGCTCAACCATTACCAAGGATGTGCCAGCTGATGCGATTGCTCTTGGTCGTGGTCGTCAGATCAATAAAGAAGAATACGCTAAACGCTTGCCGCATCATCCAGATAATAAGTAGGAATTGCTATGGATTTTGAAGAAAAAACACTAAAGCGAACAGAAATTTACCAAGGTCCTATTTTTAAACTTGTAAAAGACGAAGTTCAGTTGCCAGCAGGAAAAGGAACAGCTTACCGTGATTTGATTTTCCATAATGGAGCGGTGGCAGTTATCGCGCTAACACCAGAAGATAAACTGATTTTGGTCAAGCAGTACCGCAAAGCTATTGAAGCAACCTCTTATGAAATTCCGGCAGGCAAGTTAGAAGTCGGTGAAAATGCGGATCCTGAGGCTGCAGCTTTGCGTGAATTAGAAGAAGAAACGGGTTATACCGGTGAGTTAGAACAGCTCTATGATTTCTATTCGGCGATTGGCTTTTGCAATGAGCAAACCAAACTTTATAGTGCTAGCCATTTGACAAAAGTTGAAAACCCTCGTCCACAAGATGAGGACGAGACCTTAGAACTCTATGAAGCGACTTTGGAAGAAGCGAAAGCTCTCCTTGCTAGTGGTGATATTTGTGATGCAAAAACCATTATTGCACTCCAATATTGGGAAATGAAAATGAATCGAAGATAGGGGAACGCTCATGGGAAGACCTTTATTAACAGATGAAATGATTGAAAGGGCAAATCGTGGTGAAGATATTTCAGGTCCACCTTTGCATGATGAGGAAGAAACCAAAATTTTAAAAACGACTAGAAGTCAGTTTGTTTATTCTTCTCCAACTAGCGGTTTCAATCAAGATACGCTGCAAATTGATGTAGAACCAACGGTGACCAAAAGCCGACGCATTGAAAATGCAAAACGCGGAGTATTCCAAGCGAAATTAAACAAAATTCTATTTTGGATTGTCCTGCTTTTGATTGCTTTGATTGCTGCTATTATTTGGCTATAAAAAGCGATAAGCTCGACTTTCGCTTTTTTTGTGATAGAATGAGAGGAAATAATGAAAATCGGAATTATTGCAGCTATGCCTGAGGAATTAAAAATCTTAGTGGAAAACTTAGAAAATGCTGAAAAGCACTTACGTTTGGGACATGTTTATCATACGGGAAGTATCGGTTGTCATGAAGTTGTGCTGGTCGAAAGCGGGATCGGAAAGGTCATGTCTGCTATGAGTGTGGCTGTTTTGGTCAATGAGTTTAAAGTGACAGCTGTCATCAATACAGGTTCTGCTGGGGCAGTAGCTGAAGGCCTAAAAATCGGCGATGTTGTAGTGGCTGACCGGCTAGTGTACCACGATGTAGATGTAACAGCTTTTGGCTATGAATACGGACAAATGGCGCGCCAGCCACTGTATTTTGAAGCGAGCCGCTATTTGGTTTCTGAAATGAGAAAGATTTTAGAAAAGACACATCAGACAAGTCGCGTTGGCTTGATTGCAACAGGAGACAGTTTTATTGCGGGACAAGACAAGATTCAAGCTATTAAGCAGCATTTTCCAGATGTTTTAGCGGTAGAAATGGAAGGAGCAGCCATTGCGCAAGCAACCCATTCTATCGGTCTGCCTTTTATGGTCATTCGTGCCATGAGTGATACAGCTTCTCATGATGCAAATATCAGCTTTGACGAATTTATCCATGAAGCTGGCAGGCGATCAGCTGAGACCTTGATAGCGTTTTTGAAAGAATTAATTTAAAGAATGAGTTAGCAGTTGTAGATGGAGAGCTTGGCTTTATCAGGCTTTATAGTTGGCTGTTTAATATTATGAAATAAGAATGGAACAAAATCAGCGTTTTGTCAGCAATTGATTTTGTTGTCCCAGCCCTGCAAGGTTGAGTAAGTCTGAAAAAGCTGATAGTATCAGCACATTAGAAGGTATTCAACTAAAGTGCATTGAGTTTTATCGAGTCTGGAATACTGTTATTCCAGACTATTTTTTCTGTCCTTGCCAATTTGACCAAGAAGATGATATAATTTTTGAAGTGCAGATTCTATCTCACGCTCAATAAATCAGAAAGTTTTATAAGAATGAGTATTTTAGAAGTAAAAAATTTGAGCCACGGTTTTGGTGACCGGGCTATTTTTGAGGATGTATCTTTCCGCTTGCTTAAGGGTGAGCATATCGGTTTAGTTGGAGCAAACGGTGAAGGGAAATCCACCTTTATGAGCATTGTAACTGGTCAATTGTTGCCAGATGAAGGCAAGGTTGAGTGGTCTAAGTATGTGACAGCTGGTTACTTAGATCAGCACGCTGTGTTGAAAGAAGGTCAATCCGTGCGTGATGTGTTGCGGACGGCTTTTGATGAACTTTTCAAGACTGAAGATCGGATCAATGAGATATATCTAGCTATGGCAGAAGACGGAGCTGATGTTGATGTCCTTATGGAAGAAGTGGGTGAATTGCAGGAGCGATTGGAAAGTCGAGACTTTTATACTTTAGATGCTAAGATTGATGAGGTGGCCCGTGCTTTAGGGGTTATGGATTACGGTATGGAAACGGATGTCACCGCTCTTTCTGGAGGTCAACGAACCAAGGTGCTCTTAGCAAAACTTCTCCTTCAAAAACCAGACATCTTGCTCTTAGATGAGCCTACCAACTATTTGGACGCAGAGCATATTGATTGGCTCAAGCGCTATCTGCAAAATTATGAAAATGCTTTCGTGCTCATTTCCCATGATATTCCTTTCTTAAACGATGTAATCAATATCGTCTACCATGTAGAAAATCAAAACTTGACCCGCTATTCTGGTGATTATTATCAATTCCAAGAAGTTTATGAGATGAAGAAATCTCAGCTGGAAGCAGCTTACGAGCGCCAGAAAAAGGAAATTGCTGATTTAAAAGACTTTGTAGCGCGCAACAAAGCTCGGGTGGCTACCCGCAATATGGCTATGTCCCGCCAGAAAAAATTAGACAAAATGGAGCTGATTGAATTGCAGGGTGAGAAGCCTAAGCCTTCCTTTGACTTCAAAATGGCTCGTACACCAGGGCGCTTTATTTTTCAAGCAGAAGAGTTGCAAATTGGTTACGATTGTCCTTTGACAAAGCCCCTTAATCTAACCTTTGAGCGCAATCAGAAAGTTGCCATTATCGGAGCCAACGGAATCGGGAAAACAACTCTCTTAAAAAGTTTGCTTGGAATCATTCCTCCTCTTGCTGGTCAAGTAGAGCGTGGAGACTATTTGGAATTGGGCTATTTTGAGCAGGAGACAGCTGGTGGTAATCGCCAGACCCCTTTGGAAGCTGTTTGGGATGCTTTCCCGTCACTCAATCAAGCGGAAGTTCGTGCTGCTCTGGCTCGCTGCGGTCTGACCTCCAAGCATATTGAAAGCCAGATTCAAGTTCTCTCAGGAGGTGAGCAGGCTAAGGTTCGACTTTGTCTCCTCATGAACCGAGAAAATAATGTCTTAGTACTGGATGAGCCTACGAATCACCTCGATGTGGATGCCAAAGATGAGCTCAAGCGCGCTCTCCAAGCATACAAAGGGAGTATTCTCATGGTCTGCCATGAGCCTGACTTCTACAAAGGATGGGTAGATCAGATTTGGGATTTTAATCAATTAACGTAGGCATAAAGAAAACGGGGTGTAGGACAAAAATCAGTATTTCGTAAGAAATCGATTTTGTCGTCCCACCACTCCGTAAGGTTGAGTAGGGCTGTAAAAGCTGATAGCATCAGCACATTAGAGACCACTCAATGAGTTTTATTCTAGAAAGTAAACGAGTCTGGAACATTTTTGCCCAGACTCGTTTTGTGATTATTTCTTAAATGTATAGTCCTTGATGACTTCAATTTTCTCAATTTTAATTTCTTTTTTGGGTTTGTCGTTTTCGCCAGTCTCGGTAGCAGCGATTTTATCCACGACCTCCATGCCAGAAATGACTTGCCCAAAGACAGTGTAATTTCCATCTAAACTTGGATTTCCACCTTTTTTATAGGCTTCAATGATTTTTTCAGGATAAGTTGTACTAGAGAGCTGATTAGAACTGTCCTTGGTATTTTGGTTGATGAAAAATTGACTACCGTTGGAATTTGGATTGGAAGAACGAGCCATGGCTAATGCGCCACGGATATTGTAGAGATAAGACGAAATCTCTGTTTTAAAGCCACTTCCAGAGTCGATCTTAGAATTTTTGCCTTTCCAAATGGATTCACCACCAGTACCGTCTCCCTTAGGGTCTCCTGTTTGAATCATAAAGTTCTTAATGACACGGTGGAAAGTCACGCCGTTATAATAACCTTCCTTAGTATGCGTTAAGAAATTTTCAACTGCAAGTGGAGCATATTTTGGAAAAAGCTTCATAGAAATAGCACCTTCAGTTGTGGTTATTTTCACTTCCGCTTCATCGTCAGCGACCTTGTCAGACAGCTGTGGAAAGTTAGCATTTTTATCGCTCAAAGCAGCTTTTTGCTCTTCTTTTTGTTTTTCCGCTGCTCTTGAGCTGGATTCGGAAGCAAGGCTGGAGTCTACATAGTCATTTCCTCTAATAGCTCTTTGTAAGTTTGTACAGCCTGTCAAAAATAAACCAGCAGCCAGTCCTAAGATAAGTAATTTTTTCATAGATTTCCTTTCTGAATGTTGAACTATTCACATTTTACTATAAATAAAAGCCTTTTTCAAACCTTTTGAGAGTTTGTCCATGCTAACTGAAAGGCACTATCGGGCTACTTTTTTGATGTAAAGATAGTTCAATCGTTTAAAGTATGAAAACATTTTCTTATGAAAAGTTTTGTAAATTTGCTTACGAGAAAAAAATTTTTTGTGCTAAAATAGCGTTTATCAACAAAGAAATGGAGTTTTTATGCCGAAGAATTTTAAGGAATCATTATTTTTTTACAGCCCTTATGTGCAGCATGATGGTATTTGGAATGAGCATTTGGAACCTGTCCGTTGTAGGATATTTTTCATGGGCTCATCTAGCAATGGGATATGTTCCTGGATTGATTACCACTTTTCTCTTAGACCTTCTTGTGGCAGGACCAGTTGTGAAGGGAGTTGCTTTTAAATTTTTAACAGAACGCCATAAACCTTGGCAGAAGATCCTCGTTGTTTCAGGTGGTATGGTTCTGATTATGGTTTCATTGATGCCTTTTTATGGTATATTTTTTAACAGCGTACCGCTTTCAGTATCCAATTACTTTGGAGCTTGGTTGACCAATTTTATTGTGGCTTTTCCCTTGAATTTTCTGATTGTTGGACCAATTTCTCGCTTTATTCTAGGTCAACTGCAACAGCAACTTTTTTAATCTTGCTGCCGATAATATCTGTCAACCAGATTATGGAACTTCTTTATGATATTTATTTAGTGGTAAAAAATTTATGTTATAATAAATTTATAAAGGAGGGATAGAGAATGGCTAAACGATTGACAAGAGATGTGCGGAATAAGAAAATTGCAGGTGTCTGTGCAGGCGTAGCAAATTATTTTGACATAGATCCTACCATTGTGCGACTGATCTGGGGAGTAGCATTTTTTGTATATGGAATCGGTCTAATCCCTTATTTGATTTTGTGGTTTGTTTTACCAATAGATGATGGTGATGGTGATGTGATTTGGAAGTAAAGATTATTATTTAAAAGCAGGAACATTGATTTTCTGCTTTTTTCTTTCATTGGATTAGTGTCCGACTTATGGTATAATAAAAGTTATGGCAAGTAAGAAAAATAGTAAAAAAGGTCGGACAACGAGACGACCTACAAAAGCAGAGTTAGAACGGCAAAAGGCCATTCGGAGGATGTTGATAACTTTCGGAGTAGCTTTTTTGCTTCTTTTTGCAGCATTAAAATGGGGTGTCGTTGGGATCACTCTTTACAATCTCATTCGCTTATTGGTAGGAAGTTTAGCTTATGTAGTTATTATAGCCAGTCTCATTTATCTTTTCTTTTTTAAGTGGGTCAATAAGCATGAAGGGTATAAATCAGGCTTTTTCAGTATTTTTATTGGCTTGCTGCTTATGTTTCAAGCTTATTTTGTAAATGTTTTAAATTTAAAAGGACAGGTTCTAAGTACAACCTTGTCACGGATTTTAACGGATTTGACAGCTGTTAAAGTCAGTGCTTTTGCTGGTGGTGGTTTATTAGGAGCGACACTCTATACTCCTATAGCCTTTTTATTTTCAAATATTGGCACCTACTTTATCGGGCTCCTCTTAATATTGCTAGGGGCGCTACTCATCAGTCCATATTCGATTTATGATATTTTTGAAAAATTAAGTGAAACCTATTATGCTTGGAGTGAGAAGCGAGAAGCAAAGCGTCAGCAACGTTTTATAGAAAAAGAAGAAAAAGCTGCGCAAGCAGCGATGAATGCTATTCAGGTAGAGCAAGACGAGCCACAAATTGATTCTGAAACGGGAGAAATTTTAGATGATGAGGTCTTAGCTCATACGCCGATTCAGTTTGAAGAAGCAGAACCAGAAATTTATGATTATGATGAGAGTTTGTCTGAGAAACAACACAAAGAAGAGCAGCAAGATAACACAGATGAAGATGTTGAGGTTAATTTCACCCCCAAAGAAAGTTTAGATTACAAACTTCCAACAATCAATTTGTTTGCGCCAGACAAGCCTAAAAATCAATCTAAAGAAAAGAAAATTGTTCGCGAAAATATCAAGATTTTAGAAGAAACATTTGCTAGCTTTGGCATTCGTGCTAGCGTTGAACGTGCTGAAATCGGACCGTCTGTGACTAAGTACGAGGTCAAGCCAGCTGTCGGAGTGCGGGTCAATCGCATTTCCAATCTGGCTGACGATTTAGCTCTGGCTTTGGCAGCTAAAGATGTGCGGATTGAAGCACCTATTCCGGGAAAATCTCTAGTCGGAATTGAAGTTCCGAATTCCGAGATTGCGACGGTTACTTTCCGTGAGCTCTGGGAGCAGTCTAAGACAGACGACAAGAAATTACTCGAAATCCCTTTGGGGAAAGCAGTCAATGGCTCTGTTCGGACATTTGATTTGGCAAAAATGCCTCATTTGCTAGTAGCAGGTTCGACTGGTTCAGGGAAATCTGTTGCAGTCAACGGTATTATTGCTAGTATTCTCATGAAAGCACGACCAGATGAAGTCAAGTTCATGATGGTCGATCCTAAAATGGTCGAATTGTCTGTCTATAATGATATTCCCCACTTACTGATTCCTGTTGTGACCAATCCTCGCAAAGCGAGTCGGGCTTTGCAAAAAGTGGTCGATGAAATGGAAAATCGCTATGAGCTCTTTTCTAAGGTTGGCGCGCGCAATATTGCGGGTTACAATGCCAAAGTAGCCGAGTACAATGCTAGTCAACCAGAATATAAACAAGTTCCTCTTCCTTTGATTGTGGTTATTGTGGATGAGTTGGCAGACCTTATGATGGTAGCCAGCAAAGAAGTGGAAGATGCCATTATTCGCTTGGGACAAAAAGCTCGAGCAGCTGGTATTCATATGATTTTGGCCACTCAGCGACCGTCTGTTGATGTTATCTCTGGGCTCATCAAGGCAAATGTTCCTTCGCGGATTGCTTTTGCTGTCTCTAGTGGAACTGATAGCCGAACGATTCTAGATGAAAATGGTGCAGAGAAACTCTTGGGACGTGGGGATATGCTCTTTAAGCCGATTGATGAAAATCATCCCGTTCGTCTGCAAGGATCGTTCATCTCTGATGAAGATGTGGAGCGCATTGTCACTTTTGTTAAGAATCAAGCCGAAGCAGACTATGATGATAATTTTGACCCAGGCGAAGTATCTGAGAATGACATGGATTCAGGTAGTGAGAGTGAACAAGGTGATCCACTCTTTGAAGAAGCCAAGGCTTTGGTCATAGAAACTCAAAAAGCGAGTGCTTCAATGCTCCAACGTCGATTGTCCGTCGGATTTAATCGTGCGACTCGACTGATGGAAGAGTTGGAAGCTGCAGGTGTCATCGGTCCAGCAGAAGGCACCAAGCCAAGAAAAGTTTTAATGAATAACTAAAACTAAATAGGTGTGGTTTAAAAAATGTAACATCCTTTCCCAACAAATTTCTGTTGGGATTTTTTTGTAGCTGTTCTATTTTAAAGTTTTGTAGAAAAGGTATGAAAAATCTCATGTTTTCCAGTTTTATGACTTTTCTATGACCTAAGGATAACTTTTTTGATAGAATACTAATATGATTTGTAAATGGAGGCTATATGTCAGAACAGATATACACAGGGCTTAGTCAAAAAGAAGTTAAAGCACGCGTCCAAAAAGGCTTGGTCAACGAAGTAACGGTTAGCACGGAAAAAACAACTTGGCAAATCATTCAATCCAATGTTTTTACTTACTTTAATTTCATCTTTTTTGTTCTTGCTCTATTGTTGATAATTGTACAATCGTGGAACAATCTACTCTTTTTGCCTATTGTTATTATCAATTCTTTGATTGGAATTGTTCAAGAGCTTAGAGCGCGCAAAATATTGAGCAATATGCAGTTGCTTCATCACTATACAGCGATTGTCGTGCGAGACGGTAAAGAAATCCAACTAGAGACAAAAGATTTAGTACAAGATGATATCGTTCTTTTCTCGACAGGAGACCAAATCTATGCAGACGCTAAGATTGTATCAGGTGAATTGAAAGTCAATGAATCACAGTTGACAGGAGAAGCAGATGAAATCGCAAAGAAAATAGATGATACTGTCATGTCAGGCAGTTTTGTCGTATCTGGCAAAGCCTATGCTCGCTTGGAAAAAGTAGGCGATGAATCCTACATCAATCAACTGACATTGAAAGCAAAAGAAGTCTCTGGAAAAGAAGAATCGGAAATGGTACGTTCGGTCAATAATCTGGTTAAAGTGATTGGATTTTTGATTATTCCTTTAGGGCTTCTTCTGTTTTTCCAAAGTTATGTGACCAATCACGAAAGTTTTCAAGTTAGTATTGTCTCCACGGTAGGAGCTATTATTGGGATGATTCCAGAAGGGCTTTATCTTTTGATGACTCTGGCGCTGGCTTTGGGAGCAGCTAGTCTAGCAAGACAGCAGGTTTTATTAAATAGTATGAAAGGGATTGAGTCTCTTTCTCGTGTAGATGTTTTGTGTGTAGATAAGACAGGAACCATTACGGAAAATACGATGAAAGTTGCACAAGTACTCTCTGTTCAGCAAGACAATAATGCCTCACAGGAAGCTCTTAAACAATATTTGGCAGCAAGTCCAGATGAAAATGAAACGATTGTAGCAATTCGAGACTTTTTTGCTTCAGAAGTAGTAGAAAAGGCTTGGACCGTAGTGAAGGCCCTTCCGTTTAGTTCAAAGACCAAGTTTGGTGCTATTTCTTTCAAAGAAGGCAATTTTATTTTAGGTGCTCCAGAGTTTGTATTAAAAGAAAAGTTGAAAGAATATCGCAACTATTTTCAACAATATGCAGAAAGTGGTTCACGAGTTCTTGTTTTTGCTGAATCAAAAAATCATCCATTTACAGGTGATTTGACTCAAACAGTAGACCCCCTACTCTTCATCTTATTAGAAAATCCAATTCGAGAAAATGCAGCTGAAACCTTTTCCTATTTTGCTCTTCAAGGTGTGGAAGTCAAAGTTATCTCAGGAGATAATCCTGTCACAGTTGCTGCAGTGGCTGCCAAAGCAGAGATTCCTCATGCAGAAAATTATGTAGACGCGCAAAACTTGGATACTGATGAAAAAATCACTCAAGCAGTTGAAAAATATACGGTCTTTGGTCGAGTGACCCCTCAACAGAAACAAAAATTAGTCCAAGCACTTCAAGCTAATCAGCACAAAGTCGCCATGACAGGTGACGGTGTAAATGATATTTTAGCAATGAAGACTGCAGATTGCAGCATTGCTATGGAGTCAGGCAACGGTGCTACCAAACAGATTGCACAAGTTGTTTTGCTGGATTCTGACTTTTCGCATATGCCGCATATTGTGACAGAAGGACGTAGGGTTGTCAATAACATTCAGCGTTCCGCTAGTTTATTTCTTGTAAAAAATATCTTTTCCATTTCACTAGCTATTTTGTCCAGTTTGTTTGTTTTTACCTATCCTTTGCAAGCATCACAGGTTTCCTTGATTAGTGCGTTCACTATTGGTATACCTGGATTTATGTTAGCTTTGGAGCCCAACAAGCAGCGCATTCGAGGGCGTTTCATCAGAACGGTTTTACAGAATGCGATACCAGCAGCTTTTGTTGATTTACTAGCCGTTTTGATTGTCATGGCTTGTGGTCGGATTTTTCGGTTATCTACGCAAGAAGTGGCGACATCGTCTGTTATCTTATTAGCAGTAGTTGGTTTCATTATCATCATCAAGCTTATTCAGCCGCTCAATCGAATGAAAACCATTGTCGTACTCTTTAACATCATCGGTTTGGTGATTTCAGGCTTGTTATTTCACTCTATCTTTTTGTTATCCAAAATCTCACCGATTACCATTATCCTCACAGTCATTCTCTCCTTGATGTTAGAATCACTTATGAGATTGTTCCAATTCATAACAAATAAGTTATTTGCTCTATTTGATAAGTTCTCAACAAAATATTAAATATAAAAATATCGGACAGACTCATCTGCTTCCGATATTTTTTATTATTTTGCTAAAAATAAGCCAATCACCATGGCGAGGTAGAGAAAGAAGGTCAAAATAAAACCAGCTCGCCAGAAAAATTTAAAGAACTTAGGATAGTAAAAACTGCGTTTAACTCGAAGAAAGTAGACAGTAATGGCAATTGCTAAAGCAGAGAGAGCTAACGCCAATTCTGGCAAGAGACTGTGGTAGAAAGCTCTATCAGAGATGATATAGAATTCCAACACAAAAAGTGGAAAAGCCAGATCCGCAAAATTCAAGCCAAACCGTTTCAGGCGAAATAATTTAGTGATAATAATGGTTAAAATAATAGTTAAAAAGATAAATAAAATAGATGCGATTTTTAATAATGTCATAAGTTTATTTTACCATAAAAACTGGAGAAAGATAGAAAAATTTTTCGTGTTTTTTCTTGCAATTTAGCAGGTTTAGTGTATAATAGAAAAGTATGCATAAGCATACTTGTGGGAGGTAAAAATATTACGTTACCGCCAAAACCACAAAGGAGGATTTAAAAATGGCTAAAAAAGTCGAAAAACTTGTAAAATTGCAAATCCCTGCTGGTAAAGCTACTCCAGCTCCACCAGTTGGTCCTGCGCTTGGTCAAGCTGGTATCAACATCATGGGATTTACGAAAGAGTTCAATGCTCGCACAGCTGATCAAGCTGGCATGATTATTCCAGTTGTCATCTCTGTATACGAAGATAAATCATTTACTTTCGTAACAAAGACACCACCAGCTGCTGTTCTTTTGAAAAAAGCTGCAGGTGTTGAAAAAGGATCAGGTACACCAAACAAAACAAAAGTTGCAACAGTTACTCGTGCACAAGTACAAGAAATTGCTGAAACTAAGATGCCAGATTTGAACGCTGCAAACCTTGAGTCTGCAATGCGTATGATCGAAGGTACTGCTCGTTCTATGGGATTCACTGTTGTTGACTAATCAATAACACCCAAACCCGCAAGACTTCATCAGACGAGAAGGACGTGGGAGATGAAAATCGATTGAACCACTTACAAGGAGAATAGAAAATGGCTAAAAAAAGCAAACAACTTCGTGCTGCTCTTGAAAAAATCGACAGCACAAAAGCATACAGTGTAGAAGAAGCTGTAGCACTTGCAAAAGAAACAAACTTTGCAAAATTTGACGCAACTGTAGAAGTTGCTTATAACTTGAACATTGATGTGAAAAAAGCGGATCAACAAATCCGTGGTGCAATGGTTCTTCCAAACGGAACTGGTAAAACTCAACGTGTGCTTGTTTTCGCACGTGGTGCAAAAGCAGAAGAAGCAAAAGCTGCTGGTGCAGACTTCGTTGGTGAAGATGACCTCGTTGCAAAAATCAACGGTGGCTGGCTTGACTTTGATGTCGTAATTGCTACACCTGATATGATGGCACTTGTCGGACGTCTTGGACGTATCCTTGGACCACGTAACTTGATGCCAAACCCTAAAACTGGTACTGTAACAATGGATGTTGCAAAAGCAGTTGAAGAGTCTAAAGGTGGTAAAATTACTTACCGTGCAGATCGTGCAGGTAACGTACAAGCTATCATTGGTAAAGTTTCATTTGACGCTGATAAGTTGGTTGAAAACTTCAAAGCATTCCACGATGTGATTGCAAAAGCTAAACCAGCTACAGTAAAAGGAACTTACATAACAAATCTTACTATCACCACTACTCAAGGTGTGGGTATTAAGGTTGATGTTAACTCACTTTAATTTAGAATCTAAAACTCTATCTTCGGATGGAGTTTTTCTTTTGCAAAATCAAAAGCGTTGGATTGATGAAATTCATCGCTTTTTTATGCTTTGGATTTTTTGGCGAATACATATGTGAAATAGTAAACGAAAACCGGTAATGTTATATTTTCTTACATATTTTTATAAAAACTATTGCATGAATTTTTGTAAAATTGTATAATATAAAATAATTATTCCTAATGGGAGGTTTCTCATGCTAACATATCAATCTATATTATATCAAGATAAGCGAGAATATAGCTATATTGATCTCGAAAAAGCTGCATTAGATATGGGTGGAGACTTAGACAATCTTCCTTATTCTATTCGCATATTATTAGAAAGTCTTTTGCGAAAAGAAGATGGTGATGTTGTAAGAAAACATCACATAGAGAATCTAATGCACTATCAAGCTGTTAAACCGAGAGGTGAAGTGCCCTTTAAACCAAGTCGTGTTATTTTACAGGATTTTACGGGAGTACCAGTTGTTGTTGACTTGGCAAGTATGCGCGATGCAGTTGTAACAAATGGGGGA
Organism: Streptococcus atopicus; assembly: GCF_049166725.1. NCBI lineage: Bacteria > Bacillati > Bacillota > Bacilli > Lactobacillales > Streptococcaceae > Streptococcus > Streptococcus atopicus. The sequence continues at coordinate 162,605 of NZ_JBMHFC010000004.1, forward strand.
GATCCAGAACTTATCAATCCTGAAATTCCTGTGGATTTAGTCATTGACCATAGTGTGCAAGTTGATTGTTATGGCTGTGAGACTGCTTTGGAAGAAAATATAACAAAAGAATTTTCACGTAATAATGAGCGGTATGAATTTTTGAAATGGGCTGAGCAATCTTTTGATAATTATCGTGCAGTTCCACCTGCAACTGGGATTATTCACCAAGTTAATATTGAATTCCTTAGTGATGTTGTTATTGAAAAAGACGGCATGCTTTATCCAGATTCAATGTTTGGAACAGACAGTCATACAACAATGATCAATGGAATAGGGGTTCTTGGCTGGGGAGTTGGAGGAATTGAAGCAGAGGCTGCTATGTTGGGAGAAGCTTCTTATTTTCCAGTTCCAGAAGTGATTGGTGTACGCTTAGTTGGGGAATTGCCCAAGATTACAACGGCAACTGACTTAGCTTTAAAAGTAACGCAACGATTACGACAAGAAAATGTAGTTGGAAAATTTGTAGAATACTTTGGGGAAGGACTAGCAACACTTAGTTTGGCAGACCGCGCAACAGTTGCAAATATGGCGCCAGAATATGGAGCAACTTGCGGTTACTTTCCTATTGATGAAGAGACCCTTCGTTATATGCGATTAACAAATCGGAAAGAAGAACATATTGCGTTAACGAAGCTCTATGCTCAAAAGAATCATCTATTTTATGATGAAAAAGTGGAGCCAATTTATTCAAAAGTTGTTGAGATTGATTTATCCACCATTGTTCCAAGTATTTCTGGTCCCAAACGGCCACAGGATTTAATTGAATTGACAAATGCTAAGCAAGAATTTCAAGCGAGTCTTATCCGAGAAGCGGGTGTTCGAGGTTTTGGTTTGCCGAGAGAGGAATTGAGGAAAACAGCGACGGTATTGTTTGACGATTATGAAGAAGAAATTAAAACGGGTCATGTCGCTATTGCAGCAATTACTAGTTGTACCAATACTTCCAACCCGTATGTCCTAATGGCGGCAGGCTTAGTAGCTAAACGTGCTGTGGAAAAAGGATTGCGTGTTTCAAAAACAGTCAAAACGTCACTTGCACCAGGCAGTAAGGTTGTTACGGCTTATTTGAAGGAGAGTGGTCTCCAAGTCTATCTGGACAAATTAGGTTTTAATGTTGTTGGATATGGCTGCACCACTTGCATTGGCAATTCTGGAAATTTGTTACCAGAAGTGGCAAAAGCAATTACGGATACGGATTTACTTGCTAGTGCAGTCTTATCAGGTAATCGGAATTTTGAAGGACGAATCAATCCTTTGGTTAAAGCAAATTTTTTAGCCAGTCCGCCACTGGTGGTCGCTTATGCTTTAGCTGGGAATACAAATATTGATTTAACAAGTGAACCGCTTGGATATGATAGAAATGGACTACCTGTTTACTTCATGGATCTTATGCCAAATCATGATTTGGTAGCAGATTATGTACAAAAATACGTTACCAGTAGTTTGTTTAAAAAAGAGTATGAGCATGTTTTTACTGATAGTGAAAAATGGAATCAAATTCCAACAACAAAATCGAAAATCTATCACTGGAATCAAGCCTCTACTTATATACAAAATCCTCCTTACTTTGATGGTTTGGAAGATGATACAAGCATTCAACCGTTGAAAAATCTAGCTGTTTTAGCAAAATTTGGAGATACAATTACGACAGACCATATTTCTCCAGCAGGAAATATTGCTAGAAATAGTCCAGCAGCATCATATTTAGAGGAACATGGTGTAAGCTATCAAGACTTTAATTCTTATGGTAGTCGTCGCGGGAATCATGAAGTGATGATGAGGGGCACCTTTGCCAATATTCGGATAAAAAATGAACTAGCAGCTGGAAAACTTGGTGGTTATACAAAGTATAAGGATGAACTGATGCCGATTTATGAGGCTGCTATGTGTTATAAGAAAGAAAAAGTGGATACGATTATTTTGGCAGGCCGCGATTATGGTATGGGTTCTAGTCGTGATTGGGCAGCTAAAGGAGCAAATCTTTTGGGTGTTAAAGTGGTTTTAGCTGAAAGTTTTGAAAGAATTCACCGCTCCAATTTAGTCATGATGGGCATTCTTCCTCTTCAATATTTGGACGGCGAAAATGCTCAAAATCTTGGATTAACTGGAAAAGAAACGTTTGATATTCAATTGCCGAAAGAGCCACAGGTAGGACAAGTCATAACGGTTATTGCAAAAGAAGGCGATCGAATTGCACGATTTAAAGCACGTCTTCGTTTTGATGCAGACGCGGATATTCGTTATTATGAAAATGGGGGAATTTTACCAATGGTGGTTAGAAAGAAATTGCAAGAGGTAAAACAATGACACAAAGCAATGGTTTAAAAGATACGATTGCCTGTGAGACTCGTATCAGTCAGATTATAGATGATACTCTTTCTTATGCAGGCTATAATATTTCCGAATTGATGGAGAATAATGCAAGTTTTGAAGAAGTTATTTACCTACTTTGGAATTTGCATTTACCAACTCAGATTGAATTGAAACATTTTGTGAACGATTTACGTGCCAACTATGCCATTAGTGATGCGGTGGAACAATGTATTCTCATCCAGTCGCGCAAGCATCTGCATCCAATGAGTGTATTACGTTCTACAGTTAGTCTTTTAGGAGTCTATAATATCCATGCTGAAGAGACGTCTCTAGAAGCAACTTATGAACAAAGTATTCAATTGATGGCTAAGATTCCAACGATTATTGCAACATTTACAAGGTTGAGATCGGGGCAAACTCCGATTGAACCGAGAAAAGATTTAGGATTTGCAGCGAACTTTTTATATATGTTAAATGGGCAGGAACCATCAGAATTAGAAATTCGAGCTTTCAATCGTGCTCTGGTTCTTCATGCAGATCACGAGCTAAATGCTTCAACTTTTGCAGCGCGGGTATGTGCTTCCACTTTAACCGATATTTATTCTTGTGTGACGGCGGCAATCGGCGCTTTAAAAGGGTCACTTCATGGGGGTGCCAATGAATGCGTCTTTGACATGTTAAAGGAAATTAAAGCAGAGGGCGATACGAATGCATATTTGGATCGAAAATTAGCCTCACATGAAAAAATCATGGGCTTTGGTCATCGTGTTTATAAAACACAGGATCCTCGTGAAAAATATTTGCGAGAAATGGCAGAGGAATTGACAAAGGGAACAGAAAAAGAAATTTGGTACCAGATTTCAGAAGAAATCGAACGTTATATGAAGCACACCAAGCATTTAATACCGAATGTAGATTTTTACTCAGCAACGGTTTATCATGTTTTAGGTATTGACAGTAGTATCTATACATTGATTTTTGCAATGAGTCGGGTATCTGGCTGGATTGCTCACATTCAAGAGCAACGCAAAAATAATAAGTTGATTAGACCTCGCTCTCATTATGTTGGCGCTCAAAATTTACATTATATTCCTATTGGGAGGAGATAAAATGGCAGAAAGAATTCGCCTTGTGAATAAGCAGTTGCTAGTTCCAGATAAACCCATTATCCCTTATATCGAAGGTGATGGAATTGGGCATGACATTTGGAAAAATGCACAGCTTGTCTTGGATAAAGCAGTGGAGATAGCTTATAAAAGCAGTAGAAAGATTTTTTGGAAAGAGATATTGGCGGGAGAAAAAGCCTTTCGTTTGACAGGAGAATGGTTGCCAGAAGAGACTTTAACGACAATCCAACATCATTTAGTTGCGATTAAAGGTCCTCTTACAACTCCTGTTGGTGGTGGCATTCGTTCTTTAAATGTTGCCTTGCGTCAAGAACTAGATCTCTACGCTTGTGTACGTCCCGTACGGTATTTTGCGGGCGTTCCTAGCCCACTACGACATCCTGAAAAGACGAATATGACAATTTTTCGTGAAAATACCGAAGATATTTATGCAGGAATCGAATGGGAAAGTGAGTCTGATGAGGCTCAAAAAGTGATACAATTTTTGCAAGAGAAAATGGGAATTGATAAAATTCGTTTTCCGAAGACGAGTGCTATTGGTATTAAACCAATTTCACGCCAAGGAAGTGAACGGTTGATTCGTGCAGCGATCCATTATGCTCTATCTGCCAATGTAAAAAACGTAACTCTGGTTCATAAAGGGAATATCCAAAAATTTACAGAAGGTGGTTTCAGAAAATGGGGCTATGAGCTTGCAGAGAAGGAGTTTGCAAAGGAATTAGCAGCTGGGAAATTGATTGTGACAGATGTGATTGCAGATAATTTTTTACAACAAATTCTATTAAATCCTGAAAAATTTCAAGTAGTAGCTTTGACAAATTTGAATGGAGATTATGTTAGTGATGCTCTGGCTGCTCAAGTTGGCGGCATTGGTATTGCTCCTGGAGCTAATATCAATTATGAAACAGGTCATGCTATTTTTGAAGCAACGCATGGAACAGCTCCTGATATCGCAAATCAAAATAAAGCAAATCCTTGTTCACTCTTGTTGTCTGCCTGCATGATGTTTGATTACATTGGGTGGTCCGAAGCTGCGCAAGTTATTATAAAAGCGATTGAAAAAGCGTTAGCACTTCAAAAGATGACAGATGATTTTGCTAGTCAGATAGAAGGTGTTCCTGCGCTTTCAACGAGTGATTTCACTCAGGTTTTATTAGATTTTTTAGCTTAGGTTCTGATTTTTACACATGAAACAAACGGCAAAGAAGCTGAGACAAAAGTTTCTGATTTCAATATTCGTTGCATAATGAATGAACGACACCATAGCTGGTTGCTCAAATAGCATAGCAAACTATCTTCTCCCTTTTATCGAAATTTTTATTTTTTAAAGAATTTGACTATATAAAAATCTCAAAATATGGTAAAATAGTACAGATAAAATAAGGAGAATAAAAATGGTAGCCCCGAAATATAAACGTATTTTAATCAAATTATCAGGTGAAGCTCTTGCTGGTGAGAAAGGGATTGGAATTAACATTTCAACCGTTCAAAAAATAGCAGAGGAAATCAAGGAAGTACATGATTTGGGTATTGAAATTGCCCTTGTTATCGGCGGTGGGAATCTCTGGCGTGGAGAGCCTGCGGCAGAAGCAGGAATGGATCGTGTGCAGGCTGACTACACAGGAATGTTAGGAACAGTCATGAATGCCTTGGTCATGGCGGATTCACTTCAACAAGTGGGTGTGGATACGCGAGTACAAACAGCGATTGCGATGCAGCAAGTAGCAGAACCTTATATTCGTGGACGCGCTCTGCGACACTTGGAAAAAGGACGTATCGTTATTTTCGGTGCTGGAGTTGGTTCTCCCTACTTCTCAACAGATACAACAGCTGCCCTTCGTGCGGCTGAGATTGAAGCTGATGCGATTCTTATGGCAAAAAATGGTGTAGACGGTGTTTATAATGCTGATCCGAAGAAAGATAAGACTGCGGTGAAATTTGATGAATTAACCCACCGTGATGTGATTAACAAAGGCCTTCGTATCATGGATTCAACAGCTTCAACTCTTTCAATGGATAATGACATTGACCTTGTTGTCTTTAATATGAACGAACCTGGTAATATCAAACGCGTTGTCTTTGGTGAGCAAATCGGAACAACCGTTTCAAATAATGTAGAAAAAGAAGAGGAATAATTTATGGCAAATGCAATTGTAGAAAAAGCGAAAGAAAGAATGACACAATCACACCAAAGTTTGGCGCGTGAATTTGGTAGCATTCGTGCTGGTCGTGCCAATGCCAGCCTTTTGGACCGGATTTCAGTTGAGTATTATGGAGTAGAAACTCCACTCAATCAAATCGCGTCTATCACGATTCCTGAAGCGCGTGTCCTTTTGGTGACGCCGTTTGACAAATCTTCTATCAAAGATATTGAGCGCGCACTCAACGCTTCTGATCTTGGTATTACCCCTGCAAGCGATGGTACGGTTATTCGTTTGGTCATTCCAGCTTTGACAGAAGAAACTCGTCGTGATCTTGCTAAGGAAGTGAAGAAAGTCGGCGAAAATGCTAAAATTGCTATTCGTAATATTCGCCGTGACGCTATGGATGAAGCTAAAAAGCAAGAAAAAGCAAAAGAAATTACTGAAGATGAATTGAAGACACTTGAAAAAGATATTCAAAAAGTGACAGATGAGGCTGTTAAGCATATTGATGATATGACTGCCAGCAAGGAAAAAGAATTGATTGAAGTGTAAGCTTTTCTCTGTATGTAGTAAAAAATAGAAAGCAAGGAGGGTGGGACGAAATCAGTCGTTTCCTAGAAACTTGATTTCGTCCCACTTCCGCAAAGTTGAGTAGGGCTGTAAAAGTTGATTGATCAATGAGTTAGAGCTCACTCAGCAGTGATTGATTAGGCACTAAAGTGCCATTAATTGTGTATGGGAAACTCTAGTTGACTAAAGTCAACATAGTTTCTCCAAACTACTGCGTCTTAGAAATGATAACTATATAAACAAAGGAAGCTGAACACTTTTGTTCCAGCTTCTTCTTTTGAAGTGGGAAGACATGTTTCATATCTACTTCAAACGATAGAAAGATAAAAAATGAATACAAATCTTGCAACATTTATAACAGGTCTTGTAACCGATGAAAATGATCGTTTTTACTTTGTCCAAAAAGACGGGCAAACGTATGCTTTAGCTAAAGAAGAGGGTAAGCATCAGTTGGGCGAATCGGTCAAGGGCTTTGCCTACAGCGACATGAAGCAGAAACTTCGCTTGACGACTCTTGATGTAACAGCGACCCAGACGACTTTTGGCTGGGGAACAGTGACTGATGTTCGCAAGGACTTAGGTGTTTTTGTTGACACAGGACTTCCAGATAAGCAAATTGTAGTGTCTCTTGACATTTTGCCAGAAATAAAAGAACTTTGGCCTAAAAAAGGCGACTGCCTCTATATTCGTCTGGATGTAGACAAAAAAGATCGCATTTGGGGGCTTTTAGCCTACCAAGAAGATTTCCAGAAATTAGCTCGTCCAGCTTATAATAATATGCAAAATCAAAATTGGCCGGCTATTGTTTATCGTTTGAAGTTATCTGGAACCTTTGTCTATCTGCCTGAAAATAATATGCTGGGCTTTATCCACCCCAGCGAGCGTTACACAGAGCCGCGTTTAGGTCAGGTCTTGGATGCGCGTGTCATTGGTTTTAGAGAGGTGGATCGGACTTTAAACCTTTCGCTCAAACCTCGCTCTTTTGAGATGCTGGAAAATGACGCCCAGATGATTCTGACATACCTAGAAAGTCAAGGAGGCTTTATGACTTTGAATGATAAGTCGTCTCCAGAGGATATAAAGACTACCTTTGGCATTTCCAAAGGACAGTTTAAAAAAGCTTTAGGCGGTCTGATGAAAGCTGGCAAAATCAGGCAGAGTGGGACAGGGACAGAGTTGATTTAAAAAGAAAATGCTTGTTGTCAATTGAAACAAGCATTTGTTTTTTGTACAATAGAGAGTAGTAAGAAAATGAAGGAATGAATATGTCAATACATAATACAGAAGCTAGTCAGAGAGCAGAATTACACCGTAAAATCTGGGCGATTGCTGACGATGTACGTGGAGCTGTGGATGGATGGGATTTCAAACAGTATATACTGGGAATCCTTTTCTACCGTTTTATTTCCGAACACATGGCAGACTATTTTGACCATGCTGAGCATGAAGCTGGCGACTTAGAATTCTGTTATGCTGAATTGAGTGACCAAGAGGCTGAGCAAGATTTTAAATCTGGGACAGTTGAGGCTAAGGGATTCTTTATCCTTCCTAGTCAACTATTTGAAAATGTAGTCAAGGATGCTTCACAAAATGAAAATTTAAACGAAGAATTGGCCAATATTTTCCAATCTATTGAGAAGTCAGCGATTGGATTCAAATCGGAAGATGATATCAAGGGCTTGTTTGATAACTTGGATACACGAAGCAACATCCTTGGTGGAACTGTCCCAGAAAAAAATAAACGCCTTTCTGATATTCTTAACGGTATCAATAGTATTAACTTTGGCAACTTTGAGGACAATGACATTGATGCCTTTGGGGATGCCTATGAATTCTTGATTTCAAACTATGCCAGTAATGCTGGTAAAAGTGGTGGTGAATTTTTCACTCCTCAGACAGTTTCTAAATTACTGGCACAGCTAGTCATGGTTGGTAAGGACAAGATTAATAAGGTCTATGACCCAACATGTGGTTCGGGGTCGCTCCTCCTTCAAATGAAAAAACAATATGAAGATCATATCCTAGAGGACGGTTTCTTTGGTCAAGAAATCAATATGACCAACTACAACTTAGCTCGCATGAATATGTTCTTGCATAATATTAACTATAATAGTTTCAATATAAAGAGAGGAGACACGCTTTTAAACCCTCAGCATCTGGAAGAAAAGCCTTTTGATGCTATTGTTTCTAACCCTCCGTATTCTGTCAAATGGGTGGGAGACGGAGATCCGACCCTTATCAATGATGACCGCTTTGCGCCAGCAGGGAAACTAGCTCCTAAGTCAAAAGCTGACTTTGCCTTTATCATGCATAGTCTTAACCACTTGTCTAATAAAGGTCGGGCAGCCATTGTTTGTTTCCCAGGCATTTTCTATCGTGGGGGTGCTGAAAAGACCATTCGTCAGTATCTGGTAGATAATAACTTCGTTGAAGCAGTCATTGCTCTTCCAGATAATCTCTTCTTTGGAACCTCTATCGCAACTACGATTTTAGTTTTGGCGAAGAATAAACTTGAAAATAAAATACTCTTTATTGATGCGAGTAAAGAATTCAAAAAAGAGACCAATAACAATGTTTTGACAGATAGCAATATCGAGCATATTGTTGAATTGTTCACTAATTATCAAAGTGTAGACTATAAAGCAGCTCTTGTTGATAATGAGGAGATTGGCTCTGAGCAAGATTACAATCTATCTGTGTCAACCTATGTCGAACAAGAAGATACACGTGAGAAGATTGATATTGATGAGCTCAATAAAGAAATCGCTGAGACCGTTACTAAGATTGATTACTTGCGTGCAGAGATAGATAAGATTGTAGAGGAACTGAGCCATAGCAAATGATGTGATTCTCTATAGAACTGATGACGGAGAGTCTGCTATTGAACTCCACTTTGATAATGGAACGGTCTAGCTGACCCAGCAAGAACTAGCTAAGCTCTTTCAGAGCTCCAAGCAAAACATTAGTAAATATATCAAGGCCATTTTTGAAGATGATGAGTTGGATGAAGCAGTGGTTGTAAACTATCAGTTGACAACCACTCATTATGGTGTAATGGCTGGTAAAACTCAGTCAAAAAAAGTTGCCTACTATAACCTCGATATGATTTTAGTGATTGGTTATCGAGTATACTATATTCAAAATAATTTTAAAAAAAGTAAAAAATCCTTGAATTATCTGCTAAAAACGGTATAATGGAGTTAATAGGACCGCCCACCTCTCTTTGATGTGACAAGGCGGACATTTTTTTATACGGAAGTTATTATGAAAATTAAAGAATTTAAAACTTGGGATGAGCAGGTAGCCAAATTAATTGAACACGGTTGTAAAGATATCAAATCAAATGAGTATGCGATTGATATTTTACAAAAGGTTAATTATTATCGGCTAACTGCTTATTTTTTACCTTTTCGTGATAAAGATACGCAGAAGTATGACTCTAGTAAGGTTTCTTTGGAGAAAATCTATGGAATTGCTTGTTTTGATGCAGAGTTACGCTTGCTTGTTTTCAAGTATTTAGAGGATATTGAGTTGTATTTTAGGACTCAAGTTGCTTATCATCATGGAAACAAATACGGAGCTTTAGCTTATAAAGAAGTGGATGCTTTTAATAAATTTCATAAACATAATGAATTTTTAGAAGATATTGAAAAGGAGTTGGAGCATAGGCAGAAAAGCCCGATTTATAAGCATCATCAGCTAAAATATGATGGAGAATTTCCTATTTGGGTTTTAGTAGAATTTTTTACTTTTGGAATGACTTCGAAATTTTTTGCAGATTCTCCGATAGATATCCAGCAAGATATTGCTAAAAATGTTGGTATAAAGTCTACTCAAGTTAGAACCTATTTAGAAGTTGCAGTGGTTTTAAGAAATTACTGCGCTCATTATAATCGATTATACTACACAAGCTTTACAAAGATCCCTGGTCAACTACCTGCTTTTATGAATGAAAATAGTAAATTGAAAAATAGACTAATGGCACAACTTTATGCAGTTAAAAACCTCTATCCTGATAAGAAAAAATGGAATGAAGGATTTTTATGTGAATTGTCAGCACTCATTAAACGCTATCAAGCAGTGATTCATCTGCATCATATCGGATTTGTAGAGAAATGGGAAGAAGTACTAAAGAAATGAGGAAGTATGTTATGAACATCCTAGAAGAAATCCAAAACTGTCCCGTTGAGTGGAAAGAGTTGGGGAAAGTGGTAGATTATGAGCAACCAAGCAAATATATTGTATCAAGTAAAGCTTATGATGATAGTAATGAAATTCCTGTTTTAACTGCTGGACAATCATTTATATTAGGCTATACAAATGAAAAGGATGGTATTTATCAAGCTAGCAAAAACAATCCTGTTATAATTTTTGATGATTTTACGACATCAAAACAATGGGTAGATTTTAAATTTAAAGTAAAATCATCAGCAATGAAAATGTTAACAATAAAAGATGAATTTGAAAACGAAGTTTTATTACGCTATGTATGGCATTATTTGGGTACAATAACTTATAAACCAGAACAACACGGCAGACAATGGATTGGAACTTATTCAAAATTTCTTATTCCGATCCCTCCTAGAAAAATTCAAGAAAAAATCGTGCAAATACTTGACAAATTCACCGATTATGTCACAGAATTGACCTCAGAATTGACCTCACGTAAAAAGCAATATTCTTATTATCGAGATAAACTCTTATCATTTGAGGATGAAGTTTATCAGGTTGAGTGGAAGACGTTGAACGAATGTCTTAAAAAAGGAAAAGGTACTAAAATTACGGCTAGTCAGATGAAAGTACTTCACAAAGACGGAGCTCCTATCCGTATCTTTGCAGGGGGAAAAACGTACGCTGATGTGAACTATGGAGATATACCTGATAAAGATATTCATACTGAAGTAGCAATTGTTGTAAAATCTAGAGGGGTTATTGATTTTGAATATTGTACAAAACCATTTAGTTTTAAAAATGAATTTTGGTCGTACAGTTCAGATGATGAAAATATAAACCTGAGATATATTTATCATTATTTAGTTCACAATAAAGGATATTTCCAAAACATTGCTAATAATATGCAGATGCCACAAATTTCTAGTAATGATACTGAAAAATTCAAAATCCCACTTCCATCTCTCGAAATCCAATCTCGCATTGTCCAAGTCCTTGATAACTTTGACAAGGTTTGTAACGACTTAAATATCGGACTTCCCAAGGAGATAGAACTGCGTCAAAAACAGTACGAATATTTTCGAGAAAAACTCTTGACATTCGTCGCCGAAGGCGAGTACACTGAGAGTAGAGTAGAGTAGAGTAGAGTAGAGTAGAGTAGAGTAGAGTAGAGGAGTGGGACAACTCTGCAATTATCAAACTTTTACAGTGGGTGTTTGGCCCAATTCGAGTGGAGTTGGGACAAGTTGTCAATTTACAACGCGGGAAACGTCTTGTGAGACAACAATTAGCTACTACAGGAAGTTTTCCAGTTTATCAAAACAGTTTGACGCCCTTAGGATATTATACTGAATCAAACAGAGTGAAAAATACTAGCTTTGTAATTTGTGCAGGGGCGGCTGGTGAAATTGGGTATAGCGCTATGGACTTTTGGGCAGCAGATGATGTCTACACATTAGAGACGTCAGATAATATTTCTGATAAATTTATGTACTATGTCTTGTTAAGTAAGCAAGATAGACTCAAATCGCAAGTTCGAAAGGCCAGTATTCCGAGATTATCTAAGGATGCTATTGATAAAATTACTTTTTACTTACCATCCATTACAGAACAAGAAAGAATCGTCTCTACCCTTGACAATTTCAACACCTTAACCAATTCTCTTTCTGAGGGCCTTCCAAAAGAAATCGAACTAAGACAGAAACAGTATGAATACTGGCGAGAACAATTATTAAACTTTACTAGATAAATTCTTTAATGATTTTGAGAAAGAATCTCAATTAAAACAAAAAAGGAAACATACTATGGTTGATTATTCAAAAGTACATGAAGTAATTGCGGAAACAAATGAAGGGATTCTCTTGGCTGAGTATCAACCAGAGTATCGCACAGATAGAGAATACCAGTCAGAGGCTGACCTGGAAAATCAGTTGATTTCTGATTTGGTACATCATCTTAACTACGAAAGACTAGATATCCATACGCCTGCCGAACTCTTAGCAAATGCCAAGGTTCAAATTGAAAAGCTCAATAAGGTGACCTTTACGGAGGCTGAGTGGAATCGCTTTGTGGTCGAGTATCTGGACTGTCCCAATGAAGGATTAGTTGAAAAAACTCGAAAAATCCAAGAAAATCATATCCATGACTTTGTCTTTGATGATGGACGATTTAAGAATATTTTCATCCTTGATAAGAAAAATATTCATAACAACAGCATGCAGGTCATCAACCAAGTGACGCAGGTGGGGAGTCATACCAACCGTTATGATGTGACTATCCTAGTAAACGGCCTTCCGTTAGTTCAGATTGAATTGAAGAGACGTGGAGTTAGTCTTAAACAGGCTTTTGAACAAATTCATAGATATAGTAAGGAAAGCTTCAATAGCGAAAATTCTTTATATAAATACATTCAGATTTTTGTCATTTCTAATGGGACTTATACACGCTATTTTGCCAATACGACAGCTCAAAATAAAAATCACTATGAGTTCACCTGTGAGTGGGCAGACCGCAAAAATAAAACAATCCACGACCTAGAAGACTTTACTGTTACATTCTTGAGCAAGCGAGTTCTCTTGGAAGTGTTGATCAAGTATTGTGTATTTGATGCTGATAATACCTTGCTAATTATGCGCCCTTATCAGATAGCTGCTACGGAGAGTATTTTGCGAAAGATTCATTCTTCCAATGAAATGAAGACCTTTGGCTCTATCAATGCTTGTGGCTATATCTGGCATACAACGGGGTCAGGAAAAACTTTGACCAGCTTTAAGGCTGCACGCTTGGCGACAGAGTTGGACTACATTGACAAAGTGATTTTTGTGGTTGATAGAAAAGACCTTGACTATCAGACCATGAAGGAGTATCAAAAATTCCAGCCGAATTCAGTCAATGGTAGCAACAATACCAAAGAACTCCAACGAAGTATCGAAGAAAATGATGATCGAATCGTTGTCACAACCATTCAAAAGTTAAACAAATTTATAACAGCGAATCCAAATCATGAAATCTATGCTAAGAAATGTGTCTTGATTTTTGATGAGTGTCATCGTTCGCAGTTTGGGAAGGCGCAAAAGCGAATTAAGAAGGCCTTTAAACAGTACGCCTTATTTGGATTTACAGGAACACCGATTTTCCCAGAAAATAGCTTGACGGGTGAAACGACACAAGAAGTTTTTGGAGAACAACTTCATAACTACGTTATCACAGATGCTATTCGAGATAAAAAAGTATTGAAGTTTAAGGTTGACTATAACTATATCAAGCCTGAAATCAATAAATATAGACACGCAGAAAAGGCAGTTGGCCGAGAGCTCGATGAGAAGAAACTCAAAAAGATGGAGAAAGAACTCCTTCTCCATCCAGAACGGATAGCAACCATTACTGAGTACCTGTTGAGAGTTTATAATGACAAGACGCATCGAAATCAACACTATACTCATAAGCAAAAGCAACTGTTTGGATTTAATGCCATGTTAGCGGTACAAAGTATTGAAGCAGCAAAACTATACTACGACGAACTCCAGCGACAACAAGCATCCTTACCAGAAGCTAAACGCTTGAAAATTGCTACCATCTTTAGCTTTGCGCCAAACGAAGAACAGTCAGCCTATGGCGAAATTCAAGACGAAGAGCTAGAACCTCAAGATACAGCCATGCCTCAATCTTCTAAAGAATTTCTGGAAAAAGCGATTGATGACTATAATCGAATGTTCAAGACCAACTTTTCGACTGATGGGAAGGAGTTCCAAAATTACTATCGAGACCTTTCTAAACGTGTTAAGTCCAAGGAAGTGGATTTGCTGATTGTAGTAGGGATGTTCTTGACGGGATTTGATGCTCCAACTATGAATACTCTCTTTGTAGATAAAAACCTACGTTATCATGGTTTGATTCAAGCCTTTTCAAGAACTAATCGCATTTTTAATAAAGTGAAACCTTTTGGGAATATTGTTTGTTTCCGTGATTTAGAAAAGGCTACGCAAGAAGCTATTAAGACTTTTGGAGACACCAATAAGCTTGAAATCATCTTAGAAAAAAGTTTTAGCGAATACATGGATGGTTTCGTGGATCAAGTAACGGGTATTGAGGTCAAAGGATATACTGCGGTTTGTCAGGAAATTCTGGAAAGATTCCCGAATCCGCAAGAAATTGAAACAGAGCATGAGAAAAAAGAGTTTGTTAAGTTATTTGGTGAGTTGTTGAAGCTTGATAATGTTCTTCGAAATTATGACGAATTCCAAGAAATCGACAAACCTATTTCTGAAGGTTATCTTCAGGATTTAAGAAGTGCCTATGTGGAAATTCGAGATGAATTCTTAAACCTTAAAAACTATGAAAAGGCTAAAGATTTAGAGCTTGACCTTTCAGATGTTGAATTTGAAATTGAACTCTTAAAAATAGATGAGATTAATCTAGATTATATTCTGGCATTGATTGTTGAAAAATCTAAGAATTCTGAGTCCAAAGAGGCAATGAAAGCAGAAGTTAGTCGTGTGATTCGTTCTAGTATTGATATTCGTGCCAAAGAAGAGTTGGTTATTGGGTTTATCAATGATACTGATTTAGCGAATCTGAAAGATCATGATGAGATTATCAATGCTTTTTATGCTTATGGTAAGGAGTGTAAGGCAAGAGCTATCCATGAGTTGGCTGAGTCTGAAAAGCTAGTAGATGGCTATCAATTATTCATTGATCGGGCGATTCAACGTGGATATGCGGAAAATAGTGGAACAGATTTGGATGAAATCATTCCACCAACCTCTCGTCGTAAGGGAGCTCGAGAGTTGAAAAAACACCAAATTCTTGTTAAAGTTCAGCACTTAGTTGAGATTTATAAAGGTATTTAATAGAATAAACAACATGTGAAAAGAGAAAAGTAAATTTATAAAAGGAGGTCATTGTGTTAGCGATTGAAGAGTGCAAAGCTGTAAATCTGACAAATCTACCTAGTTTGACGATTTTGACTGGTGATGATACAGGACAATTTGACTGGATGAAATCACAATTTTTACGCCAAATTCGATATAATGCGGCAGATTTAAATATGGCTTATTTTGATATGAAAGAAGCTGTTTATCCAGATGTGGAGATTGATTTAGTGAGTTTGCCCTTCTTTTCTGAAGAGAAGATCGTCATTTTGGATCATTTTTTGGATGTGACAACAGCTAAAAAACGCTATTTGACGGATGTTGAGCTAAGATCTTTTGAGCAATATTTGGAGAATCCTGCAGATACAACGAAATTGGTCATTTTTGCAGAAGGGAAGTTGGACAGCAAACGACGAATTGTAAAGCTGCTCAAACGGGATGGCAAAGTGTTTGAAGCAAGTGAGCCCAAAGAACAAGAATTACGCACCTACTTTAGTAAGCAAGTTCAAGAACAGGGGTTAGAACTTCGTTCGCAAGTTTTAGAAGAATTGCTTATTAAGTCTGGTTTCGATTTTAGTGAAATCAGCAAAAACCTAGCTTTTTTAAAGGACTATAAAAAAGATGGCATCATTACAAGTGATGACATTGCTGAAGCGATTCCAAAGACTTTGCAGGACAATATTTTTGACTTGACTCAGATGATTTTGCAGCAAAAGGTAGATGCGGCAAGAAGCCTGGTGCGAGACTTGACATTGCAAGGTGAAGACGAAATCAAGTTGATTGCGATTATGCTGGGACAGTTCCGCATATTCACACAAGTGAAAATCCTCTTTGAAAATGGATGTAACGAAAGTCAGATTGTAGCGGATTTGTCCAGTTATTTAGGACGAAAGGTGAATCCTTTTCAAATCAAATATGCTTTGCGTGATGTGCGTTCTTTACAGCTTGATTTTCTGAAAAAAGCACTTGCTTGCTTGATTGAAACAGATTACCAAATCAAGTCTGGAGTTTATGAGAAAGGTTACCTCTTTGACTTGGCTTTATTAAAGATTGCTACCCACAACTTATAAGCAAATAAGTTGAAAATTTTGTTGGTCTACGTTATCATTTTCATATAAAATGAAAAAGGGGAACAAACCAATGGCAATTATTTTACCTGATCTACCTTATGCTTACGATGCTTTGGAACCATATATTGATGAAGAAACGATGCACTTGCATCATGACAAACACCACAATACTTATGTCAATAATGTAAATGCGGCTCTGGCAAAACACCCTGAAATTGGTGAGGATTTGGAGCAACTTTTGTCAGATGTAGAAACGATTCCAGCGGATATTCGTCAAGCTGTTATCAATAACGGTGGTGGTCATCTCAACCACGCGCTTTTCTGGGAATTGATGACACCAGAAAAGACAGAGCCATCAGCAGCATTAGCAGCAGACCTTGAAGCAACATTTGGTTCATTTGAGGATTTCAAAGCAGCATTTACAACAGCTGCGACAAGTCGCTTTGGTTCAGGTTGGGCTTGGCTCGTGGTCAACCCAGACGGCAAATTAGAAGTGACTTCAACTGCTAACCAAGATACACCAATCTCTGAAGGAAAGACACCAATTTTAGGAATTGATGTTTGGGAACATGCCTACTATGTGAAATACCGCAATGTTCGTCCAGATTACATCAAAGCCTTCTTTTCAGTCATCAACTGGAACAAGGTCAATGAATTGTACGTAGCAGCAAAATAAAGTGTGCAATGAGATAGAAAAAACGAATCTGATAAGGTTCGTTTTTTCTGTTATAGTAAAATTACCTATAAATTCCTTCCAAATAAAACCAGATTTGTTGTTTGAGGAAATTCAGAGAATGATCGTTTGTTCTGTCAATCACGCCAAAAACGAGATAATGATTTTTAAATAATAGCTCATAATCAATATTTTCTCCGACAATAATAATTTTTCCTCTTTGTAAAATGTCTTATCATATAAGACAATCTTCTGATGAGTAAAATCCTTAAACAGTCATTCGACATTATTGAGCAGTTTATCTTTGTAGTAATGAAAGAATGATTTTTTCGCAATGACACTCGTTACTCGTCCTTGCAAACCGTACTTCAAGATCTGGCTATCTTTTTTAGATACGGAAGCTTTTGCAGTGATTTTAAACAGGTTTCCCTGTTTTGTTTCAGTAGCAGAAGTGTCAATGCTAT
This sequence comes from Streptococcus atopicus, assembly GCF_049166725.1. Taxonomy (NCBI): domain Bacteria; kingdom Bacillati; phylum Bacillota; class Bacilli; order Lactobacillales; family Streptococcaceae; genus Streptococcus; species Streptococcus atopicus. The sequence continues at coordinate 180,049 of NZ_JBMHFC010000004.1, forward strand.
TAATTTTACCGATAATAGTGATTGTCTGATTTCCAATTTTTTCTAAGATAAGTCGGGAAGTTTGTCCCTTTTTTAAATTGGTCATATAGGCTGAAGGCACGTAATAGGTGATAAGAACTTCTTTTGTTTTCGTGATATCTGGATAGATCTGAGCAATTTCCGTTCCTTTGGGGAGTAAAGACTTCCCTTTGAGCGCACTGCTGATATGAAGAATCCCTGTTTCGGGAGCAGTCAGTTGATTATTTTGAAGTTGAGCATTTGCTTGGTTCAATTGATTTTGCAAATCGGTAATTTGGGTCGTAAGGCTTGTTAACTGTTGGTCTGCTGTTTGGATAAATTGTGTGCGAAGCACCTCAATTTTAGTCGAAAGGCTATTATCATAGGTTGTTGCAGTTCCAGTACCAGCTTTTTGAATGTTTAGATTGGCTAGGGAAGATTTGAGGTTGGATATATTCGTATTAATCTGAGATAGGTATTGATTTGTAGTTGACGGATCAGGTTTGACTTGATATTCATTTTTATATAGGTTAAAGGTTGCTTGATGAGGATTATTTTGGGGCAAATTTGAAGCGTTGCTAGAAATGGCATGATACAGTTCATGATAATCATTCATTTGTTTTGTTAATTCGTTCATTTGATCATCAATAGCAGCAATCGTATGGTTGGTTAAAGAAGCTTGTTTACTAACTTCGGAATTATTTTTTGAAATGCCGATAGTTAAATCTTCTGATTGTTTGATAAAATTGTTAAATGTGTTGGCATAGCCAAACTCATCTTTGTTTGTAAAAAGATTTGTTCCCTGCTGTAAACTGTTCTTTAATGTTTCTAATTCTGCTTTTTGGCGCTGGTAAGTGGCAAGTTGCGTTTCAATGGCTGTTTGTTGGGAAGCTTCCATATTTTTTGTATATTGAACCAACAATTCTCCTTTGGTGACGGTCTTATTTTCAGCTAAATGATTGGTCAGAACCGTATTGTCACTGGTTGACTGAATCATGGCAATGACTTTCGTTGGTGTGATTTCGCCAATGGATTTGACAGTCACTTCTTTTTGCCCGACAAAGGAAAAGAGGACAAGAAATAGAACGAAGAATGCCAAAGGCAGAATGAGAACAGTCGCAAAGTTGTGGTATCTTCGATGATAAAATTCTGAACTTTTAAACAGATTGGGATTCATAATTTACTCCTTATTTATTAAATAGATGATAATAAAAACCTTTTCTTCCTATCAATTCAGTATGAGAACCAGTTTCAATTACTTTTCCTTGGTCGAGGACAATAATCTGATTTGTACGCTTTGAGATGCTGAGACGATGAGCAACAAAAATAATGGTTTTGTCGGGTAATTTCATGAGATTATCAATGACTTTTTTCTCTGTTAAAACATCTAATCCACTCGTTGCTTCATCTAAAATGAGAATAGGAGATTTCGTCAGCAGAGCGCGTGCAAGTGCAATTCGTTGCCTTTGTCCACCAGATAATCCAGCTCCGTCAGACAATTCTGTCTGGTATCCCAGAGGCATTTGTTCAATGTCTGAGCGGATTTCTGCAATTTCACAAGCACGAAGAATGTCTGATTGAGAAACTGCTTGATTGGCTCCTAATGTGAGGTTTTCTAGAATGGAACCGCTAAAGATGTAAGCTTGCTGAGGCAGGTAGTTGATATATTGCCGAAGAACTTTCCTGTCAATCGTCTTGAGGTCATTTCCATTGAGGCGAATTTGCCCTTGATAAGGCTCATAAAAATAAACAATCATCTTAGCAAGTGTTGTTTTTCCCGAACCGCTGACGCCGACAAGACTAATTTTATCTCCCTTCTTGATAGTCAAACTAATATCTGATAAAGTATCTCGTCCAAATCCGTATTTATAGGAGACGTTATGGAAAGTAATATCTCCAGCTAAGAATTTTTTCTCCGTAAGGACTTGCTTGGTTTTGAATTCGGATTCTACCAGATAAACTTCATTCAGTCGATGATTGGCAACTTTAGCTGATTGCAGTTTGGTTTGAAGATTGATGATACTTTCAAGTGGACTAGTAAAGTATGAAAGGAGAGCATTGAAAGTAATCAGTTGACCAATTGAAATCTTTTGAGACATAGCCAAAGAGGCTCCGACCCAGAGAATGACCACATTCAAAATAAATTGTGCTCCTTGTTTGAGTGCTGTCTGCATAATAGAATATTTACTTAATTTGAAAGTCTTATCCAGATAATCAACAAACTCGCTATCAATCTTTTGGTAACGGCTTTCTTCGCTGGTTAAAGATTTAATGGTTTCAATTCCGTTGATATCTTCGATAATGGCAGAATTTACCATAGCATTGCTTTGCATAACATCGTTATTCATTTTTTCAAAAGGCTTCATAAAAGCAAAAATAATGAGAGCGTAGATAGGAATTGCAAGCAAGGTGAGTAAAAAGAGATTGGCATTTTGCAGTAAAAGAACACTGCCGACAATCATCACAATGGACAAATCAAGAAAGAGAGACAGGATAGTTGAAGCTAGAGCATCAATAATGGAGTTGGCATCTGTAAAACGAGAAATAATCTCCCCAGTGCGTCTCGTCGCAAAAAAGGACATTGGTAATTCAAAAATATGCCGAATATAAGACAAAATCACATCAATTGTTAATCGTTGACTGAGAACTGTTAGCAGGTAGTCTCTTGAAAAACTCATCATTTGCTGTAAGATGTAGGCAATGATAAGCCCAATTGAAATAATCCCAAGAGTTGATTTCATCTGATTTGGGATGTATTCGTCCAAAACACCTTGCAGATAATAGGAGCCCACAATGTTGATGAGGGTCACGAGCAAACTAGCTAAGACAATATAAAAAATCAAAGAACGCTGTTTAAAGATGAGTGGTAAAAAGCTAGCAAGCCCGTTCTTCTTATCCTTATGAGGTTTATAGCTAGGTTTCGGTGCGAGAAAGATAGCAACACCAGTCCAATCTTTTGCAAATTGTTTTTTGCTAATCTTAGTTATTTTGACAGTTGGATCAGGATCACCGATAAGCAAGTGCTTTTTCTCGTTTTTATAAACGACATAATAGTGCTGAAGATTGCCATTTTTGTTGATATGTACGATGAAAGGATAGGGAAGCTCTTCTGTTTCAAACAATGTCATATCTGCTTGGATTGGTCGGGTTTCAAAGCCCATTTCTTTTGCTGCTTTGACAATTCCAAGTGCAGTTGTCCCTTCTTTGTCTGTCTTTGCGAGCTCTCTCAAGTGTGCTAAAGAATAATTTGAACCATAGTATCTAGCAATGGAAGCCAGAGCAGCAATACCACAATCTCTAGCATCTATTTGCGGCACAAACGATTTTTTTAAATTCACTATAATGTTTTCCTTTCGTTTTGTAATGTTATTTTCTCAAAAAGCGCAAGAAAAAGAGCATTTTAATCTTAAATGGTCGTTCTGATGTCTTAAATGATTAAAAAATACCATTCAAGATGTCAAAGCTACTGTTTAAGAATTTAATGTTTACAAAACCAAGAAAATGGTTATATTTAAATTATGTTCAAGATAATTTCAATTGAACAATTTTAAAAGTCAATTTTATAAATTGAAAGAGGAAAATCTGATGGTAGAGATAAACTGGTTTTCAGGTGGCAAAGAGAGACGAGATGAAGCAATCACTATTGTTGACGATCTGCTTTCAAATTTGACGAATCCCGATTTGAAGAAAGTCTTGTTATCTTATCGTGAAGAGTTGAAAAAGCAGGAAATAGCAACTCCATTTATATTAAGTCGTATGAATCTTGCTCTTTCTCAAAAGCTGATTGAGAAGAATATTCGTTTGCCAGAAGCTCAATCTAATCAACTGAAGAGGTTAAGAAATCTATTAAATATACGGTATATACCCGTGGTGCTAGTTAAGTTCAAAATAGCTCAAATTATAAGCCAATAGGATTTGTTCAATCCTCAGTTATAGTCCAGCTACTCCTCTGGCGAAGGTGTGTTCCATATCAAAGAGAGCACATAACTCAGAAAAGCGCG